>NZ_JBHVYO010000013.1:0-217038 GCF_042880655.1 Streptomyces sp. NPDC058295
GGGCACCTCTTCGGGAGCCCGGCGCCTTTCGCCGTGGTCGGTGGTGGGCGGCGCCCTCAGATGCCCTGCCACTCCGGCTTGTTGGCAAAGGTGTGCCGGAAGTACTCCGCGAGCTTCAGCTTGGACGCGGCGGCCTCGTCGACGACGACCGTGGCGTGCGGGTGCAGCTGGAGTGCGGAGGCCGGGCACACCGCGGCGACCGGCCCCTCGACGGTGGCCGCGACGGCGTCCGCCTTGCCCTCCCCGGTGGCGAGCAGCACCAGGTGCCGCGCCTCCAGGATCGTGCCGATGCCCTGCGTGATGACGTGGTGCGGGACCTGCTCGATGTCGCCGTCGAAGAAGCGCGCGTTGTCGACCCGGGTCTGTTCGGTCAGCGTCTTGATCCGGGTGCGCGAGGCCAGCGAGGAGCACGGCTCGTTGAAGCCGATGTGCCCGTCGGTGCCGATCCCGAGCAGCTGCAGGTCCACTCCGCCGGCCGCGGCCAGCGCGCGGTCGTACGCCTCGCACGCGGCCTGTACGTCCGGGGCCGTGCCGTCCGGTCCGAGGAAGGCCTCCATGCCGATGCCCAGCGGCTCCAGCACCTCGCGTCGCAGCACCGAACGGTAGGACTCGGGGTGCTCGGCGGGCAGGCCCACGTACTCGTCGAGCTGGGCGATCCGCGCCCGCGCGGTGTCCACCGATCCGGAGCGCGCCTCGGCCGCCAGTGCCTGGTAGACGGGCAGCGGGGTGGAGCCGGTGGCCACACCCAGCAGGGCGTCCGGCTTGCGCCGCAGGAGCTGCGCCATGGCCTCGGCGATGAGTTCGCCGCCCGACCGGGCGTCCGCAACGATGACAACTTCCACGCTGGCCTGCCGTTCTGAGAGGGGCACGGGGGGCCCGGAAGGGCTATGTGGTTTAGACCAATCTATGGGGTCAATCTAACAGAGTCGACCGTGTCCGTCTTCGGGCCCGGGAAGGGGTGGGGGAGGGGGTGGAGGGCCCCTCCGGGAGCGGATCGCGGAAACTGCCGCGCGTAACTGGCCCCGCGCGGGAACCCGCACAGGCTAGGCTGCGTTGTGGATGTCAGAGCGTCCGAATACCCACAACAACGAACGACCTTCCACACATGGACACCCCTAGTGGTCTAGTCCACAATGGAGGGGAGCGCGACACAGAACTTCCGTCTTCCCCGCACAGGAGGGCGGACCGAGGACCCGGAGCTCTCTGCCCTGACTGCCCCGGTTCCTCACCTTCGGTCGACGGGACCGCACACCCCGCGGCCGATATTGCTCCGGGCTGCGGTGCCGGGAGGGCTGAGGGTCCCTCCCAGGCGCCGCGGCCCGCGGGTGTTTCCGGGCCCGGGCCCCTCGCGGCCGACCGCGCGCCGCCGACAGGTTTAGGCCCCGCACAGACCCACGGGTACGCTCGCAGACGTGCCCTCCATGAACGAACTCGTACGCCAGCACACCGCACTCGACGACTCCGACCTCGAGTGGCTCCACCTGCTGGTCTCGGAGTGGCAGCTGCTCTCCGACCTCTCCTTCGCCGACCTGGTCCTGTGGGTCCCCACCCGGGACGGCACCCGCTATGTCTCGGTCGCCCAGATGCGGCCCAACACCGGCCCGACCTCCTACCAGGACGACATGGTCGGCCACCTCGTCCCGCGGGGCCGCCGTCCGCTGCTGGACGCCGCCCTGGACGAGGGCCGGATCGTGCGCGAGGGCGACCCGGAATGGCGTGAGGAGGTCCCCGTACGGGTCGAGTCGATCCCCGTACGGCGTGAGGGCCGCGTCCTCGGGGTCATCGCCCGCAACACCAACCTGCTCACCGTGCGCACTCCCAGCCGCCTGGAGCTCACCTACCTCCAGAGCGCCTCCGACCTCGCACAGATGATCGCGGCCGGCTCCTTCCCGTTCCCCAACCAGCAGATGGACATGGACGCCGCCCCGCGCGTCGGGGACGGCCTGATCCGTGTCGACGTCGACGGGATCGTCCAGTACGCCTCCCCGAACGCGCTCTCGGCCTACCACCGCATGGGCCTCGCCTCCGACCTGGTCGGCCAGCACCTCGGTCTGACCACGGCGGAACTCGCGCCGACCCGGGGTCCGGTGGACGAGGCGCTCGCCAAGGTTGCCAGCGGCTGGGCGCCCCGCGAGTTCGAGATCGAGGCCAAGGACGGGGTCATCCAGTTCCGGGCGATCCCGCTCAAGCCCAAGGGCACCCGCGTCGGCGCGCTCGTGCTGCTCCGGGACGTCACCGAACTGCGCCGTCGCGAGCGTGAATTGATCACCAAGGACGCGACCATCCGGGAGATCCACCACCGGGTGAAGAACAACCTCCAGACGGTGGCGGCCCTGTTGCGCCTCCAGGCCCGGCGCATCGAGTCAGAGCGCGGCCGGGAGGCGCTGGAGGAGGCGGTCCGCCGGGTCGGCTCGATCGCCATCGTGCATGAGACGCTGTCTCAGAACCTGGACGAGCGGGTGGAGTTCGACGAGATCGCCGACCGGGTGCTGGCGATGGTCGCCGAGATCTCGCCGGGCAAGGTCGCCGGCCGGCGCAGCGGACGCTTCGGCATCCTGGACGCCGAGGTCGCCACCCCGCTGTCCATGGTCCTCACCGAGATCCTGCAGAACGCCCTGGAGCACGGCTTCGTCGAGGGCGACACCGGCACGGTCGAGGTGTCCGCGGTCCGCGGCGGCACCACGAAGGAGACGCGTCTCCTGGTCACCGTCCAGGACGACGGCGTCGGGCTGCCCGAAGGTTTCGACCCGCACACCTCCGGCAACCTCGGGCTCCAGATCGTACGGACGCTGGTGGAGGGCGAGTTGGGCGGAACCTTCGACATGGTCCCGGGACCCGAGCGCGGCACCCAGGTGATCCTGGACATCCCGGTCCGCGCACAGAAGTAGCGGGCCCGCGACGGAGCGGGCGACGGCGTGCGCGGACCGCGGGCGCACAGCAAGAAGCCCCGGACCGTTCAGGGGTCCGGGGCTCGAATGCTCGTTGCCAGCTTGTGCTGCGCATCGGGGGTACTGCGCGCTGCGGCTCGGGGGCGGGAGATGCGTACTCGCTGTACGCGCCGCCAAGCTCAGGCTCGCGGGGCGGGTGTTGTCAGGCGGAAGCCTGACGGGCCCGGTTGCGGGCGGCGCGGCGCTTCATCGCACGACGCTCGTCCTCGCTGAGGCCACCCCAGACGCCGGAGTCCTGACCGGACTCGAGCGCCCACTGCAGACACTGCTCCATAACCGGGCAGCGACGGCAGACGGCCTTGGCTTCCTCGATCTGCAGCAGCGCAGGACCGGTGTTGCCGATGGGGAAGAAGAGCTCGGGGTCTTCCTCGCGGCAAACGGCGTTGTGACGCCAGTCCATGGCTGCTACCTCTCCTTGGTATTACGTGCAAGTTGCTTGTGAATGTGAACGCTTTCACGAATCCCTCAACAAGTGAAGGGCCACCAGCCAGGTTCCCTGGCGCGGTCCTGTTGTTTGAAGAGGGGTTCCGGTGATCAGTGGATGCCGGTGTTGCGGGCTGTCCCGATCGCCACGTAGAGACTCGCAAACCTCAGCGGCGGATACAACCCCTTCCGGAAAGTTTTTTTTGATTCCTCGGTGTCGACTAGGTCACAGCCGTACTTCCATGGGGTGGACCCTGGCCTAAACGTTCGAGTGAAAGGACTTCAGCCCTTTCTGCTCACACAATCACACGCAGTGCACGGCGTACGCCTGTGAACGTCACGCTTGTTCGCAGCCCCAGGTGGTCACCGTCCATCTGAAGGGGCAAAGGGACCTTCGAATGCAAGGTGAACTGGTCCAGATCGTGCAGGGAGACGGCGTGCTTGCCGTGCGGTCCCCGTTCGGGGGACGAAGTGAGCAACTGGGTGCCATATCGGGCAACCGAGGCCGTGGACAGACGGCTGAGACCCAGTACGTCGAGCCCCGTATCGAACGAGGCCTTAGGCGACGCGTACACCGGGCGATTGCCCAGATAGGTCCACGGAGCCGTGTTGCAGACTATGGACAGCACCAAATCGGTCACCGGTTCGGCACCCGGACGCTCCAGGGTGATCGACCCGTGCCGGCGCTGTGACTCACCCAACAACTGGCGCATGGCCTGACGGATGTAGAGAGCGTGGGTGGATCTCCTGCCGCGCTCGCGCTGCTGCTCCACCCGCCCCACCACTCCGGCGTCGAAGCCCAGTCCCGCGTTGAACGTGAACCAGCGCGAGGGCACCGCCTCGTCCTCCGTGCCCGGCGTGCCCGCCGCGAGGCCGAGCCCGACCGTACGCTCACTGCCCTCGCGCAGCGCGTCCAGCAGCGCGCCGGTGGCTTCCACCGGATCGTTGGGCAGCCCCAGGGCGCGGGCGAAGACGTTGGTGGAACCGCCGGGGACCACCGCTATGCCGGGCAGGTTCTCCGGATCGGGGCCGGCGTGCAGGAGGCCGTTGACCACCTCGTTGACCGTGCCGTCGCCGCCGAGGGCCACCACCAGATCGACGTTTCCGCTGTCCGCCGCCTGCCGGCCCAGGTCACGCGCGTGTCCGCGGTACTCCGTGGTGACCGCCTCGAGCTTCATCTCGCTCGCGAGCGCGTGGATGAGGACATCGCGCGTCCGTGCACTCGTAGTGGTTGCCGCCGGATTGACCACGAGAAGTGCACGCATGAGTTGCAGCGTACCTACTGGGTGGTACCGGGCACAGGCCGAGGTGGGGATCGGGTAAGAGATCGCGGAGTGAGCCTGGACACGAGCGCCGCGCCTTCGCGCGCGGGTGGCCCGGGGCCCGCTCAGAGCTGCGGGCTACCCTTCTGGGGTGAGCAGTGACGAGACTTCCGCCGCCCCGGAAACCGCCGGACCCCGCCCGCGTCGGCTGACGTACGCCGCCGCGCTCGTCGCCCTGGAGGGGCTGGCGCTGGTCGTCGGCGGGGTGTGCATGCTCGCCCTGGGGATCAGCGGCGACCCGGGCGACCGTCAGCAGGCCGTCACCGGCGGAGTCACCCTGATCGTCCTCGCGCTGCTGCCGCTGCTCGCCGCCCGTGGGCTGCTGGGGCTGCGCAGCTGGAGCCGGGGACCCGCGGTCATCACCCAGATCATGGCGCTGCCGGTGGCCTACAACCTTCTGCAGGCGGACAGCCTGGCCATCCCGGCGGGCATCGCCCTCGCGGCCACCGCCGTCGCCTCGCTCGTCCTGATCGTCAACGGCGAGACGACCCGGGCCCTCGGGATCCGGGGGCCGGGCCGCGCATCGGAGTAGGCGGTTCCCGCCGCCGCTCCTCTGTACCGCTTGTTTGCCTGTACCGCTATTCCTCGACGAGCAGTTTCTCCCGCAGCTGGGCCAGCGTGCGGGCCAGCAGGCGCGAGACGTGCATCTGCGAGATGCCGACCTCCTGCGCGATCTGCGACTGGGTCATGTTGCCGAAGAAGCGCAGCAGCAGGATCCGCTTCTCGCGCGGCGGGAGGTCCTCCAGGAGCGGCTTGAGGGACTCCCGGTACTCGACGCCCTCCAGCGCCTCGTCCTCCGCGCCGAGGGTGTCCGCGACCGCCGGCGACTCGTCGTCGGTGTCGGGCACGTCCAGCGAGAGGGTGGAGTACGCGTTGGCGGACTCCAGGCCCTCCAGGACCTCTTCCTCCGAGATCGCCAGCTTCTCGGCGAGCTCGTGGACCGTGGGGGAGCGGCCGTGCTGCTGCGACAGCTCGGCCGTCGCCGTGGTCAGCGCCAGGCGCAGCTCCTGGAGCCGGCGCGGCACCCGCACCGCCCAGCCCTTGTCGCGGAAGTGGCGCTTGATCTCGCCGACGACCGTGGGGGTCGCGTACGTGGAGAACTCCACGCCGCGCTCCGGGTCGAAGCGGTCGACCGACTTGATCAGGCCGATGGTGGCGACCTGGGTGAGGTCGTCCAGCGGCTCGCCGCGGTTGCGGAAGCGCCGCGCGAGGTGCTCGACGAGCGGCAGATGCATGCGGACCAGCTGGTTGCGCATCTCCGCGTACTCGGCACTGGTGTTCTCGAGCTTGCGCAGCTCGATGAACATCGCCCGTGCGCCGCTGCGGTCCCCAGGCGCGGGGGGACCCGGCACGGGGGTGGCCGGCACAGGGATGGCCGGTGGTTCGTGCTGCGTGCCCGGCACGCTCTGTTCGCCGTCTCGCTGGTGCTCGCTCATTGTCCCGCCCGTCGCCCTCTGTCGAGCCCTCGCCTCTGCTCGGCCCGGGGGCGAGCCCCCGATCCGCCTCTCCCGAGGTGAGCCCTGCACGGCACCTTCCGGCAGGGCCGCCTGCGCGGAGACCGAGTCGTCCTCCGGATGCGGCCGGGCCTGCTCGGGAATGCCGTCGATGCCGTCCGCCATGCGTCGGGAACCGTCCGGAGAGACTGGAATCTCGGCGTTCTCGGCCGGCAGCTCCCGTGTGCCGCGCTCTTCGTCCCGCACCGGCCCGTCCCCGTTCCTCACGCCGGCCCGGGTCCCGCGCCGCGTTGTTTGTAGAGACTGATCGTCACGGTCTTGTCCTCGTCGACGGCGGAGGACACCTTGCCCGCGAGGGCGGACAGGACGGTCCAGGCGAAGGTGTCCCGTGAGGGGGCGTGTCCGTCCGTGGTCGGCGCGGAGACGGTGACCTCCAGCGAGTCGTCGACGAGTCGGAACACGCAACTGAGGACGGAGCCGGGCACGGCCTGCTGGAGCAGGATCGCGCAGGCCTCGTCCACCGCGATGCGCAGGTCCTCGATCTCGTCCAGGGTGAAGTCCAAACGGGCCGCGAGGCCGGCCGTGGCCGTCCGCAGCACCGACAGGTAGGCACCCGCAGCCGGCAGCCGGACTTCCACGAAGTCCTGGGTCGCGGGCTCGCCTGCGATCTGGGACACCCTCACCTCCAAGGTGGTACAAGCTTTTCGGGGCCGAGGGTCGCCCCCCGGGGTAACGCGTGTGTGGTGCAGCGGTGACGCTATCGCGCTCTCAAGTTTCTGTCCCCGGGACCCCAACCCCCTGGCGTCACTCACAGTAAAGCTGTGAACACGCTCCGTGTCTAGAGGTCGGTCGGCCCAAATGGGAACAGGGCGCGCCGGGTTGACGTACCCATGCGTCAGATGGTCGAACCGTACCCGCCGGACGGCCGGGGCGTCATGGTCTCCTCATACGGGGCTCCTCATACGAGGACATGGTCGACGAAGCACCAGCGCCAGTTCTCGCCGGGTTCGAAGGTCCGCATCACCGGGTGACCCGACTCCTTGTGGTGCGCCGTGGCGTGCCGGCTCGGCGAGGAGTCGCAGCAGCCGACGTGGCCGCAGGTCAGGCACAGCCGAAGTTGCACCGGGTGGGTGCCGTCCCGCAGGCACTCCGGACACGTCTCGCCGAGCGGGACGGGTTCCGGGTGGGGCAGCGCGTCGGCGTGCGTGCACTGTTTCATGATTGCCAGATTACGACGGGCGTGCGGACGACCGCGCGGAAAAACGAGGGCGGGCTGGACATGGACGTGATGCCACTGCTGTTGCTGGTGGCCGGCAGTGCGGCTTTCGCGGCGGCGGCCCGGCGTACCCCGGTGCCCGCGCCGCTGCTGCTGGTGGCGGTCGGTCTGGTGGTGTCCTATGTGCCGGGGGTGCCCGACTACACCCTGGACCCGGACGTCGTGCTGCCGTTGCTGCTGCCTCCGCTGCTGTACACGTCGGCCACCGACAGCTCCTATCTCGACCTGCGCGCCCAGCTGCGTCCGGTGGCCCTGCTGTCGGTCGGGTACGTGCTCTTCGCGACCTTCGTCGTCGGCTGGGCGGCCTATCTGATCGTCCCCGGGCTGCCGCTGACGGCGGCGCTGGTGCTGGGCGCGGTGGTGGCGCCGCCGGACGCGGTCGCGGCCACCGCGGTCGCCCGCCGGGTCGGCCTGCAGTCACGGATCACCACGATCCTGCAGGGCGAGTCGCTGCTGAACGACGCCACCGCGATCACCGCCTACAAGGTGGCCCTCGCGGTCGTGGTCGGCGAGGGCGCGTCCTGGGCCGGCGGTATCGAGGAGTTCCTGGTGGCGGCGGTCGGCGGGACCGCCGTCGGTCTGGTCCTGATGGCCCCGCTGCACTGGTTGCGCACCCACCTCAAGGAGCCCCTGCTCCAGAACACGCTCTCCCTGCTGATCCCCTTCGTCGCCTACGCGGCGGCCGAGCAGTTCCACGCCTCCGGCGTCATCGCGGTGGTCGTCGTCGCGCTCTACCTGGGCCACCGCGCGTGGGAGGTCGACTTCGCGACCCGCCTCCAGGAGGAGGCCGTGTGGAAGATGGTCGCCTTCGTCCTGGAGTCGGCGGTCTTCGCGCTGATCGGCCTCCAGCTCCCGGTCGTCCTGAAGGGTCTCGGCGCCTACGAGGGGGTGGACGCCGCCTGGTACGCCGTCGCGCTGTTCCTCGTGGTCGTGGCGGCGCGCTTCCTGTGGGTGTACCCGGCGACCTTCCTGCCCCGGCTGCTGTCGGCGCGTATCCGCGCGCGGGAGGAGAATCCGACCTGGCGGGGGCCGATCGTCATCGCCTGGGCCGGCATGCGGGGCGTGGTCTCGCTCGCCATCGCGTTCTCCATCCCGCTCACCGTGGACCACGGCGACGCGCCCTTCCCGTACCGCAATCTGATCCTCTTCCTCACCTTCACGACGGTCATCGGCACCCTGGTGGTGCAGGGGCTGAGCCTGCCGCCGCTGATCCGGCTGCTGAAGTTCCCCGAGCCCGACCCGCAGGCCGCCACGCTCGCCGAGGCCAATGCCCAGGCGCAGGCCTCCCGGGTCGCCGAGGAGCGCCTGGACGCGCTGCTGTCCGACGAGCGCAACGCGCTGCCGCCGCCGCTCGCCGACCGACTGCGCAGCGTCCTGGAGCGGCGCCGCAACGCCGTCTGGGAGCGCCTCGGGCAGGTCAACCCGGTCACCGGCGAGACCGTCGACGACACCTACCGGCGCCTCTCGCGCGAGATGATCAGCGCCGAGCGCGAGATGTTCGTCCGGCTGCGGGACGGCCGCTACATCGACGACGAGATGCTGCGCACGCTGCTGCGCCGGCTGGACCTGGAGGAGGCGGCGGCCTTCCGGGAGACGGCGTAGGCGCGGCCGTCCGCCGTCGCCTCACGGGAACGGGCGGCCCGTGATCACGGCCGTCACGGTCGTCCCGCGCGCGAAGGCGTCCTCCTCGGCCAGGACGACGAGACCGTAGAGCGACTTGGCGACATAGAGGCGTTCCACCGGCACGTTGTGGCGCCGCTCGAAGTCTGCCGCGAAGGTCTCCAGCTCGGGGGTGACCCGGGCGTAGCCGCCGAAGTGGAAGCGCTCGTCGAGCCGCCACTCGCCCCGTCGGCCGCCGAACGCCTCTTCCTGGAGCGCCTGTATCCCGTCGTCCAGGAAGCCGCCTCTCAGCACCGGTATGCCCAGGGCCCGCTGGCCGGGGCCGAGGCCGGCCGCCAGGCCGGCGAGGGTCCCGCCGGTGCCGCAGGCGAGGGCGACGACGTCGGTGCGGCCCCGCAGCTCCTCGCCGAGCGCCCGGCAGCCGCGGACCGCCGCCGCGTTGCTGCCGCCCTCGGGCACGACGTACGCGTCCCGCGCGCCGACCGTGTCCAGTAGATTCCCGAGCACGTCCGGCTCGGTCTTGCGACGGTAGGTCGAGCGCTCCACGAAGTGCAGCCGCATGCCGTCGGCCGCGCACCGGGCCAGGGACGGGTTCAGCGGCCGGCCGGCCAGTTCGTCGCCGCGCACCACGCCCACCGTGGGCTGCCCCAGCAGACGGCCGGCGGCGGCCGTGGCCCGCAGGTGGTTGGAGTAGGCGCCCCCGAAGGTGAGGAGCGTCCGTCCCGCCGCCCGCTCCAGGTTGGGCGCGAGCTTGCGCCACTTGTTGCCGATCAGCTCGGGGTGGATCAGGTCGTCCCGCTTCAGCAGCAGCCGGACGCCGTACCGCCCGAACCGGTCGTCGGACACTTCCTGGAGGGGGGACGGCAGGCTGGGGCGGAGGTCGGTCACCCGCTCATTGTCGAACACCGTTCGGTGAAACGTACCTCTTCCCTGCCCACGTTGATCCATTCCCGCTCTTTCGTGTAATAGCACGAGCACACACCGTGATGGAAGGCTTGCCGCGTGAACGAAGTGCATCGGCGCAGTTCGGCGTCCGTGCATGAATCGGGAGGGCATTTCTCATGTCGGTAGGCGAAGAGGTCCGCGCGGATTCGGGCAAGCCGCAGCAGAGTCTCGGCACCGCGGCCGCGCGGAACCTGGCCACCACGACCAAGTCCGCACCGCAGATGCAGGAGATCAGTTCCCGCTGGCTGCTGCGGAATCTGCCCTGGGTGGATGTGCAGGGCGGTACGTATCGGGTCAACAGGCGTCTGACGTACGCGGTGGGCGACGGCCGCATCACGTTCGTGAAGACCGGCGACCGCGTCGAGGTCATCCCGGCCGAGCTCGGCGAACTGCCCGCGCTCCGCTCCTACGAGGACCAGGAGGTGCTCGGGGAACTCGCCCAGCGGTGCCGGCAGCGGGAGTTCGGCCCGGGCGAGGTCATCGCCTCCTTCGGCAGCCAGAGCGAAGAGGTCTACCTGCTGGCGCACGGCCGCGTCGAGAAGGTCGGCACCGGCCCCTACGGCGACGACCAGGTGCTCGGGATGCTCGCGGACGGCGCCTACTTCGGCGACCAGGCGCTGCTCGACGCGGACGCCATCTGGGAGTACACGGCCCGCGCGGACACGGCCTGCACGGTGCTGATCCTGGCCCGGCAGGACGTCGAGCAGGTCGCGGAGCGCGCCGAATCCCTGCGCGAGCACCTCCAGCAGCTGCGCGCGATCCCCGAGCAGCGCACCAACAAGTACGGCGAGAAGGAGGTCGATCTCGCCGCCGGTCACGAGGGCGAGCCGGACATCCCGCACACGTTCGTGGACTACGACGCCCGGCCGCGCGAGTACGAACTGAGCATCGCCCAGACCGTCCTGCGCATCCACTCGCGCGTGGCCGACCTGTACAACCAGCCGATGAACCAGACCGAGCAGCAGTTGCGACTCACGGTGGAGGCGCTCAAGGAGCGCCAGGAGCACGAGCTCGTCAACAACCGCGAGTTCGGGCTGCTGCACAACTGCGAGTACGACCAGCGGCTCCAGCCGCACGACGGCGTGCCCAGCCCGGACGACCTCGACGAACTGCTCAGCAGGCGGCGCGGCACCAAGATGCTGCTCGCCCACCCGCGCGCGATCTCCGCGATCGGCCGTGAGCTCAACAAGCGCGGGCTCGTCCCCGAGACCATCGACGTCGGCGGCAACCGGATCCCGACCTGGCGCGGGGTGCCGATCTACCCGTGCAACAAGATCCCGGTCACCGCGGCCCGCACCAGCTCCATCATCGCGCTGCGTCTGGGCCAGGAGGACCAGGGCGTCATCGGCCTGCGCCAGTCCGGCATCCCGGACGAGATCGAGCCCAGCCTGTCCGTGCGGTTCATGGGCATCAACGAACAGGCCATCATCAAGTACCTGGTCACGGCCTACTACTCGGCCGCGGTCCTGGTGCCGGACGCGCTGGGCGTCCTGGAGAACGTCGAGATCGGCCGCTGGCGGTGACTTACGCCACCAGGCGGTACCGGGGTGAGGCGCGCGAAAGGCGGAGGCCCATCGGCAACCAGGGCGACAGTGGTCCGGGGCCGGCCGACGGGCACGACGCGGCGGTGATCCTGGAGCGTTCCCGGGCGTCGGTCGACCCCGAACTGCGCCAGGCCATCGACTCGTTGCCCGGTTCCATGCGCCGGGTCGCGCTCTACCACTTCGGCTGGGAGCACGCGGACGGCACCCCGGCGGCGGCCAACGCGGGCAAGGCGATCCGCCCGGCCCTCGTGCTCGCCGCGGCCGCCGCGCTCGGTGGCCCGGCGGCCCGCGCGGCGGCCCTGCGGGCGGCCACGGCGGTCGAACTGGTCCACAACTTCACGCTGTTGCACGACGACGTGATGGACCGGGACACCACCCGCCGGCACCGCCCCACCGCCTGGACCGTGTTCGGCGACGCCGACGCGATCCTCGCCGGGGACGCCCTCCAGGCCCTCGCCCTCGGGCTGCTGGCCGCGGATCCGCATCCCGCGTCCTCGGCGGCCGCCCGCCGGGTCGCGGCCTGTGTGGTCGAACTCTGCGCCGGCCAGCAGGCGGACACGGCCATGGAGAAGCGCGGCCCCGCCGAGATCACCCTCGACGAGGTGCTCGCCATGGCCGAGGCCAAGACGGGAGCGCTGCTCGGCTGCGCCTGTGCCGTGGGCGCGCTGTACGCGGGGGCGGCCGAGGAGGACGTGGACGCGCTGGACGCGTTCGGCCGGGAGGCGGGCCTCGCCTTCCAGCTCATCGACGACGTCATCGGCCTCTGGGGGGACCCGCGGCACACCGGCAAGCCGGCCGGCGCGGATCTCGCCGCCCGCAAGAAGTCCCTGCCGGTGGTCGCCGCGCTGACCTCCGGCACCCCGGCGGCCGGCGAACTGGCCGAGCTGTACGCGGCGCCCTACGACCCGGCCGACCTGGACCGCACGACGCTGGCCGTCGAACGGGCCGGCGGCCGTGAGTGGGCGCAGGAGCAGGCGGCCGACCGCATGGCCCGCGCGATGCACGAACTGGCCCGGGCGATCCCGGACCCGGAGTCGGCGGGCGGCCTGCTGTCCCTGGCGGAGTTCGTGACCCGTCGCAGCAGCTAGGTCCTGACCTGACCTGACCGGTCCGAGGGCGGGGACGAGGGGGGACGAGAACGAGAGCGAGGAGGGGCGACGGAGGAAGCCGGACTGTTCTACGGCGGGTTCCGGTCCGGCGGGTCCCGCACATCCCCACGGTGTGCGGGGCCCGCCGCCGTGCGTCCTACGCGGGTCCCTCGGCCCCGTCCGGGACCACCGTCGCCACGATCCGCTCGACCAGCCCCTCCGGCACTCCCACCCCCGGCAGGACGCCGTCCAGGACGCCCGGCAGGGTCAGGTGCTCCAGGATCAGCCCGAGCATCGCGAGATACAGGACGACGACGGTCTCGTCGCCGCCGGGCAGGCCGGCCTCGCGGTGGAAGAACATGCCGTGGTCGAGGTCGCCGCGCACCGACGTGGTGAAGGAGGCGCGGAGCTCGGGGCGCCGGGTGGCTTCGAGGCGCATCTCCAGCAGGGCGAGGTAGCCGCTCCGGTCGCGGGTCGCGCGGGTCATCAGGTCGTGCATGAACGCGGTGACCAGGGAGCGGTCGCGCGGCCGCGCCAGCAGTGCGCCGAGCACCGCGGGGTCGGGCGCCAGCCGGACGTGCAGCCGGGCGTCGATCTGCCGCAGCAGGTCGTCGCGCCCGGTGAAGTAGTTGGAGGCGGTGCCCACCGGCACCGCGGCCGCCGAGTCCACCGCACGGAACGTGAGCCCTCGCGCGCCCTCATGTGCGAGCACCTCCACCCCGGCGTCCACCAGGGCCGCCCGGCGCTCCGGATTTCCGGCCATGCGGAACCTTCTCTCTCACTTGGCTCCGTTTCCCGAAACACCGGGAAACCCGCTTGCAACCACTACATCCGAAGTACTACAACTGAAGTGGTTAGGAAGTCAGCCTACGGAAAGAGACCCACTTGCGAAAGCTCACCTACTTCATCGCCTGCTCCGTCGACGGCTTCATCGGAGACGTGAACGGCGACGGCTCGGCGATGGTCGCCTACGTCGACGAGGAGTTCCTCGACTTCCTCAAGACGGACTACCCGGAGACGCTGCCGACCCACGGCCGTCGCGCGCTCGGCTTCGACGACCTGGAGAACAAGAGGTTCGACACGATCATCCAGGGCCGGGCCAGCTACGACGTGGCGCTGAAGGAGGGCATCCGCAGCCCGTACGCACACCTGCGCCAGTACGTGGCCTCCCGCACCCTCGGCGAGTCGCCCTCCCCGGACGTCGAGATCATCGCGGACGGTCTGCTCGACAAGGTCCGCGAGCTGAAGGCGGAGGACGGCGACCTCGGTATCTACCTGTGCGGTGGCTCCCGTCTCGCGGGCGAGCTGATCGACGAGATCGACGAGCTCGTGATCAAGACCTACCCGATGGTCTACGGCACCGGCATGCCGATGTTCGGCGCCGGCTTCGACATCGCCCGCTTCACCTTCGGCGGGGTGCGCTCCTTCGGCAACGGCGCGATCGTACGGACGTACGACAGGGAACGCTGACCGACACTGACGTACAGCGGGGAGCGCTCGGGTCCGTGCCGCCCTACTCTGGAGTGCATGGACCGGGAACAACGCGTCTGTCCCGCCTGTGGGCAGCCAGTGCAGTCCGTCGTCCGGCGACACAAGACGCTGGGCGCGTGGGTCCCGCGCTGGGTGCCGGGCCCGTGTCACAACCCGCGCTGCGAGGCTTACGTGGAACCGGGCACCCGGCACAAGGCCGCCGAGGCCGAAGAGGAACCCGAACCCGAAGCCCCCGCCGCCCCGACCTCCTGACCTCACCGAGCGGAGACCGATGACCAGCCGAGTGACCCTGGTCTCCCCGGCGATCACTTCGGCCCTGCGCGAGGCGCGGTTCGACGACGGCAGCTGCGAGGTGGACGACGCCGGGGTGCGCCGGGCCCGCTCGGTCGCGGCGCTGCTGCCCGGTGCGGACCGCGCGGCGGCGTCGCCCTCCACCCGGTGCCGGCAGACCGCCGAGGCGCTGGGCCTGCCCGCGCCCCAGGTACCCGCGCTCGCCGCTCTCGACGTGGGCCGCTGGCGCGGCCGGACCCTCACCGAGGTGACGGCCGCCGAGCCGGACGCGGTCGCGTCCTGGCTGGCGGACCCGGCCCATGCCCCGCACGGCGGGGAGACGGTGCGGGAGCTGTGCGACCGGGCCGGGGCCTGGCTGGAGGACATCGCCCGCACTCCCGGGCGGGTGACCGCCGTGGTGGAACCCGACGTCGTACGAGCCCTGCTCGTCCGTGCGCTGGGCCTGCCGGAACCGGCCTTCTGGCGCCTCGACGTGCGTCCGCTGACCGCCGTGGACCTGAGCGGCCGGGCGGGACGGTGGAACCTGCGGGTGGGCGCGCCGCTGGGAGAGGGACAGTAAGCGGCTCAGCGCTCAGCGCTCAGCGCTCAGTGGTCGGACGTTGGTCCGGTGGCCGGGGAAGCGGCTCATGGCAGCCCGCCCGTCTCCGCCTCCCGCCCGGTCAGGCAGTACAGGCCGCCGGTCGGGTCACGCATCACCGTCCAGTACGGTCGGCGGGCGACGAGGACCGCGCCCAGCTCCTCGTGCCGGGCGCGTACGGCGTCGACGTCCGGGCCGCAGGCCAGGTCGAGATGGGCGCGGACAGCGCTCTCCGCGTCGAGCCGCTGGAGCAGGATGCGGACCGGCAGCCCTGACGGCGGCTCGACCACGTGGAACTCGGGCCGGGAGCCCGGCCGGGCCGACCAGTCGGGCAACAGGCCGCTCCAGAAAGCCACTTCGGCCTCGTACGCCGACGGCGGGACGTCCATGCACACCTGGTCCAGACGGCTGCCGGCCACCACCGGCGGCCGTACGGACTCCCCGTGCCACGGCACCGCGCAGAACAACTGTCCGGCGGGGGAGCGCAGTACGGCCCAGCCGTCGTGCGCGGCGGCCGTCTCCGCGCCCAGTTCCCGCGCCGCCGCGACGAAGCCGGGCACATCCCGCACGGAGAGGTCCAGATGCGCGCCGCCTTCGCCCTCCGCGACCGCCTGCGCCTTCACGCAGGCGTCGGCGTCGGAGCCCTTCGGCAGCAGGGTGACGAACTCTTCGTCCTCGCCCCTGGGTGCGGAGAGGGACGTATCCGTGACGGCGGTCCAGAAGTCGCACGCCCGCGCGAAGCTCCGGGTGGGCCGGTCGACGAAGACGTGGGCCCAGCGGACCGGTCCGCTCATCCGGTCCGCTCCATGAACCGCAACATGTTCCCCGCCGGGTCACGGAACGCGCAGTCACGCACCCCGTAGGGCTGGTCCGTCGGTTCCTGGAGCACCTCGACGCCGGCCTCCCGCACCCGCGCGTGCAGCGCGTCGCAGTCGGCGGTGGTGAAGATGACCCCGCGCAGCACACCCTTGGCGAGCAGCCGGGCCATCGCCTCCCGGTCGGCGGGCGAGAAGTCGGGGTTCGCGCCCGGCGGCTCCAGTACGAGGTTCACGTCCGGCTGGAGCGGCGACCCGACGGTCACCCAGCGCATCCCCTCGAAGGAGACGTCGTTGCGGACTTCGAGACCGAGTACCTCGACGTAGAAGTGCAGCGCCTTGTCGTGGTCGTCGACGGCGACGAAACACTGGTGGAGTTTGAGGTCCATGGCGTCCAGCCTAGGTGCGCCTGCCGCGCAGCGGGCGGGTGTACGTCCGGGCCACACAGGACGGGATCACCGCGCCGGCCTCGTGCGACCGCGCCCGGTACGCGCTCGGGGTCTCGCCGACCAGCTCGGTGAAGCGGGAGCTGAACGAGCCGAGCGAGGTGCAGCCGACCGCCATGCAGACCTCCGTCACGGTCAGGTCGCCGCGGCGCAGGAGGGTCTTGGCGCGCTCGACCCGCCGGGTCATGAGGTAGCCGTAGGGCGTCTCGCCGTAGGCCTCGCGGAAGCTGCGCTGGAAGTGGCCCGGGGACATCAGCGCGGTCCTCGCGAGCGCCGCGACGTCCAGCGGCTCCGCGTACTCACGGTCCATCCGGTCACGTGCCTGTCGCAGCCGTTTCAGGTCCTCGAGGGTCACGGGGCCAGCATCGCACGGAGGGCGACATCCGGGCGGGGGACGTCCGGGAGGAGGGAATCGGGGGCGAGGGCATCGGGGGCGAGGCGTCCGGAAGGGGGAGAAAAGGAGACCGCACCCGGGCCGTCGGGGTCGCCTTGTTCGGCGGCCCGCGGACCGGGTGCGGACAGGTGGGCCAGGCGACCGGCGCAAGAACAGGTCGAACGTCCCGGTGTGAAGATCAGGCCTTCTTGGTCTCCCAGAAGATCTTGTCGATCTCGGCGATGAGCTCCAGGGCCTTCTCGCCGGTCTTGGGGTCCGTCGAGGCCTTGGCGGCCGACAGGGCCTTCAGGGTGTCGTTGACCAGCTGGTGCAGCTGGGGGTACTTCTCGAAGTGCGGCGGCTTGAAGTAGTCGCTCCACAGCACGGAGACGTGGTGCTTCGCAAGCTCGGCACGCTGCTCCTTGATGACGGTGGCGCGCGCCTGGAAGTGCGGGTCGTCGTTGGCGGCCATCTTTTCCTGGACGGCCTTCACCGACTCCGCCTCGATGCGGGCCTGGGCCGGGTCGTACACACCGCAGGGCAGGTCGCAGTGTGCGCTGACCTTGACCTTGGGGGCAAACAGGCGGGAAAGCATGGAGCGTTCCTTCCTCGTGATCGTCTTCTCAGGTGGGACATTACTCCCTGCAAGACGGCTTTTCGCGAGTGCCCCCATGGGCTTAGGACAAAAGTCCGGGGTCAGACTGAGACTGGTGGAGGAACAGACCGGGGAGGTGCCGGCGATGCCGGAGCTGTCGCAGGAGACCGAGCGGGCGAGGGCGGCCGCGCTCTTCGGGCTGGCCGAGGTGACCGGCCCGTCCATGGTGCCCACGCTGTACCAGGGGGACCGGCTGGTGGTGCAGTACGGCGCCCGGGTCCGGGTCGGTGACGTGATCGTGCTGCGGCATCCGTTCCAGCAGGACCTGCTCGTCGTCAAGCGGGCCGCGGAGCGCCGTGAGGGCGGGTGGTGGGTCCGTGGGGACAACACCTACGCCGGCGGCGACAGCACCGACTACGGGACCGTGCCCGACGAGCTGATCCTGGGCAAGGTGCGGCTGCGCTACCGCCCGCTGAAGCCCGGTCAGCGTTCGCCGCTGGCGATGGTGCGCTGGGCGCTGTCGGCGGCCAGGCCGGTGGTGGCCGTCCGGTCCGCCTCCAGGCGCTTGCGGGCGCGGTAGGCGGCCACGTTGGCGCGGGTGGCACAGCGGTCGGAGCAGTAGCGCCGGGAGCGGTTGGTCGAGGTGTCGAGGTAGGCGTTGCGGCAGGGGCCGGCCTCGCACAGGCCCAGGCGGTCGACGCCGTACTCGGTGAGATGGAACGCCAGGCCCATGGCCGCGATGGCCGCGTAGCCCGCCGTCGCGTTCGACGGGTGGTCGGCCAGGTGCATGTGCCACAGCGGGCGGCCGTCGTCGTCGCGGAAGTCGTGGCCGGAGATCTGCGGGCTCACCGGGAACTCCAGCAGGAGCGAGTTCAGCAGGTCCACCGCGAGCGTCTCGTCGCCGCCGTCGGCCGCCTCGAAGACCGCGCGCAGGCGGGCCCGGACCGAGCGGAACCGGGTGACGTCCGCGTCGGTGGCCCGACGGCCCGCCGACTGGTTGCCGCCGAAGAGGGCGCGGACCGCCTCGACCGAGGTCAGCGCGTCCTTGCCCCGGGCCGGTTCCTCGCTGTTGACGAGGCGCACGGCGTAGTCCGAGTAATAGGCCAGTTCCACTTGTAGTCCTTACGGTGGCGCTCTATGGTCGGGGTGCGGGCGGGGGTAACAGCCGTTCGTGCTTCCAGGGTATTACGTGACGAACACGGCGGAGGGTTGCGAGGACGGACGCGCAGACGACCACGACCGGTGCCCCGACCGGAGCCCTGAACGGTGTCACGACCGGCGCCACGACCGGTGCCGACTGGGCTGCCTGGCAGCGGAGCTGGGACCGCCAGCAGGAGTGGTACATGCCCGACCGCGAGGAAAGTTTCCGGATCATGCTCGGTGGGGGTCCCTCCATGCCTTTCAGGCTATGGGGGAGGTCGAGGGGCTCGTCGGGCCCGCCCCGCGCGTCCTCGACCTCGCCTGCGGCACCGGCACCATCACCGCCCGGCTGCTCGCCCGCCTCCCCGACGCGACCAGCACCGGCGTCGACCTCGACCCGGCGCTCCTCGCCATCGCCGAGGGCACCTTCGACGGCGACGACCGCGTCACCCTCGTGACGGCGGACCTCAAGGACCCGGACTGGCGGGCCCGGCTGCCGTACGACACGTACGACGCCGTCCTGACCGCCCCGGCCCTGCACTGGCTGCACAGCGAACCCCTCGCTGCCCTCTACGGTCAGGTCGCGGAACTCGTCCGCGACGGCGGTGTCTTCATGAACGCGGACCACATGATCGACGACACGACGCCCCGGATCAACGCGGCGGAGCGCGCGCAGCGCCACACCCGTATGGATCAGGCCAGGGCCGACGGGCTGCTCGACTGGGCCGAGTGGTGGCAGCTCGCCGCCAAGGACCCCGTCCTCGCCGGACCGACCGCCCGCCGCTTCGAGATCTACGGCGAGCACGCCGAAGGCGACACGCCCTCCGCCTCCTGGCACGCTCGCGTGCTGCTCGAACAGGGCTTCAGCGAGGCTCGGCCGGTGTGGGCGTCACCCTCCGACACTCTGTTGCTGGCGCTGAAGTGAGCGCGCCCGCGTACCGGCCGAAACCAGCCGTCCTGCGCTGACACGTCCCGAACGACGGAAAGGGGCGGTACGGGAATCCCGTACCGCCCCTTCTCGTCCGCCGTGCCGCTACAGCACCTTGGACAGGAACGCCTGCGTCCGCTCGTGCTGCGGGTTGGTCAGGACGTCGCGCGGGTTGCCGGACTCCACGACCACGCCGCCGTCCATGAAGACCAGGCTGTCGCCCACCTCGCGGGCGAAGCCCATCTCGTGGGTGACGACGACCATCGTCATGCCGGACTCGGCCAGGTCGCGCATGACGTCGAGGACGTCACCGACCAGCTCCGGGTCGAGCGCCGAGGTCGGCTCGTCGAACAGCATCAGCTTCGGGTCCATCGCCAGGGCCCGGGCGATGGCGACGCGCTGCTGCTGGCCGCCGGAGAGCTGCGAGGGGTAGCTCCCGGCCTTGTCGGCGAGGCCGACGCGGTCCAGAAGCTCCTTCGCGCGCTCCTTCGCCTTGGCCCGGCTGAGGCCCTTCACCTGGACCGGGGCCTCGATGACGTTGTCCGCCGCCGTCATGTGCGGGAACAGGTTGAACCGCTGGAACACCATGCCGATGTCCCGGCGCTTCAGCGCGACCTCGCTGTCCTTGAGCTCGTACAGCTTGTCGCCCTTCTGGCGGTAGCCGACCAGCTCGCCGTCGACGTACAGCCGCCCGGCGTTGATCTTCTCCAGGTGGTTGATGCACCGCAGGAAGGTCGACTTGCCGGAGCCGGAGGGACCGATGAGGCAGAACACCTCGCCGTTCCTGACCTCCAGGTCGATGCCCTTGAGGACCTCGACCGCGCCGAAGGACTTGTGCACGCCCTCGGCCTTCACCATCGCGGTCATGACGCACTCCTTTCGCGGCCGATCGAGAACAGGTTCGCCCGGATCTTCTGGAAGACCGTGGGCGGGAGGCTGTGGCTCGAACCGCGGGCGTAGTACCGCTCCAGGTAGTACTGGAAGACGCTGAAGACGCTGGTCATGACCAGGTACCAGATGGAGGCGACGAACAGCAGCTCCATCACGGCGAACGACGAGGAGCCGATCACCGAGGTCGAGCGGAGCAGTTCGTTGTACGTCACCACGTACACCAGCGACGAGGTCTTCAGCATATTGATGAACTCGTTGCCGGTCGGCGGCACGATCACCCGCATCGCCTGCGGGATGACGATCCGGCGCAGCGTCTTGGCGTGGCTCATGCCGAGCGCGTGCGAGGCCTCGGTCTGTCCCTCGTCCACGGCCAGCAGGCCGGCCCGGCAGATCTCCGCCATGTACGCGGCCTCGTTCAGACCGAGTCCGAGCAGGGCGCACATGAACGGCGTCATGACGTCCGTCATCTCGTCCTTGTAGATCGGACCGAGGTTCAGAACGGGGAAGATCAGCGCCAGGTTGAACCACATCAGCAGCTGCACATACACCGGGGTGCCGCGGAAGAACCAGATGTACAGCCAGGCGACCGTGCTGGTCACCGGGTTCTTCGACAGCCGCATCACGGCCAGCAGAACGCCCAGGACCACGCCCAGCACCATGGACAGGACGCTGATCAGCAGGGTGCGTCCGGCGCCCGCGATGACGGTCGAGTTGAACAGCTGGTCGCCGACCGTGTCCCACTGGATGTCGCCGTTCGCGAAGGCGTTGACCAGCAGTGCCAGGAGCGCGATGACGATCACGGCGCTGATCCAGCGGCCGTAGTGGCGCACCGGGATGGCCTTGATGGCCTCCGGCGGGCCGGAGAACGCCGCGTCCTTGGCCACCGGCGGGGTGTCCTCGGGTGGTGCGCCGCCCGAGGCGGACTTGTCGAGCTTGTCAGTCATGGGGACTGCCCTTCGAAGACTTCAAGAGGTGCGGGTGGATCACTTGCCGCCGTTGATCGCGGAGGCCTTGATCGCGCCGCTCTCGGCGCCCCACTTCTCCAGCACCTTCTGGTAGGAGCCGTCCTTGATGATCGCGTCGACGGCCTCCTTCAGGGCGTCACGCAGCTGGGTGTTCTTCTTGTTGACGACGATGCCGAACGGAGCGGCCTCGTACTGCTTGTCGAGAACCTCGAAGGTGTTGCCGTCGCCCGCCTTGCGGGCCATGTCCACGGCGACCGGGTAGTCGTTGACGCCGGCCACGGCGCCGCCGGACTTCACGCGGGTCTGGGCCTCGGTGTCGTTCTCGAAGGACTCGATCTTGAGGGCCTTCTTGCCGCCCTCGGTGCACGTCTTGGACTGCGCCTTGAGGGCCTCTTCGTAGGTGGTGCCCCGCTGCACGGCGACCGTCTGACCACAGAGGTCGTCGATCGTCTTGATGCCCTTGGGGTTGCCCTTCTGGACGTAGATGGCCGTGCCGGCGGTGAAGTAGTCGACGAAGTCGACGCCCGTGCCGAGCTTCTTGCCGCTGTCGTCCAGGCCTTCCTGGCGCTGCTTGTTGTCCGTGATCGACGACATGGCCACGTCGTAGCGGCCGGTGTTGACCGAGGTGATCAGGGTGTCGAAGCCGCCCGAGGTGAACTGGAAGTCGACGCCGAGCTGCTTGCCGAGCGCCGCGGCGATGTCGGGGTCGACGCCCACGATCTTGCCGCCCTCGACGGACTCCATCGGGGCGTACTCGGCGTTGGTGCCGACCTTGATGACACCCGCCTTCTGGATGTCGGCCGGGAGCTTCGAGAAGAGGGGGGCCTTGTCGGAGCCGCTCGACGACTCGGAGGAGCTGCTGCCGCCCTCGGTCTGGTCGCCGCAGGCGGTGAGCAGCAAGGCGCCCGCGACCGCGAGGGATCCGACCGCTGCCAGGCGGGTGCGCGCGGCGGTCGTGCGTCGGGTGGAGCTTGCGGTCATGGTGGATTCCTCCGGCGGATGGATGGAGATGCCGATGGGTCGACAAATGCCGATGGGTCGACGAGAACACACACCTTCGGGTGTCGCGACCTCGTGTGATGACGGCATCTTGCCATTCGGACTACGCCATTCAGGGGGCCAGCCATGTCAAAATCGGATAACGGGCGACCCCCGAACCGCATCACTCCGGTACATCACGACCGGACGGAGCCGGACCATCTGCGGGAATCCCCCGTTCCGGCCGAAAGATCTTCGGTTGATCTCATGGTGTGATCGCTCGGCATGCGCGCCGTTCGTCGACTTGAGTCCGTGTCAAGGGTTCTCGTTGAGTCCGTGTCAAGGGTTCTCGGCAGCTTGGCGAGACTTCGCGCATGAGTCATGTCACTCAAGGTGACCGCTGTTCAAGGTCCACAGAGTGAGCCATGTGACCTTGCACGGAATGGACTCGTCGGCTGTGGTCTCCGTCCGGTAAGAAGGATTTTTACACCCCTCATCCGGGGCTCAGGGCGCGTGTGCGGCGCGCCCGACGCGCAGGCACCCGTACGCATCACCTCTGGGGCCCGCGCGATGCCCGCCCACTTCTCAATCAGGAGTGGCCACCCTCAAACCATGCAGACCTAAGGGGTAAGACACAGTGGCAGCGGAGATCGTCAATCCTCGCAGCGAGAGCGCCGACCGAACGGGCCAGGAGGGCGGTGCGGAGCCCCTCGACTCGTTCGACCCGGTGTTCGCGCTGCACCGCGGCGGAAAGATGGCCGTGCAGGCCACCGTCCCGATTCGCGACAGGGACGACCTGTCCCTCGCTTACACCCCCGGCGTCGCTCGCGTGTGCACCGCGATCGCGGAACAGCCGGACCTGGTGAACGACTACACCTGGAAGTCCTCCGTCGTCGCCGTCGTGACCGACGGCACGGCCGTCCTCGGGCTCGGCGACATCGGCCCCGAGGCCTCCCTTCCGGTCATGGAAGGCAAGGCGATCCTGTTCAAGCAGTTCGGCGGTGTGGACGCGGTTCCGATCGCGCTCGCCTGCACGGACGTGGACGAGATCATCGAGACCGTGGTGCGCCTCGCGCCCTCCTTCGGCGGTGTGAACCTGGAGGACATCTCGGCGCCGCGGTGCTTCGAGA
Source organism: Streptomyces sp. NPDC058295 (assembly GCF_042880655.1). Classification (NCBI taxonomy): domain Bacteria; kingdom Bacillati; phylum Actinomycetota; class Actinomycetes; order Kitasatosporales; family Streptomycetaceae; genus Streptomyces; species Streptomyces sp. NPDC058295. Next base: position 23,241 of record NZ_JBHVYO010000013.1, read on the forward strand.
TCGAACGCCGGCTCCAGGAGGCGCTCGACATCCCGATCTTCCACGACGACCAGCACGGCACGGCGATCGTGACGCTGGCGGCGCTGCGTAACGCCGCGCGGCTGAGCGGCCGGGGTATCGGCGAGCTGCGCGCGGTCATCTCGGGCGCCGGCGCGGCCGGTGTCGCCATCGCCAAGATGCTGGTGGAGGCCGGCATCGGGGACGTGGCGGTCATCGACCGCAAGGGCATCGTCTCGGCGGACCGCGAGGACCTGACCGACGTCAAGCGCGAGCTGGCCGGGTTCACCAACAAGGCCGGCCTGACCGGGTCGCTGGAGAACGCGCTGGCGGGCGCCGACGTCTTCATCGGCGTCTCCGGCGGTACGGTCCCGGAGGAGGCGGTGGCCTCGATGGCCAAGGGCGCGTTCGTCTTCGCGATGGCCAACCCGACCCCCGAGATCCACCCGGACGTCGCCCACAAGTACGCGGCCGTCGTCGCGACCGGGCGGTCGGACTTCCCGAACCAGATCAACAACGTGCTGGCGTTCCCGGGGATCTTCGCGGGCGCACTGCAGGTGCGGGCGTCGCGGATCACCGAGGGTATGAAGATCGCGGCGGCCGAGGCGCTGGCGGGGGTCGTCGGTGAGGATCTCGCGGCGGACTACGTGATTCCGTCGCCGTTCGACGAGAGGGTTGCTCCTGCGGTGACCGCGGCGGTTGCTGCGGCTGCTCGGGCCGAAGGGGTTGCGCGTCGCTGACGTGCGTGTGGGTGGCCCCGTCGGTCTCGGCGGGGCCACCTTTTTTTGCCCACCCACCCGCCCGATCGGGTGATGACGAGGGCACCGTCCCCGGGGGCTGCCGCCCCCGCACCCCCGCGTCGGCCCTGAACGGGCCTCGTTCTCAATCGCCGGACGGTCTGAAATACCCGACCGGCGCTCGATCGGTGCCGTGGGGTCGAGCGGTGGGGTGGGTGGGAATTACCGGGCCGGCGTTCGATCGATCCCGTGGCGTCGAGCCGCCGGGTGTGCTGGAAGTACCTGATCGGGCGTCCGATCGGTCCCGTGGGGTCGAGCTGGCGGGTGGGCTGGAAGTACCTGATCGGGCGTCCGATCGGTCCCGTGGGGTCGAGCTGGCGGGTGGGCTGGAAGTACCTGATCGGGCGTCCGATCGGTCCCGTGGCGTCGAGCTGGCGGGTGGGCTGGAAATACCCGACCGGCGTTCGATCAGCGCCGTGGGGTCGAGTCGTCGGACGGGCTGGAGGTGTCCGGTCGGGGTCCGGGCTGGGCCGGGGGCGGATGCGCAAGAGGGTATGTCTCACAGTGGTGTCCGGTTTCGCTTGTCGGCGGCGGACCCTATCGTCGGCTGCATGTTCGCCGTCTACGCCGCCCGAATCGACCGCGACCAGCCGCTTTCCGGCCTGGAGTTGGGGGAGCGCCCGGCCCCCGAGGCCCGGCCGGGCTGGAGCACCGTCCATGTCAGGGCCGCCTCCCTCAACCATCACGATCTCTGGTCGCTCCGGGGGGTCGGACTCCCCGAGGGCCGGCTGCCGATGATCCTCGGCTGCGACGCCGCCGGGGTCGACGAGGACGGCAACGAGGTCGTCCTGCACTCCGTCATCGGTCAGACCGGGCACGGTGTCGGGCCCGACGAGCCTCGTTCCATCCTCACCGAGAGGTACCAGGGCACCTTCGCCGAGCAGGTCGCGGTGCCGACCTGGAACATCCTGCCCAAGCCAAAGGAGCTCTCCTTCGAGGAGGCCGCCTGTCTGCCCACGGCCTGGCTGACGGCGTACCGCATGCTCTTCACCAACGCGGGCGTACGGCCCGGTGACTCCGTCCTCGTCCAGGGCGCCGGCGGCGGTGTCGCCACGGCGGCCATCGTGCTGGGCCGGGCGGCCGGACTGCGGGTCTTCGCCACCAGCAGGGACGAGGCCAAGCGGAAGCGGGCCCTGGAGCTCGGTGCCGTCGAGGCGGTGGAGCCCGGCGCGCGGCTGCCGCAGCGGGTGGACGCCGTCATCGAGACCGTCGGCGCGGCCACCTGGTCGCACTCGGTGAAGTCCCTGCGGCCCGGCGGCACGCTCGTCATCTCCGGCGCCACCAGCGGTGACCGTCCCTCGCACGCCGAGCTGACCCGGATCTTCTTCCTGGAGCTGAAGGTCGTCGGCTCCACCATGGGCACCAAGGACGAGCTGGAGGACCTGCTCTCCTTCTGTGCCGCCACCGGTGTCCGCCCCGTCATCGACGAGGTGCTGCCGCTCGACCGGGCCCGCGAGGGCTTCGAACGGCTCGCGTCCGGCGACCAGTTCGGCAAGATCGTGCTCACGCACGGCTGACCTGTCGGCAGGCGGGTCCGGGGTTGGCTCCGGGCCCGCCTTTTTGCGTGCCGTTCCCGCGCGTGTCAACTGTGGTTGACATGTCGTGTGCGTCAACGTACGTTGACATCATGACCGAAGCAACGGATCTCGCCGAGCGCGCAGGAGACCGTGATCCACGGGTCGGACTGCGCGCCGTCGCCGCACTGCGCCGGCTGCTGGAGCAGTTGGAGGCGGTGCAGGTGCGCAGTGCGCGCAACCAGGGCTGGTCGTGGCAGGAGATCGCCGCGGAGCTCGGAGTCAGCAGGCAGGCCGTGCACAAGAAGTACGGGAGGCATTGATGTTCGAGCGGTTCACGAAGGACGCCCGTGCCGTGGTCGAGGGCGCGGTGGGGCATGCCGAGCGGGAGGGGGCGGCGCGGGTCGAGGAGACGCATGTACTGCTGTCCCTGCTCGACCGCGAGGGCAGTCGCGGTTCCTTCGCGCTGGCCTCGCTCGGTCTGCCGCCCGGTGGGCGGGCCGGGCTGGTGCGGGACCTGGACGAGACGCGCCGCCGCGGCGGACTCTCCCGGGCCGACGCGGACGCCCTGTCCGGGCTGGGCATCGACCTGTCGGAGATCGTGTCCCGGGTCGAGGAGACGCACGGCGAAGGAGTACTGGCCGCCGCCGGCCGGGGTGGCCTCTTCGGTGGGCGGTCCGGCCGGCGGGCGTTCAGCCGCGGTGCCAAGGACCTGCTCACCGGCACCCTGCGCGTCGCCGTCGCCCAAGGCGAACGGCACATCGGCGACGAGCATCTGCTGCTCGCCCTCACCGTCCGCCGGGGCGTCCCCTCGGAGATCCTCGCCGACCACGGCGTCACTCACGCGTCCCTCACCCGGGTGCTGTACGGCGCCGGCCGAGGAGGCGAGCCCGGGACCGCGACCGAGGTCAAGGCCGGCTGAACGGGCCGCCTGCCTGCCTGCCTGGCTTGCTGTGTGCCTGGCCGCCTGTATGTCTGCCTGGCTGGCGGTCGCCGGTCTGCCTGAGGCCGGCCGGGGGCGTCAGGGTTTCGGCGCTCGCAGGATCACCCCGATGTGTGCCGCCGCCGTGGACAGGTGGTGGCGCGCTTCGCGGAGCTGCTCTCCGGTGACGCCGTGGTCGCGGGCCGCGTCACGGATGTCGTCCCGGAAGCGGTCGAGCAGGCGGTCCAGATCGCGGGCCGGGTCGCCGCCGGTGTCCTCGTGGGCCCAGGCCGGTTCGTACTCGGCGGGGAAGTCCTCCGGGGTGCGGGAGTATTCGGCGGTGCGGGAGGCGTCCGCGGCGCGGGAGCCCTCCGAGGGAGGGGAGTCCTCCGCGGTGCGGGAGTCTTCCGGATGCGTGGTCGCCGTCGAGCCTGTCGTACCCGTGCGGCCGAAGCCGAAGTCCCTGCCGTACTCCCTGCCGAAGTCCCCGAACTCCTTGGCGAGTTCCGTCAGGCCCTCGCGGACGCCGGTCGGCCAGTCGCCCCGGGTGAAGTGATCCTGGACCTGCTCCTGGACCCGGCGGGCGATGCGCTGCACCTCTTCCTGGGCCTGGGTGCGGGCCCGCTCCTGCGCCTCCTTGGCCTGGCGGCGGGCCCGCTGGGCCTCCTCGCGGGCGCGGCGGCTCTCGTCCTTGGCCCGGCGCGCCTGTTCCTTCCACTCCTGCTTGACGCGGCGCATCTCCTCCTTGGCGGCGCGCCACGACTCCTTGTCGCCGTACTCCCCGTACTCACCCTGTTCGCCGGGCTCGGTGGAGCCCACCCCGGTGCCCTGGCGGGCCTCGGTGGCCGCCGCCCGCATCTCGCGCCGCAGATCGCCCGCCGCGCCGCGTACGTCGGCCCGGATCTCGGCGGCCAGCTCGGCGACCGAATCGCGGATCTCCAGTTCCAGGTCGGCCAGTTCGCCGCTGCGGTCCGCCAGTTCGGCCCGGCCGGCGTCGGTGATGGCGTAGACCTTGCGGCCGCCCTCGGTGGTGTGGGTGACCAGGCCCTCGGTCTCCAGCTTGGCCAGCCGGGGGTAGACCGTGCCCGCCGACGGCGCGTAGAGCCCCTGGAAGCGTTCTTCGAGGAGGCGGATCACCTCGTAGCCGTGCCGCGGCGCTTCGTCCAGCAGCTTCAGCAGGTAGAGGCGGAGACGGCCGTGGGCGAAGACGGGAGGCATGTCAGAGCACCTTCTTGTCGGTCGTGCTGTCGGCCGGGTCGCCGGAGGAGCTCTCGCCGCCCGGGCCGGAAACGGCATTGTCCCCCGAGTCGATGGGCCGGTCCGAGCGTGCTTCACCCTCCGGACCGGCCGCCGGGACCGGCGTCGAGGCCGGGGTCGGTGCCGGTGTCGCCGCGGGCGCCGGTGCCCGCTTCGGTGCGCCGCTCGCCGTCGCCGTCGCGGTCTTCGTCTCCTGCTTCTCCCGCTCTTCCCGCTTCTCCCGCTCGTCGGGCCAGGCCTCGTCCGTCGCGTCTTCCGTCGGGGGTCTGCGCAGCAGGGCGATCGAGCCGGAGATCGTCGTCGCCTTCAGGCTGCCGTTGCCCGCGCCCAGGCGGCCGGTGATGCGCTTGGCGCCCCACTGGCCGCTGACCCGGAGGTCCTCGAAGGCGTTGGAGACCGAGCCGCTCGCGGTGTTCGCCTCCACCCGGGCGTCCGCCGGATGGGGCAGCCGGATGGCGATCTCGCCCGAGACGCTGGTCAGGTCGATGCTCGTGGGGCGGCTTGTCGGATCGAGGTCGACGATCATCGACCCGCTCACGGAGTCGGCCTTCACGGAGGAGCCCGCCTCCACCACCGTCAGATCGCCGGACACGGAGTTGAAGTGCAGGTCGCCGGTGAGGGCCTGGGCCTCCACGTTTCCGGAGACGGTGTCCGTGCGCACCGGGCCCGCGAGCCCGACCAGGGTCGTGTCGCCGTTGACCCCCTTCACCTCGGCCCGGCCCTCGATGCCGGAGACCACCGCCCCGGCGCTGACCACGCCCACCTCCACGCGGGTGCCGGCCGGCACGGCCAGCGAGACCACGGCGCTGCGCCGCCAGCCCTTGCGGTCGAGCCACTTGAGGAAGCCCTTCCAGGGCAGGTCCTCGTACGCCACCGTCAGGTTCCCGTCGCGGTGGCTGACCACCAGGGGCGGTCCCTCGATCCGTGAGATCTCCAGGCGGGCGGGGCCCTCGTCGGTGCCCACGATGTTCACGGTGCCGTCGACGATGCGCACGCGCAGTTCGCTCACGGGCTTGTCGAAAGAGAGCTTCCTCGGCTCGGCGACGGACCACTCGGACATGGTGCGGACCTCCTCCACGACAGCGACACGACACGCCATATCGCGTCTCACGTAAAACACGATATATCGCGGTGGGGGAAAGTCAAGACACCCGTTCCGGTGATCACTTCGGCGCACGCAAAAGGGGCGCCCCAGGGCGCCCCTCCACGCGTACCGCCGCCGAACGGCCGCCGAACGGCCTACTCGTCGTCCTCGTCGTCCAGCCGTGCCAGCCAGGTCGCCAGCCGCTCCACCGGCACCTCGAAGTCCGGATTCAGGTCGACGAACGTCCGCAGCTGCTCGGCGAGCCACTCGAAGGTGACTTCCTCCTCGCCGCGCCGCTTCTCGAGTTCCTCGATTCCGCGATCGGTGAAGTACATGGATCGTGCTCCGTGGGTCGGTCGCAGGGATAGGGATCCCCCCTCGGGGGAAGGACCCTTGTTCCTGCGAGGGGAGGAAGAGATCCGCTCTCCGATGGGGAGGGGACAGGAAAAGGATAGGCGCAGGGGGACGGCGTCCCGCGGGCCGCCGGGGCCCTCGCGCGGTCGAACCCCGTGGCGGGCCCGCGCACCGACGGGCGGGGCCGGGGGACTGGGGACAGCGGGGGAGTGTCATGAGTGGTGAGGACGTGACGCGGGTGGCGCGCATCGCGCTGCCGGACGGGACGCCCGTCTGGGCCCGGATCTCGGGGGCGGGGGAATTGTCGGCGCCCTCCGGGCGGCTGTCGTACAGCGACACCGGCTTCGCCGAGCGGGTGGAGGCGAGCGTGGAGAGCCTGCACGCGCTCGTCACCGGGGTCGCGCGGTCGCTGGCGGAACCGCTGCGCGCGGTGCGGCCCGACGAGGTCAGCGTCGAGTTCGGCATCGAGCTGACCGCCAAGGCGGGGAAGGTCGTGGGTCTGCTCGCCGACGGGGAGGCCAAGGCCGGCCTCACGGTCACCCTCACCTGGAACGGCGGGCCACCGGACCTCGACGCACCACCTCCCGCACCTTCCGGCGCGCGCCCCCGCGCGCGTGACGGATCGCCGTCCGACGAGGACGGGGCCCGGCACGCGGGCGCGTCTCCCGGCGCGCCGATGCACGGGGGCGCCGACGGCAGTGCGGGCGGGGGCGCGGAATGACGGGCGGGCACGCCCCGGGCGCATCGAACGCGTTCGATGCGGCCCGTCGTGCACTGCGTGGACTCGTCGTGGCGGCGACCGTGCGCATTCATCGCCCGGTCGTCGGGTATGCCCTGGAGGAGCCCGACACGTTCCTCGGGAGCGGCTTCTTCGTCGCCCCGAACTGGGTTCTGACCTGCGCACATGTGGCTTGCGGCGGGGAGGGGGGCGAGGTCGCGGTGGTGTACGAGACGGCGCCGGGGCGGGGCACCTCCGCCGCTCCCGGCCGCGTGGTGGCGACCCTTCCCGACCGGGCCGACGTTGCCGGGCGGGCCCTGCCCGCGGGCAACTGGCCCGCCCCGGACCTCGCCCTGGTGCAGCTGACCGCGCCCGTCGACGACCACGAGTGCGTGTACGTCTCCGAGCGTCCGGCGGCCTATTACGGCGAGGGGCGGGTGCTGTACGCCGGCTGGACCGAGAACGAGGGCCGCCTGCAGGTCCTGGACGGCACGCTCACCGTGCAGGGCACCATCGGTGGCTGGTCGTCGGACGTGCAGATGCGGCTGGGCGACAACGACCTGCCGTACGGCGTCTCGGGCGGCCCGGTGATCGACCCCGAGCGCGGCGAGGTGATCGGCGTGCTGAAAGCGCGCTCGGACCACCGGCCCGGCGGCACGTCCACGGGGATCGAGCAGCTGCGCACCCTGCGGGTCCCCGCGGAGGTGGCGGCCGAACACAGCGACCTCTACCAGGCGGTCTTCCACGCCCACGACCGCTACCACCGCGACCGTCAGCGCCACCCGGCCTCCCGGCGGCAGACCTGGACCGACGTCCAGGGCAGGCTCGGCGCGCGTCCGGGCCGCACCCTCAGCCCGGACGAGCGGATCCAGCTGCTGGGCCGACTCGCCGAACTCCCGCCGCCCGAGAGCACCCGCGGCCTGCTGGACATCCTCGACTCCCTCCCCGACTTCCAGGCCCTCACCCCGCTGCCCGCGCCGCGCGGCTGGCGCGACGGCCTCGGAGCGCTGTACGAGAGCGCGAGTGACGACGGGGCACTGGAACTCGTCCTCGACTACGCGATGCGCGCGATGTCCGCTCCGCGCCCGTTCGTCGTGCCCAGCACCCCGGATGCCGAGAGGGCCCTCTGGGTCTGGGTGTGGCAGGCCGCGCAACGGCTCGGCGCCCGCTACCGGTCCGGTCTCGCCGAGCAGCGCGTCGAGCGGCTGCGCCGACGGGACGAGGCCGAGCACGCCGCCCCCGACACGGTCTCCGGCGGCATCCACCCGACGGACGGCGCCGGCGGGCGCAGGCGGCACCGGCGCGGTGGGCCCGACGCACGCGCGCGTGCCCGTTCCGTCGGCAGTGTGGCCCGGCCCTCCGCCCTGCTCGAACTGGTGCGACGGGGCTGGGAGCCGGACCGCTGCGACTGGTCGGTGTCCGTGGCCGCACCCGGCGGCGAGGTGGTCCGGCTGCACCAGGCCGAGCGCACCGCGCTGGCCGACCTGCCCACGCACCTCGCCGGCCCGCTGGGGGAGGCCTTCCGGCACTGCGACGAGCCCGGCAGGCCGGCGCTCCTTCAGGTGGCGCTGCCGCACGCGCTGCTCGGCCTGGAGGTCGACAACTGGCAACTCACGCCCGGAGAAGAGCCGTTGGGGGCGTTGCGGCCGGTCGTCGTGCGCTGCTCCGACCGCGACCTGCTGCCCGACGAGGCGTTCGGGGCGTACGGCGGCGGAGAACCGGGCGGTACGGCCGCAGCCGACAGGGGGGACGGTGCCGGCGGCGCCGAAGGTGCCGACGACCTGGACCACCTGGATTACCTCGACGACCTGGACGCGGAGCGCCGGGCCCGCTGGCGCTGGCTGCACACGCACCGCGCCAAGGCCGAAGTCCTGGACTGCGACGAGGGGTTGCGCCAACCCGTACCGACCGTGGAGCAGTTGCGCGCCCTGTCGCACGGCACCGTCCCGGTGCTCTGCCGTTACGGCGACCTCCGTTACGAGGACGACGCGGAGGCGCTCGCCCGGATCGTGCTCGGCGGATACGGCGTGGCCCTGTGGCGCCGGCGCCGCGGCCGGGCCGACGCCGTCTGCGGGGAGTTCCACCGCGGCACGATCGACGGCATCGCCGAACCGCCCACCGCGCAGCACCTGCCCGAGGCCGTGCACGATCTCCGGATGCGGCTGCGCGCGGGCCGCACGGAGTCGTTCTGGGCCGACGGCGTCGCCCTGCTGTACGACGATCCCCACCAGCCGCTGCCCGGCGCCGGAGACCTGCTGGAGGCCCCTTGAACGCACCCGCCCGCGGGGCCGGTCGGCCTCTTACCAGGCACCTCCAGGATGGATAACGTGATGCACGTTCGGACGGCCGCGGCGGTGGACGAGTGACGAGGACCGGATCATGACCGAATCCAGTGAGTGGCTCATCTACCGAGGCGCCGGCGAACCGCACGACGGCATCGAGCGGCTGCCCGACCCGCCCCCCTGGCGGGACTTCACCAGCCGGGACGCGGCCGGCTCCGGCGACGGGTCGCAGGACCGCAGGCTCGGCGCCCACCGGCATCTGGCGGAACTGCACCGGCCGGGCGCCGAGGAGCTGGAGATGATCAACGCGGCGCTCTATCTGCGCCGCCCCCTGCTCGTCACGGGCAGTCCCGGCGCGGGCAAGAGCACGCTCGCCCACTCGGTAGCGTACGAACTCGGCCTCGGCAACGTGCTGCGCTGGTCGATCGTCAGCCGGTCCGCGCTCCAGGACGGGCTGTACCACTACGACGCGATCGCCCGGCTCCAGGACGTGCAGATCGCCGCGCAGGGCGGGTTCGGGTCGGCGGCGGGCTCGCCGGGCGCGGTCGAGGGCATCGGCAGCTACATCCGGCTGGGGCCGCTCGGCACCGCGCTGCTGGCCTCCGACACCCCGCGCGTGCTGCTCATCGACGAGCTGGACAAGAGCGACATCGACCTGCCGAACGATCTGCTGAACGTGCTGGAGGAGGGCGAGTTCGCCATTCCCGAACTGGAGCGCATCGCCGACCGGCTGCCCGACGGCGAGGCGGAGGTACTGACCGCCGACGGGGTGAAGGTCCGGGTGCGGGACGGCCGCGTACGCTGCCGCGCCTTCCCGTTCGTCGTGCTCACCAGCAATGGGGAGCGCGACTTCCCGGCCCCGCTGATGCGCCGGTGCATCCACCTGGAGCTGGGGCGCGCCGACCACAACCGGCTCGCCACCTTCGTCCGCGCGCATCTCGGTGACGAGGCGGCACGCGCGGGCGACGATCTGATCACGCGGTTCCTGGAGCGGTCGCGCAGTGAACTCCTCGCGGCGGACCAGCTGTTGAACGCGATCTACCTCACCGACGCGGCCGCGCCGCCCAGTCGGGACCGCCTGGCCGACCTGCTCATCCAGCGACTCGACCGCCCGAGGTGACGGCCTGATGCCCGACGCAGCGGCCCGCCACGGCCCCGTCCCGCCCGACGGCCGCCGTCCCGGCCCCCCGGGTGCCGTCCCGGCCGGAGGCGGCTCCGCCGAGCCCGGCGGTGCCCCGACCTCCGTACCGCGCGGCGGTGATCCGCTGGCCGAACTCGTCGCGCGGTTGCGTGACGTCGGACTCGACCCCGATGTGCCGCAGTTGTGCGACGCGCTCTGGCTGGCGCGCTGGACCCGGCCGGTCGAGCCCGCCGACCAGGAGGACCCGCCCGCCGGGACCGGCGGCCGGCCCACACCCCGGCCCGACGGCGGACGGGGCCCGGACGGGGACGGACGGGCGCGCGGGGACCGCCCCGAACGGCCGGAGCGGCCGCCGCGGGACGTGGGGGCCGACGGGCGGGTGAGCCTGTACCCGGTCCCGCAGGACGGGGCGGAGCGGACCCGTGGCGCCGGGCGGGCCGCCGCGCTGCCGGTGGGCGTACCCGCTGCCCCCGTGCTGCCCGCCCCGCTCGAACTCCAGCGCGCGTTACGGCGGTTGCAGCGCTACCGCAGCCCCGCGCCGCCGCTGCGCATGCGGCTCGACGAGACGGCGACGGCGGAGCGCAGCGCGCAGGCGGGCGGTCTGATCCTGCCCGTGTACCGGGCCGTCACCCGGGGCGACGCCCGGCTCCAGCTGGTCCTGGACGCCTCCTCCTCGATGCGCGTGTGGGACCGCTTGTTCATCGAACTTCAGCAGGTTTTCGGCCAGTTGGGCGCCTTCTCCGACATCCAGGTCAGTCATCTGCACCAGGGGCCGGACGGTGAGCCGGCCGTCAGCCGCAGCCCCGACGCCTACGCGGCGCCGCTGCACTCCGCGGACCGGCTCAGCGATCCCACCGGCCGCCGGATCGTCCTGCTGGTCAGCGACTGCGCGGGTCCGCTGTGGCACAGCGGCCACGCGCACCGGCTGCTGCACCAGCTCTCCCGGCAGGGCCCGGTCGCCGTCCTCCAGCCGCTGCCGCAGCGCCTGTGGAACCGCACCCGACTGCCGGTGCTCTTCTGCGAGTTGAGCCGCGGCGAGACGCTGGGCGGAGCGGCCGCACTGCGCGTACGGACCCCCGCGGGGACCCCGGCGGAGGCGCGCCGAGGGGCGCTGCCGGTGCCGGTGCTGCCGCCCGAGCCGGTGGCACTGGGCGCCTGGGCCAGGCTGCTGTCCGGGGCCGGCGCCGGGCCCGTCCCGGGGGCCGTGGGCTGGGTGCGCGCGGACCAGCCGGCCGCCCCGGCGGCCCGCGCCGACCGCCGGCGCACCCCGTTCGAACGGGTCAGCAGGTTCAGCTCCAGCGCCTCCCCGGCCGCCGGACGGCTCGCCGTGTACCTGGCCGCCGCACCCCTGTGCCTGCCCGTGATGCAGCTCGTCCAGCGCACGATGCTGCCCGACTCCGGGCCGGCCGAGCTCGCCGAGGTGCTGGTCGGCGGCTTGGTCACGCGCGCGTCGGAGGAGTACGCCGACGGCGGCGCCCAGTGGTACCGCATCGAGCCCGACGTGCGTGACGCCCTGCTGTCCCGGCTGGGCCGCGACGAGGCCATGCTGGTGCTCAAGCACTGCTCGGAGTACATCGAGCAGCGCTTCGGCAAGGGCGGCCCCAACTTCCCGGCCCTCGCCCTGGCCCAGCTCGGCGACGGCGGCGCGGGCCGCCCGTACACACCCACCACCCAGCGCACGGACCACGGCGACCAGGGGGACCACGGCGATCACGCCGGCCACGGGGACAACGGCGGCAACGGCGAGGAGGCCTCCGTGCCCCAGCCCTTCGCGGAGGTCGCGGCCCGCGTGCTGCGGCGGTTCATGCCGCTGCCCGAGCAGTTCGAGAGCCCCGGAAGCCGGACCGGACCGGGACAGCCCGCGGAACGGCCGACGCACCAGGCGGTCCGCAGGGCCCGAGCGCTGATCGAGCGCTTCGACAGCGAGGGCATGATCCAGGACGTCATCGACGCGGTGCAGCTGCTGCGCGGCGCCACCGAACGCGAGCGGACGGGCGCGGACCCCGAACTGTGGGCCGAGTACGCGCACTGCACCCTGCGGCTCTGGGAGGTACAGGGCGGCGACGACCTCCTCCAGGAGGCCGAGGCCGCCGCCGAACGGGCCACCGCGCATCCGCGCCGGCTGCACGAGCGCGCCGTGCTGGCCCGGGTGTTGCACGCGGCCGCGACCGACCGCAGGCGGCGCGGCGACCGCAGCGGCGCCCTGGACCTGCTGCGCCGCGCAGACCGCGAGTACGCCGTCGCCTGCGCCGCGCCCGGACTCGACGAGAACCAGGCGCTGAAACTCACCCTGGAACGGGTGCGCGCCCTGGAGGCACAGTGGCGGCTCGGCGGGGACAGCGCGCTGCTCCAGGGCGCCGTCGGCATGCTGGAGGCCTTCGCCGACGTCTGGCCCGACCGGCGCCGGCGCCCGCCCGAACTCCCCCTGGAGCACGGCCGGATCCTGCTGCGTCTCTCCGGCGCCACCGCCGATCCCGTCCAGGCCCGCCTCTACGCCGAACAGGGCGCTCAGTCGCTGCGCAACGCCCTGGACACCGGCACGGAGCCGTACACCGCCGAGTCGGCACGCGCGCGGGTGCGCATCCTGCTCGACCTGGTCGACGCGCTGCTCCGGGCGGGCGGCCCGCTGGACGACGCCCAGGCCCGGGTCGACGAGGCCCTCGCCCTGGTGCGCGAACAGGGCCGGCGCGCGTCCTTGCTGGCGCGGGCCGGCCGGATCGCCGTGGCCCGCTACGCCGAGTCGGGCGAACCGGCGGAGCTGGAAGTGGCCGCGGACCGCTTCGCGCAGGCCGCCCAGCGGATGTCCCGCGACGCGCCCGCGCACGCCGACGTCCTCGCCGAGTGGGGCGAGGCACTGTTGCGGCTGGCCGGGCTCCAGTCCGGGGTACGGGCGCAGGACGTGCTGTCCCGGGCGATCCGTGTGCTGCGGGACTGCCGGATGGAGACCGCGGCGGGCAGCCGTCAGGTCGCCCACCGGCTGCTGCTGCTCGGCCGCGCGCTGATGCTGCGCTACCGGGCCCGCGGGGACCGGGTCGACCTGCGCGAGGCCGAGCACCTCTTCGGCCTCGCGGCGGCGGAGGCGGGCGATCCGCTGCTCGCCGCCCGCTGCCGACTGGACCTCGGCCAGGTCCAGTTCGAGGCCTACCGCAGCCTGCGCCGCCCGGCTCGGCTCGACCTCGCGGTCGACGCCTTCCGCGACGCGGCGGAGGCGGCCCGGGAGGCGGAGGGGATGGCCGAAACCGGCCGTCGGCGCCATGAGGCCGTCGAGTTGGGTGCGCAGGCGCATCACTGGCGGGGTATGTCCTACGAGGCGGCCGCCCGGCCGCGTGCCGCCCGGGAGGCCTACCGCCTGGCCCGCGCGGAGTGGTCGAGACTGCCGGACGACTACCTGGGCACGGGCGAGCCGACGGCGGAGCAGACGGCGCGGCGGCTGGCCGAGCTGGGCTGAACGCGGCGGTACGGGTCACGTCGGCACGAGAGGGGAACGAGATGGACAGCTCGGACCGCACGGACGGCATGGACCGCACGGACGGCATGGATGGCCCGGTCGGCATGGACGGCACGTACGGCACGGACCGGACGGACAGCACGGACAGCACGGACAGCACGGACACCACGGACCGCGCGGAACCCCCGGGAGACCCGGCGGCGCTGCCGGACCTGACGGAGTTGAGCCTGGCCGAGCTGGCGGCGGTCCAACACCCCTTGCTCCAGGAGGTGTTGGCGGATCTGCGCGAGCGGGCCAGGCGGCCGAGCGAGATGCTCTGGGGATGGGCCAACTCCTTCTGACCGCCCGCCCGGCCCACCACGGGGTGCCTCCCGCGCGCCACACCGGTTTCGGTCGTGTCGTCCACCGAATCGGCCAGCGTCACCTGCTGCGCGTTTGGGCTGTCCCCCGGGGCGGGAAGCGGTTCCCGTACGAGCGGTTTCGCGGCGCGGGCATACGACGGGGGGTGCTGATGTGGCGGAACAGCACGCGCCCTTCCGGCAGTTCATCGTCAAGGTCCATGGGCGTTGCAACCTCGCCTGCCGGTACTGCTACCTCTACGAGGGCCCCGACGACACTTGGCGCGACCGCCCCGCCGCCGCGCCCCCGGAGGTCCTGGACCGCACCGCCTTCCGCATCGCCGAGCACGCGCGCGCCCACGGTCTGACCGCCCTCTCGCTGATCCTGCACGGTGGCGAGCCGCTGCTGGCCGGAGCGGAGACGCTCGGCCGGTTCACCGCCCTGGTCCGCGACCGCGCCCCGGCCGGCTGCACGGTCCGCGCCGTCGTCCAGACCAACGCCACCCTGCTGACCGCACCGCGCCTGGCGATCCTGGCCAGGCACCGGATCGGTGTCGGCATCAGCCTCGACGGAGGGCTCCCCGCCCAGAACGCCCGGCGCGTCGACCACGCGGGGCGCCCCTCGTGGCCCGCCGCCGCTCGCGGGGCGCGCCTCGTCGCCGACCGCTTCCCGGAGGCGTACGCCGGGATCCTCGCGGTCGTCGACGTCACACAGGACCCGGTGCAGACGTACGAGTCGCTGCTCGCCCTGCGCCCGCCGGCCCTGGACCTGCTTCTGCCGCACGGGAACTGGTCGGAGCGCCCGCCCCACTGGGACGGTACGGGAACGGTGTACGGCGGCTGGCTGTGCGCCGTCTTCGACCGCTGGTGGAAGGCCGGGCGCCGGGAGACGCGGGTGCGGCTGTTCGAGGAGTGCATCGCGCTGCTGCTCGGCCTGCCGGCGATCACGGAAGCGCTGGGGCTGGAGCCCTTCGACGCCGTGGTGGTCGAGACGGACGGGTCGATCGAGCAGGTGGACTCCCTGAAGTCCGCCTACGAGGGCGCGGCCCGTACCGGGCTGGACGTCTTCCGGCACGGGTTCGACGAGGCGCTGCGGCATCCGGGGGTGGCCGCCCGGCAGGCGGGCGTGACGGCCCTCGCCGAGCAGTGCCGTGCCTGCCCGCTGGTCTCGGTCTGCGGAGGCGGTCACTACGTCCACCGGTACCGGGCGGGACACGGCTTCCGCAACCCCTCCGTGTACTGCGCCGACCTCCAGCGATTCATCCGCCATGTGGCCACCCGGCTCGCCGCCACGGCCACCACCGCCACGGCCACCTCCGCCATGGCCACCACCGCCGTCCCCGCCACCACCGCCGTCCCCGCCGTCGTCCCGAGCTCACCTGAAGGGGGCATCCCGTGATTCTCCCGGCGATCCCGGACCGGGCCCTCGCCGAACTCGGCCGGTCCGAGGGCGGCCCCGAGACGCTCGCACTCCTGGCCCGGGACCAGGACGCCCGGCGGCTGCTTCTGCTGCGTGCCGTGCTCGACGCGGCTCAGGCGGCGGACCCGGCCGTCTGCTCCGCGGCGGAGAAGTCACGGCTGCGGGAAGACTGGGCGCTGCTGGCCGAGGCGGACCGCGCCGTGCCCTCCGGCCTGCGAACTTCCGAGAGCACGGACCGCCCGGCACCCTCCTTCGCGCGCGACCGGCTGCTGTACCCGCTCACCGGACCGTGGGCCCTGAGCTGTCTGCGCGGCCTGGACCCGGCGGAGCGACCTCCCAGCCGGGAGAACGCGCGTGAACTCCGTCGCGCCCTCGCCCACTTCAGCTGCCTCGCCGCCGCGGCCGCCGCACGCGCCGGGATCCCCTTCACCGCCGAGCTGACAGGCCATGACGGGGTGCTCGACCTTCCCTCGCTCGGGACCCTCCGCACGGCGACGGCCGGCGAGGTCCCGGTCCGGGCCACCTACGCCCAAGGCCGGGTGACGCTCCGCCGGCCCGAGGCCGCGGACGTGATCGTGTTTCCGGAGCGCGGGTTCGGCGCCTGGTCCGGGGCGCTCGCGTGGACACCGGCCCACGCGCTGCCCGGGCTCGTGCCCGAGGCCGACCCCCTGCCCCTGGACGACCTCGACCCGTACCGCACGGCACGGGGCGACCCCCGCCACCGCGCGCTGAGCGCGCCGACGACCCTGGACGACCCGGAACGCAAACGGTGGTTGCAGGCCTGGTCGGGCACGGCCGCCGCCCTGCGTTCGGGCGGAGCGCACCGGGTGGCGGAGGCGGTCGCGCTGCTGCGGTGCCTGGTGCCCCTGGAGATGCCGCCGGACGCGGAAGACGACGGGGACGGTGGCTGCAGCGCGACCCGGCGCGACGCCTTCGGCGCGCTGTTGTGCAGCACCCCGCCCTCACCGGTGGCTTTCGCGGGGACGCTCGTCCACGAACTCCAGCACGCCAAACTGGCGGCGCTGAGCGACCTGACCACACTCCATCAGGCAGGGCCGGACGCACGGTACTTCGCGCCCTGGAGGCCCGACCCCCGCCCGTTCGACGGCCTGCTGCAGGGCGCCTACGCGCATCTGGGACTCGCGGACTTCTTCCAGCGCCGTGCCCTCACCGCCGACCCCGCGCACCGGGAGTCGGCCTGGGCCCAGCACGCCCGCTACCGGGCCCAGGTCGGGGCGGCCCTGCCCGCGCTCGTCGGGGCCCCGCACCTCACCGCCCCCGGGCGGCGGTTCGTCGACGCCATGGCCGCCGCCTACGAGGACATGGCCGCCCATCCCGCGCCCCGGGGCCACACGGCCCGGGCCCAGGCGTACCTGAAGGCCGCACGCACGTTGTGGACGCGACGTCAGACCCCGTCCGTGCCACGGCCGAATGGGTGAAGATACCGGCGCCGAGCCGTCCACTGCGGAAAGATCGTCGCGCCGAGGTGTCGTTCGCGGGCCCGCCGCACTTACCAGCGATGCGCCGAGGTTCTAGGATTTTCGTGGACTACGCGCTGGAGGCCGCTGCATGTCTGGAGCTCGTTCGCCGGTCGGGACGACCGTGGGGGAGGCGGCGCATCAGACCGTCACCATCAGCTTCGCCGGTTTCAACCGGGCTTGGGCGGCCTGGATCGGCGACCGGCTCGAGCGCCGGGGGCTGCGCGTGGTGTTCCAGCGATGGGACTCGCCGGCGGACGTCCCGCTCGTGGACCTGCTGCGCCACCTGAAGATGGCCGAAGGCCGGATCCTCGTGCTCGTCAGCGAGTGGTACTTCCAACTGGGCCCGCGCACCCGCGAGGAGTGGAACACGGCGCTGGGCGAGGTCGTGGGCCCCGACCCGTCCCGGTTCGCGGCCGTCTCCGTCACCACGGCGTCCGTGCCCACCGCCGCCGCCGTACTCGCCCCGGTCGAACTGATCAACGTGGGCGCCGACGAAGCGGAGCGGCGTCTGCTGGACCGGCTCGGCCTGCCCGCCGGACCGCTCCCGCAGACGGCGGCGGTCGAGCGCCGCGCGCCGCGCTTCCCCGCGTCCATGCCCGAGGTGTGGGGCGGGGTACCGCGCCGCAACACGCGCTTCACCGGCCGCGAGTCCCTGCTCAACGACGCCTATCACCAGTTGCAGGGCGCGGCGCCGGGCGCCGGCGTGGTGACGTTCCACGGCATGTCGGGGGTGGGCAAGACCCAGCTCGCCGCCGAATACGTCTACCGCTTCGGCTCCGAGTACGACGTCGTCTGGTGGGTCAACGCCGAGAAACGGGTCACCTACCGACGGCTGCTGGCCGAACTGGCCCCCAAACTGGGCCTGCGGACCGGGCAGGAGTACGGCGAGCGGCTGCGCGCGGTGCGGGACTCGCTGCGCCGGGGCGACCCGTTCGCTCGCTGGCTGCTGATCCTGGACGGCGCCGACGAGCCCGACCAGATCTGGGACCTGGTGCCCACCGGCCCCGGGCACGTGATCATCACCTCGCGCAACCCCGAGTGGAGCGAGCACAACAGCATGCTGCTGGAGGTGCCGGTGTACGCGCGGGACGAGTCGGTGGCGTTCATCCGCCGCCGCGCGCCGCGTCTCGCCGAGCCGGAGGCGGACCTGCTCGCGGAGGCGCTGGAGGACCTGCCGCTGCTGCTGGACCAGACGGCGGGCTGGCTCAACGACTCCGACCTGTCGGTCCAGGAGTACATCGGACTGCTGGAAGGCGGCATCGACCAGGACGTCGTGAAGGTCTCGGCGGACTTCCCGCTCGCCTTCCAGACCGCCTGGTCGATACTGCTGAACAAACTCCGCGAGACCGTCCCCGAGTCCGTCGACCTCCTGCGGCTGTGCACCTTCTTCGCGCCCGGCTTCATCCCCGTACGCCTCCTCAAGGAGATGCCGAGCGGGGACCTGCCCGAACAGATCGCCGGGCTGCTCAACGACCCGCTGCTGTGGAACAAGGCGATCAGTCAGCTCCGTCAGTACTCCGTGGTGCGCCTGGAGTCCCACGAGACCCTCGGCGACGAGGTGGTCTCCTCCGGTGAGTCGCTCTACCTGCACCGCATGGTCCACCAGATCGTGCAGAAGGACATGCCGGACGCGGACCGGGCCGAGTTCATCGATGTCGTGCGCCGGGCGCTGGCCGCGGCCGATCCGCGCAGGCCCACCGACACCCGCCTGTGGCAGCGGTACGCCGACATCGTGCCGCACCTGAAGTACGCGGACGTCCTCAACAGCCGGGACCCGGGTGTCCAGGGCCTGGTCCTCAACTGCCTGCGCTACATGTACTTCTCCGGCGAGTACGTGGCCGGCAGCAAGCTCGGCGAACGCGCCATGGAGTCCTGGCGTTCCCTTCTCGGCGAGAGCCACCCGAGGATCTGGGAGCTGACGTTCCACTACGTCAACGTGCTGCGCGCCGGCGGTGAGTACGCGCGTACCGAGGCCCTCAACCGCACGGCCGTCGACCAGCTGCGGGAGGAACGGGGAGCGCAGGACCTGGAGCACCTGCGCTTCGCCAGCGGTCTCGCCGCCGACCTGCGCGGCCTGGGCCGCTACGACGAGGCGCTCGAACTGTCCCGATGGAGTCAGCTGGCCTACCACGAGCTCCTCGGCGAACAGGACTCACGCACGCTCAACGCGCGCAACAACGTGGCCGTCTCGCTGCGCCTGCTCGGCGCGTACCCGGAGGCGCTGGAGATCGACCGGCAGGTCATGGAGGCGCGGCGGCTGGTGCTGAAGGGGCGTCACCCGTGGACGCTCGACTCGCAGATCTCCTACTCCATCGACCTGCGGCTGCTGGGCCGCTACACCGAGGCCGAATCGATCCAGGCGCAGAGCGTCCGCGACAACGCGATCGTGATGGGGGACAGCAACCCGCAGACCCTGAAGGCCGAGTACAACCTCGCGCTGTGCCACTACCGCAACGGCGATCGCGCGCGGGCCGGCGAGCTCTTCAGCACCGTCCTGGAGAACGGCGAGCGGGTCATGGGCGAGACGCACCCGTGGACCCTCATGTTCGGCTGCGCCCAGAGCTGCTTCGCGCGGGAGCACGGCGACATCGACCAGGCCCGGGAGCTCAGCGAGGCCGTCGTCGCCCGCTACGAGGTGATGCTCGCCGACGACCATCCCTTCGTCGCCGGAGCCCGCGCCAACCAGGCGCTCATCCTGCGCAACGTGGGCGAACGGGAACATGCCCACGTCCTCCTCGAACAGGCGCTGGCCGCCATGACGGAGGCGGTCGGGGAGAACCATCCCTGGAGTCTGGGGTGCGCCCTCAACGCCTCGGCCCTGCGCAACCTCGTCGGCGACACCGAGAGCGCGGCAGCGCTCAGCAGGGACACGGCGACCCGGGCCGCCGAGCTGCTCGGGCGCACGCACCCGCTCACCCTGTCGGCCCGTATCGCGTACGCGGCCGATCTGCGCGGACTGCGGGACCGGCGGCAGGCGGAGAAGGTCGAGCAGGAAGCCCTGTCGGACCTTGAGGCGACGCTGGGCAAGCAGCATGTGCACACCATCTCGGCGCGCTCCCGCAACCGGCCGTACTGGGACTTCGAACCCCAGACGACCTGACCCCCGACGGGCTGCCCGCCCGACGGCCTGCCCCCCGGACCGCCCGACCCCTGACGGCCGGTCCGGCGGTCCGGACGAACGGCGAAGGGCCCACCCCCCGAAACCTCGGGGGGCGGGCCCTTCGCCGTCGGACGGTGGTCGGACAGGTTCGTCGGACGCGCTCGTCAGGCGGTTCGGAGGCTCAGGCCTCGAACACCTCACGCACCAGCTGCTCCTGTTCCGCCTGGTGCCGCTTGGCGGAACCGACCGCCGGGGACGAGCCGTGCGGACGCGAGATGCGGCGCAGGCGCTCGCCGTGCGGCACGTCCGCGCCGACCGCGAGGTCCAGGTGGTCGATCAGGTTCAGGGCGATGAACGGCCAGGCGCCCTGGTTGGCCGGCTCCTCCTGGGTCCAGAGGTACTTCTCGGCGTTGGGGTACTTGTTGACCTCCGCCTGCACCTCGGCACCCGGCAGCGGGTACAGCCGCTCGAGGCGGATGATCGCCGTGTCCGTGACGCCGCGCTTCTGACGCTCGGCCTCCAGGTCGTAGTAGACCTTGCCGGCGCAGAAGACGACCTTCTTCACGGCCGCCGGGTCGGTGATCGTCGAGTCGCCGATGACCGGGCGGAACTGGCCGCTCGTGAACTCCTCCGCCTTCGACGCGGCGGCCTTGAGGCGCAGCATCGACTTCGGGGTGAAGACGACCAGCGGCTTGTGGTGCGGGTTGTGCACCTGCCACCGCAGGAGGTGGAAGTAGTTCGACGGGAGCGTGGGCATCGCGACCGTCATGTTGTTCTGGGCGCAGAGCTGGAGGAAGCGCTCGACCCGGGCCGAGGAGTGGTCCGGGCCCTGGCCCTCGTAGCCGTGGGGGAGGAGGAGCGTGACACCGCTCGTCTGACCCCACTTCTGCTCGGCCGCCGAGATGTACTCGTCGACCACGGTCTGCGCGCCGTTGACGAAGTCGCCGAACTGCGCCTCCCACATCACGAGCGCGTCGGGACGGGCCAGCGAGTAGCCGTACTCGAAGCCCATCACCGCGTACTCGGAGAGGAGGGAGTTGTAGACGTTGTAGCGCGCCTGCTCGTCGTTGAGGTACTGGAGCGGGGTGTGCTCCTCGCCCGTCTCGCGGTCGATGAGCACCGCGTGGCGCTGGCCGAAGGTGCCGCGCTGCGAGTCCTGGCCGGACAGCCGGACCGGAGTGCCTTCCAGCAGCAACGAGCCGACGGCCAGCGTCTCGCCCATGCCCCAGTCGATCGTGCCGTCCTCGACCATCGTCGCCCGGCGCTGGAGCTGCGGCAGCAGACGCGGGTGGACGTGGAAGTAGTCCGGGATGTTGACCTGGGACTCGGCGATGCGCTTGACGACCTCCGCGGAGACGGCGGTGTTGACCGCCACGGGGAAGTTGTCCTGCGGCTCGTGGGCGTCGCCGGCGGCGGGCTGCGCGGTGGCCTCGCGGACCTCCGTGAAGACCTTCTCCAACTGGCCCTGGTAGTCCTGGAGCGCCTGCTCGGCCTCTTCCAGGGTGATGTCGCCGCGACCGATGAGGGACTCGGTGTACAGCTTGCGCACCGAGCGCTTCTTGTCGATCAGGTCGTACATCAGCGGCTGGGTGAAGGCCGGGTTGTCCGACTCGTTGTGACCGCGGCGGCGGTAGCAGATGAGGTCGATCACCACGTCCTTGTTGAACGCCTGACGGAACTCGAAGGCCAGCCGCGCGACGCGGACGACGGCCTCGGGGTCGTCGCCGTTCACGTGGAAGATCGGGGCCTCGATCATGCGCGCCACGTCCGTGGCGTACATCGACGAGCGCGAGGACTCCGGGGCGGCGGTGAAGCCGACCTGGTTGTTGATGACGATGTGGACCGTGCCGCCCGTGCGGTAACCGCGCAGCTGCGACATGTTCAGGGTCTCGGCCACCACGCCCTGGCCCGCGAAGGCGGCGTCACCGTGCAGGGCGACCGGCAGGACGGTGAAGTCCGTGCCGCCCTTGTTGATGATGTCCTGCTTGGCGCGGCTGATGCCCTCGATGATCGGGTCGACCGTCTCCAGGTGGGACGGGTTCGCGGCCAGCGAGACCTTGATCTGCTCGCCGTCCAGGCCCGTGAAGGTCCCCTCGGCGCCCAGGTGGTACTTCACGTCGCCGGAGCCGTGCATCGACTTCGGGTCGAGGTTGCCCTCGAACTCGCGGAAGATCTGCGCGTACGACTTGCCGACGATGTTGGCGAGGACGTTCAGCCGGCCGCGGTGGGCCATGCCGATGACGACCTCGTCCAGCCGCGACTCGGCCGCGCTGTCCAGCACCGCGTCGAGCAGCGGGATGACGGACTCGCCGCCCTCCAGGGAGAAGCGCTTCTGGCCGACGTACTTGGTCTGCAGGAAGGTCTCGAAGGCCTCCGCCGCGTTCAGCCGGCGCAGGATGCGCAGCTGCTCCTCGCGCTCCGGCTTGCTGTGCGCGCGCTCGATGCGGTCCTGGATCCAGCGGCGCTGCTTCGGGTCCTGGATGTGCATGAACTCGACGCCGGTGGTGCGGCAGTACGAGTCGCGCAGCACGCCCAGGATGTCGCGCAGCTTCATGAGGGACTTGCCCGCGAAGCCGCCGACCGCGAACTCGCGCTCGAGGTCCCACAGGGTGAGGCCGTGCTCGGTGATGTCCAGGTCGGGGTGCTTGCGCTGGCGGTACTCCAGCGGGTCGGTGTCGGCCATGACGTGGCCGCGGACCCGGTAGGAGTGGATCAGCTCGAAGACCCGGGCGGCCTTGGTGACGTCGTCGTCGTGGCTGGCGTCGATGTCCTTGAGCCAGCGGACCGGCTCGTAGGGGATGCGCAGCGCCTCGAAGATCTCGTCGTAGAAGCCGTTCTCCCCGAGGAGGGAGTTGGCGACGACGCGGAGGAACTCGCCGGAGGCGGCACCCTGGATGACCCGGTGGTCGTAGGTCGACGTGAGCGTCATGACCTTCGAGATGCCGAGCTTGTTCAGGGTGTCCTGGCTGGTGCCCTGGAACTCCGCCGGGTAGTCCATCGAGCCGACGCCCATGATGACCGACTGGCCGGGCATCAGACGCGGCACGGAGTGCACGGTGCCGAGACCGCCGGGGTTGGTCAGGGAGACCGTGACACCGGTGAAGTCGTCCATCGTCAGCTTGCCGTCGCGGGCGCGGCGGACGATGTCCTCGTAGGCCTGCCAGAACTCGAAGAAGTTCAGCGTCTCGGCCTTCTTGATGCCGGCCACGACGAGCTGGCGGTCGCCGTTCGGCTTCACCAGGTCGATGGCCAGGCCGAAGTTGACGTGCGGCGGCTTGACGAGGGTGGGCTTCCCGTCCTTCTCCGCGTAGTGCCAGTTCATCGACGGCATGGCCTTGATGGCCTGCACCATCGCGAAGCCGATCAGGTGCGTGAAGGAGATCTTCCCGCCCCGGGCCCGCTTGAGGTGGTTGTTGATGACGATGCGGTTGTCGAACAGCAGCTTCACCGGGACCGCGCGCACGGACGTGGCCGTGGGCAGCTCCAGCGAGGCGTTCATGTTCTTGGCGACCGCGGCGGCGGGGCCGCGCAGCGTCACGAATTCCGGACCCTGCGCCGGCGCGGCCGAGGCCGCGGCGGGCGCGGGCTTCGCGGCGGCCGGCTTGGCGGCCGGGGCCGCCTTCACCGGAGCCGGAGCGGCGGCAGGTGCGGCGGCCGCGGGCTTCGGGGCGGCGGCCGGCGCGGGAGCCTGCGCGGGTGCCGGAGCAGCGGGCGCCGCCTGGGCCGGAGCGGCCGGTGCGGCGGGCGCAGGGGGCGTGGTGGTCGCTGCGGCCCCCGCGGCCGCAGTACCCGCCGGAGCCGAGGGAGTGGCGGCCCCCGGCTTGTAGTCGGCGAAGAAGTCCCACCAGGCACGGTCTACCGAGTTCGGGTCCTGGAGGTACTGCTGATAGATCTCATCGACGAGCCACTCGTTCGGCCCGAACGCGGCAGCGGGATTCTTGCCCGCTTGGTCTGCGTCGGTCGAGATGCTCGATGCGTTACTGGGGGACTGTGGCGACACGGCGGCAACCGCCCTCTTCCGCTTCACAAGGTGATGGACAGCGGGAATAAAGGCTACGCCCCCTGGAGGGGGAAGGTCAGGCCGGGCCGGTGCATCGTCGCGTAAGTCACATCGGAAAGCGCGTTTCGCGGCTGTAAATGGCGGGAAACAAGCGCGGTTGCGCGTCAAAAGGGGTGCGCTGATGCAGGTCGCGCACGCTGAGCGTGCGGACCCGTGCCGACCTGGGACGGTCCGCTGCCTGATCACACGTGTCCGGCTGCGCGAACGCCGGTGGATCTTGTGGCTCCGCTTCGAACTTTACGTCAACTTGGGACGGAAAACTCTCCCGGAAGAGTGACAAGAATCCGGCAGCCCCGCTCGGATTCGGCCACTCCGATCCGGCCGCCGTGAAGATCGACCGCCCAGCGGGCGATCGCCAGCCCCAGCCCCGTGCCGCCGTCGCTGCCCGGTCCGTGCGGACGGCGGACGGCTCCCCGGTTGAACCGCTCGAACACCCGGCGCCACTCCGAGCGCGGAATGCCGGGTCCCTCGTCCAGGACCTCGAGCTCCAGCGACTCCGGCAGCGGCCCGCGCCGCGCCTTCACCGTCACCCGTCCGTGCGGCGGGCTGTGCTTGACCGCGTTGTCGATCAGGTTCGCGACGACCTGGTGGATCCGCTCCGGGTCCGCGTGCGCGGTCAGCTCCGGCGGGGACACGTCGAGGTGCAGATGGACGTCGGTGCGCGTGTGGTTGCCGCCCGAGCCCATCGTGGCCCGCGCCGAGGCGACCATGTTGGCCTCCTTCAGCACCCCGGACAGGTACGGCCACACCTCGAAGCGCCGCTTGCGCAGCGGGACGACGCCGTTGTCGAGGCGGGACAGGTCCAGCAGCGTCTCCACCAGCCGCCCGAGCCGCTCCGTCTGCTTCAGGGCGGTGCGCATCGTCTCGGGGTCCGCCTCGGCGATGCCGTCGACCACGTTCTCCAGGACGGCGCGCAGGCCGGCGATGGGCGTGCGCAGCTCGTGCGAGACGTTGGCCACCAGCTCCTTGCGCTGCCGGTCCTGCGCCTCCAGCTCGTCCGCCATGACGTTGATCGTCTGGGCCAGGTCGCCCAGCTCGTCGCGGCGGTTCTCGCTCACCCGGCGGGTGTAGTCGCCGTGCGAGATGGACCGGGCCACCGTGTTCATCTCGTCCAGCGGCGCGGTGAGCGAATGCGCCACGAACTGCGTGATCAGCAATGTGGCGATCATCGAGAAGACCGTGATGAAGCGCAGCTCCGTCTTGGTGTGCACCGCGATGACCGACAGGCCGGTGGTGATCAGCACCGAGACGACGACCAGCGCACCCAGCTTGGTCTTGATCGAGAACGGCCGTACCCGGCCCCAGGGCTCCCCGGGGCTTCTCGGCCCGTCCGGCCCGGAACTCATGGCGTCGGGGTCTCCAGCGCGTAGCCCACGCCGTGCACCGTGCGGATCCGCTCCGCGCCGATCTTCCGCCGCAGCGCCTTGATGTGGCTGTCGACGGTACGGGTGCCGGAGGCGTCCGCCCAGTCCCAGACCTCCGCGAGGAGCTGCTCACGGGAGAGCACCGCGCGCGGGGTGTTCGCCAGGCAGACCAGCAGGTCGAACTCGGTGGGCGTGAGATGCACGTCCTCCGAGCGCACCCGCACCCGGCGCTGCGCGTGGTCGATCTCCAGCTCGCCGAGCCGCAGGATCCCGCTGCGCGGAGTCGTCGCCGCGATCGCGGCCCGCTCCACCCGGCGCAGCAGCACATGCACGCGTGCCGCCAGCTCCCGCATCGAGAACGGCTTGGTCATGTAGTCGTCGGCGCCCACGCCGAGCCCGACCAGCATGTCGGTCTCGTCGTCGCGCGCGGTGAGCATCATGACCGGCACCGGACGGGAGGCCTGCACACGACGGCAGACCTCCAGACCGTCGAAGCCGGGCAGCATGATGTCGAGGATCAGCAGGTCGGGCTGCCAGGCCTCTGCCGTGTCGACGGCCGCCGGGCCGTCGCCCGCCGTTTGCACGAGGAATCCCTCGGCGCGCAGGCGGGCCGCGATGGCGTCGACGATCGTCGGGTCGTCCTCGACCACCAAAACGCGCCGCTGCGCGCCCGGCGTCGCCGTCGCCGTGCTGTTGTGTGCGGTGTGTGTCTGCTCCATCGCCCGCCCCTGAGTGTGCTTTCCGGAACCAGTGGGGTGATCCCATGTCTGCGCATGACTGCGGTTGACGCGTAAATGATCGGCGTCAGGGGTGCAGCGTACGGGGAGTCACCACGGCTTTGCTATCCAGGTCGGACGGCGAGATGTACGACGTCCGGCACTCCCCGGGCAACCGGGATCTCTTCGGTACGCACCTGTTGGAACCCGGCATTCCTCATGGTTCCCTCGAATTCCGGAGAGGGTTGGGCCGACCACACGGCCAGTACCCCACCGGGTCTCAACACCCGTGCGCAGCTTGCGAGTCCGGTCGTGGAATAGAGGCTGTCGTTGCCCTCGGTGACGGTCCAGTCGGGCCCGTTGTCGATGTCGAGGCATACCGCGTCGAACGTGTCGCATGTCTCATTGACGTAGTCGAGCAGATCCGCTTCGACGATCTTCGACCGGGGATCGGCGAGCGCGTCCCCGGACAGGGCGGCCAGCGGGCCGTCCAGATGCCAGTCGATGACGGCGCGCTCGCGCTCCACGACCGTGACGGCGCCCCAGCGGGGATCGGCGGCGGCATGCGCGAGGGAGAAGCCGACGCCGAGGCCGCCGATGAGCAGATCGGGCGACGGGCGGCCGTCCAGCGCGGCCAGCGCGGCGTCGATCAGGAGCCGCTCCGAGCGGCCGTCCGAGGTGTCCATCAGGAAGCAGCCGTTGGCGATGATCTGGAGCAACTCGCCGTGCCGGCGCAGGACGACCTCACCGTAGGGGCCCTCGCGACGGTCCAGCACCTCGGGCGCGTCGGGGATGTCGTACGGGATGGGCATCGGCCCATCCTCGCACTTCCCTGACGGTTTGTTGAGGGATTTCCGTGGGCGGGGGATGAGGTTGACGTACGGCCGTTCGGGACGGGTTCGCAGTGGCTTCGGGGCGGCTTCGGGGAAGCGTGGGAACCGGCTGGGGAAAGTTTCGGGGAAGCGTGGGAACCGGCTGGGGAAAGTCTCGGAGCTTGCTGTGAATCGGCTCGGGCGTGGTGTCGGTCACAGACAGCGGACCGGCGCGGCACGAAAGGTGGGGTGGAACGGAAGGAGCGCCGCACGGTGGAACGCACGGCCGCACCCACGAGCCCGCCGCCGCCCGACGTCCGCGGGTTGCTGGACGGCATCCCCGGCCAGCGCACGCCGCCCCGCGCCGAGCCGCCCTCAGAGCCGCCCGCCGAGGCGGCCCCCCGCCGCCGGTACCGGGTCCCCGTTCCCTTCACCCTCTCGTACGCGGCCGTCCTCGCCGTCACCTCCTTTCTCACCGCGCACGTCGGCCCCACCCTCGTGCACGCCCTGCACCAGGGCTCCAGCACCGATGTCGCGCATCTGGTGCGGACACCCGTGCTGGTGCTGGTGGCCAGCGCGCTCTGGGTGGCGGGCGGCTTCGCCTCCCCCTTCACGCTCGGCTTCCTGGCCGTCCTGACGACGCTGGAGCGACGCGTAGGCGGCGTCCGTACGGCCGTCGTCTTCCTGCTCGGGCATGTCCTGGCCACCCTCGCGACCGAGGTGCCGGTGGGCCTGGCCGTGCTGGTGGGACGGCTGCCCGACAGTTCGCTGCACCGCCTGGACTACGGCATCAGCTTCGGGGTCGCCGCGAGTGTGGGCGCCCTGGCGGGTCTGCTCGGGCCGCGGCTGCGCTGGCCGCTGCTCGCCGCCTTCGGCGGGATGCTGCTCCAGGACCTGATCGCCTTCACCGACCCGATGACGAACTGGGGACACCTGATCGCGCTGGCGATAGGCGTCGGCACCTGGCCGTGGCTCCGGCGCCTGCCGCGGGCCCGGCCGCTTCCCGGCGCGGATCTTCGGCCCGGCCGCTGACCGTCGGCCCGGCCGTCGCGGGTCGCCCCGGTCGCGGGTAGGTGCCGGGTCTCTCCCGGTCAGTCGTCGTACTGGACCGTGCCGTCCGTGTGCAGGGTCGGGTGGAGCTTCATGGGGCCGTACTCGTCGAGGTCCGACGGGCGGGGCGGCTCGGGGCCGTCGGGCCCGAGGCGGACCATCCGCTCGACGCGGCAGATCCGGAACAGGCGGTCCTCCACGCTCGCCTCGTCGGCCCGGCCGGCCGCCCGGAACGCCTCCGCGGCCCGCGCGTACAGGGCCTTCTTGTGCTCGTCGAAGCGGTAGAGCATCGACCAGACGCGGGCCATCCCCTCGTACAGCGAGCGGCGCGCCTCGTGCGGGGTCGCCGCCAGGGACCCGCACGGGGTCCAGCCGGACCCGTCGCGTTCGGCCACCGAGAAGCCGACCGGCAGCCGCACCACGTCCGGGTGCGTCCGGGCCGCCCACTCGGAGTCCGCGCGCACGTCGGGAGGGAAGCGGTCACCCGTGTACGTGAAGTCGCGCAGGCCCAGCCGGAGGGCGCCCGCCATCGGGCCCTCGTCCCGGTCGGGGTCCAGGACGTACCCCACGTCCGGCGACGGGGCGGTTCCCGGGTCCTCCCACGACGGGTTCACGGGCTCGAGGTCGGTGGGCCGGGGCGGCTCCAGACCGTCGTCGCCGGTCCGGGCGAACTCGTCGCCGCGCACCACCCGGTAGCGCACGCCCAGCGCCTCCACCTCGTCGGCCGGGGCCCGCTCCAGCACGGCCACGGCCGCCAGCAGCTCGCGCCGGGCGGCCGGGTCGTCGGTGCCGTCCTTCGCCTTGAACCACAGGTGCGAGTTGAGCCCGTCCCGGGCCTGCTGGGGCATGCCGTCCACCACCGGCTTCAGCAGCCGCCAGGTCGGCGCGGCGGCCGTCCGGTCCCGTGCGGCGACACCGAAGACGGGTCCGCGCAGCGCGATGTGCGGATAGCGGCGCGAAGCCTCGACGGCGTCCGCCTCCGTCACCCAGGCGACGGGGTCGTCACGGCGGACCAGGTCGGCGTGGAGGGCGTCGAGACGTCGCTTCCAGTCATCGGTCATACGCGCATTGTGGTCGGGTCGGCGGGCGACTTCGGGGTGAATGCCGGAAGTGGGCGGGGTACGGGGAGGGGGCGCGAGGGGCGCGCCCCGTCGTGCGGCGGCGAAGGGTGCGCCCTCCCGGCCGCCGGACGTCACCCTCGTGCGTCTCCCGTGAACTTCGCGCTGGTCAGCGATGACTCGACGCGCCAGCCCAGCGACTCGTACAGTGCCCGCCCTTCCGGTGTGGCGCCCAGTACCCCGGTCCGGGCGCCCTGCGCGAGCGCCGCGTGGTGCAGGGTCCGCATGACGAGGGCGCCGAGCCCGCGGCGGCGGTGGCCGGGGGAGGTCTCGATCTGGTCGACGACCGCCGTGCCCCCGGTCGGGGCGATCTGCCCGCGCGCGGCCAGGGAGCCGTCCGGGGCGACGATCATGGTGCGGGTCACGCCGCCGCGCGACCAGGTGCGGGTCCGGTAACCGTCGGGCGCGGAACCCGGCGGGACGTCGGGGAGCGGGGCCGTCATCAGGAAGCCGGGCTCGGGGTCGATCCACCAGCCGGGCCCCAGCCAGGGCCCGACCACCGCGGGGTCGGCGAACACCTTCAGCCACACGCCGGCCCCGGTCACCGCGCCCGCCACCCTCCGGACGGCCGGCTCCGACACCGCGCTGTCCGTCGCGCCGAACACGTGCCGGGTGACGTGCTGGATTCCCGTTCCCACGTCGACGGTCCAGCCCCACGGCTCGGCCACGGGCGGAGCCGCCCCGCGCGACACGACCCACCCGTCCACCCATGCCTGGACAAAACGATCCACGGGACCCCCCGAGAGCGGCTCGGTAAGAGCCGTACAGCCTATTGAGCTATTACGTCCGACCGTAAGGGCGAAGTCGTCGGCCGGACCAGTCGTGATCGCCCACAGCGAACGGGTCGCCTCCTGGGGAACATTCGGAGACTCACCTGCATTGAGTCGGCATAGCTCAACTTGACTGCCTAAGGGGAGATCATGGCATCGACGTCCACACCGCTCACCCTGCCCGTGCTGCCTCTCGACGACGAGGTCGTGCTCCCCGGCATGGTGGTTCCGCTGGACCTCAACGACACCGACGTACGTGCGGCGGTGGAGGCGGCCCAGGCCGCCGCCCGTTCAACACCCGGGAAGCCCCAGGTACTCCTGGTCCCGCGCATCGACGGGACCTACGCGAGCACCGGTGTGCTCGGCACCGTCGAGCAGGTCGGCCGGCTGGCCGACGGCGACCCGGGCGCGCTGATCCGCGGCCGCGGCCGCGTGCAGATCGGCGCCGGCACCACCGGACCCGGCGCGGCGCTCTGGGTCGAGGGGACGAAGGTCGACCAGACCGTCCCCGAGCCGCTGCCCGGTCACGTCGCCGAACTGGTCAAGGAGTACAAGGCGCTCGCCACCGCCTGGCTGCGCAAGCGCGCCGCCTGGCAGGTCGTCGACCGCGTCCAGGCCATCGACGACGTCTCCGCGCTCGCCGACAACTCCGGCTACTCGCCGTTCCTGACCGCCGAACAGAAGGTGGAGCTGCTGGAGACCGCCGACCCGGTGGCCCGCCTGAAGCTCGCCACCCAGCAGCTGCGCGACCACCTCGCCGAGCAGGACGTCGCCGAGACCATCGCCAAGGACGTCCAGGAGGGCGTCGACAAGCAGCAGCGCGAGTTCCTGCTGCGGCGCCAGCTCGAGGCCGTGCGCAAGGAGCTGCGCGAACTCAACGGCGAACAGGAGGGCGAGGAGTCCGACGACTACCGCGCCCGCGTCGAGGCCGCCGACCTGCCCGAGAAGGTCCGCGAGGCGGCCCTCAAGGAGGTCGACAAGCTGGAGCGGTCCAGCGACCAGTCGCCCGAGGGCTCCTGGATCCGCACCTGGCTGGACACCGTCCTCGAACTGCCGTGGAACGAACGCACCGAGGACCGGTACGACATCCAGGGCGCCCGCGCCGTCCTCGACGCCGAGCACGCCGGCCTGGACGACGTGAAGGAGCGGATCACCGAGTACCTCGCGGTGCGCAAGCGGCGCGGCGAGCGCGGCCTGGGTGTCGTGGGCGGGCGGCGCGGCGGTGCCGTGCTCGCGCTCGTCGGCCCGCCCGGCGTCGGCAAGACCAGCCTCGGCGAGTCCGTCGCGCACGCCATGGGCCGCAAGTTCGTCCGCGTCGCCCTCGGCGGCGTCCGCGACGAGGCCGAGATCCGCGGCCACCGTCGTACCTACGTCGGCGCGCTGCCCGGCCGCATCGTGCGGGCGATCAAGGAGGCCGGGTCGCTGAACCCGGTGGTGCTCCTCGACGAGATCGACAAGGTGGGATCCGACTTCCGGGGCGACCCGGCGGCCGCCCTGCTGGAGGTCCTGGACCCGGCGCAGAACCACACGTTCCGCGACCACTACCTGGAGGTCGAGCTCGACCTGTCGGACGTGGTCTTCCTCGCCACCGCCAACGTGCTCGAAGCCATCCCGGAGGCCCTGCTCGACCGTATGGAGCTGGTCCGCCTCGACGGCTACACCGAGGACGAGAAGGTCGTCATCGCCCGCGACCACCTGCTCCCGCGCCAGCTGGAGCGGGCGGGCCTGGACAAGGACGAGGTGGCCCTCGACGAGAGTGCCCTGCGCAAGCTCGCCGGCGAGTACACCCGCGAGGCGGGGGTGCGCACCCTGGAGCGGTCCATCGCGCGGCTGCTGCGCAAGGTCGCGGCCCAGCACGAACTGGGCGAGCGGAAGCTGCCGTTCACCATCGCGGACGAGGATCTGCGCGCGCTGATCGGGCGGCCGCACCACGTGCCCGAGTCCGCCCAGGACCCGGCCGAGCGCCGGACCGCCGTGCCCGGTGTCGCGACCGGTCTCGCGGTCACCGGGGCCGGCGGTGACGTCCTCTTCGTCGAGGCGTCGCTGGCCGACCCGGAGACGGGCGCGGCGGGCCTGACCCTGACCGGTCAGCTCGGCGACGTGATGAAGGAGTCGGCGCAGATCGCCCTCAGCTTCCTGCGCAGCCACGGCGCCGAACTGGAGCTGCCGGTGGGCGACCTGAAGGACCGGGGCGTGCACATCCACTTCCCGGCGGGCGCGGTCCCGAAGGACGGCCCGAGCGCGGGCGTCACGATGACGACGGCCCTCGCCTCCCTGCTGTCCGGCCGGCTCGTCCGCACGGACGTGGCGATGACCGGCGAGGTCTCCCTGACCGGCCGGGTCCTGCCGATCGGCGGCGTGAAGCAGAAGCTGCTCGCCGCGCACCGGGCGGGCGTCACCACCGTCGTCATCCCCAAGCGCAACGAGCCCGACCTGGACGACGTCCCGGCGGAGGTGCTGGACAAGCTCGACGTCCACGCCGTCACCGACGTCCGCCAGGTCCTGGAACTGGCGCTCGCGCCCGCCACGAACGGCGCGACGCCGGAGGTTCCGGTCGCGGCGTGACGGACGCGACCGGAAAGGGCAGGGCCCGGGTCCCGTGAGGGAGACCCGGGCCCTGCCCGGTTCCGCCGCGGACCCGCGTCGGCGGCCTGGGAAGCGCCGCCGGTCCCCGCCTGCGAAATACTTAAGAGCTGCGCCGATGGCGGCGACCGGCGAGATCAGGGGTGCTGACGTGCACGAGGACATCAACGGCGACGGACGCGACAGCGGGTCCGACACGTCGTCGCGCGGTGTGGAGCAGGGCGACCGGGAGTTCCTGTCCCTGGAACGGGAACTCACGGTGCTGCTGCGCCGCGCCCGCGCCAACCAGGGGGAGATGGCCCGTGAGGTCCACCCGGACCTGGAGTCCGCCGCCTACGGGCTCCTCGTCCGGCTGGAGGAGTGCGGCCGCCAGCGCGCCACGGAACTCGCCGGGTACATCGGCGTAGGCAAGGCCACCATGTCCCGCCAGCTGCGCGCCCTGGAGCAACTCGGGCTGGTCGCCCGCGAGCCGGACCCGGCGGACGGCCGCGCCTGGCTCGTCGACCTCACCGAGGAGGGCCGCACCCGGGTGCGGCGGGTCCGCGAGGCCCGCCGCGAGCGGTATGTCACCCACTTCTCCGACTGGGACCGCAGAGAGGTCTCGGAGCTGGCCCGGCTGCTCCACCAGCTGAACCGGGGGATGGAGAAGTAGCGCCGGGGACGCGGCGGGGCCGTCAGAGCTCCACGCACACCACCGTCGCGTCGTCGTGCGTCTTCGCCCGGCCCAGCAGCGCCCGGCCGGCGGCGTCGTCCGCCCGCTCCAGCGCCCGGACCCGCTCCACCAATGCCCCAGCGCCCTCCTCGCGGACGAGGGTGAACAGGTCCGTCCAGTCGCCCTCCCGGAAGAGCTCCGCCCAGCGGGTGGCCCCGTCCGACAGCGCGGCCAGCGAGCGGACCTCCGCGCGCGGCACGCTCGCGGTGACCGCGCGGGCGGCCACCCCGGGGTCGGCCGCGGCCGTGAAGAACCCGCCCTCCTTGTTGCGGAGCGTGCCGTCGACGACCTCGGCGCTCCGCAGCAGGGCGCGCGGCAGGCGGGCCAGCCGGTCGTCGCGGACCGGGGTGACCGTGCCGTCCGGGGCGGTCAGCAGCAGCGTCGCGTCGCACAGGACCAGGTACTCGACGGTCAGAGGCGACCAACGCGCGAGGACCACGGTGGCCTGCGGGGTACGTGGGTGAGAAAGGTCACAGGTATCCCCATGGGCCTCGGCGGTGCGCGCGATGGCCAGGGCGAGCGCCTCGGCCAGGGGAACATCCGGGAGTGAAACGGTCAGTTCGGTCAGGGCGCCGCCGAGTCGCGCCGTGAACCAGGGGACCGAATGCAGACAGCCGGCGCCGCCCGGGGGCGGTGTCACCCCGTCCAGCAGGACGAGCGAACCGCCCTGTCCGGAGGCGGGAAGTCCGACACTCGCGAAGTCCTCGTTGGGGCGGGCCCGGTCGCCGGCCTCCGACACAAGTTCCGTACGCATCCGGACAGTCTGCACGACCCCTTCACAGCCTTCGCGAAAGGCTGGCATCACTCCCCGAACTTACGTACCGCCGCAGGTCAGACGCCTGGTTTGGGTAGGAATAAAGCACTCCGGGAACACGTGGCGGCGAATACTGTCAAAGCCCGCCGCCCACGTCCAACCGGCCTGCCGCGCAAGGCCGCTGCACACGCCAGAGGAACTTGCCCGCCAACTCTCTCCCGATGTTCACTCCTTCGGGTGGCGGGGCAAGCGATGCGAGGCCCCTGCCCACCGGCACTGGGAGGGTCGGAAACCGTACCGGACGTGCGCGTCAGTTGACGGGGCGTCACATCCGGCCCATGGCACACGAGTCAGGAATGCGAGCACCGGTGCAGAAGACGCGGCCTCGGCGTACAGGCAGGCAGACGGCCTCCGAGGGGGGCGCGGAGCGCACCCCTGTCGGCAAGGGCCGTCCCACCCATGTACGCAACCGGCTGATCGTCGCGGTGGCCGTCGTGGCCGCCGCCGTCGCCGGGGCGGGCGCCCCCTCGATCCTCGCCGCCTCCGGGCAGCTGAAGGACTCCCAGGACCTGGTCACCCTGGCCGAACAGACCCAGGACGCCCTCGCTCTCGCCCAGTCCCTGGCGGACGAGCGCGACGAGGTCACCACCTACGTGGCGGCCGGCCGGGTGAAGTCCAAGGCGCCCTCCGCCCAGGGCAGCGCCCGGGTGGACCGGCAGGCGGGCGAGCTGACCGCCGAGACGGACGTCTCCGCGGCGCTGCGCGAGGCCCTCGCCTCCGTGCCGTCCGTGCGCCAGTCGGCCCTCACCGGCAAGAGCACCGCGCTCCAGGCGCACGAGGCGTACTCCCGGGCCATCGCCGCCCTCCATGTGCTCGTCGACCGGCTCGCGGAGGAGATGCCGCCCCGCGCGGGCTCCGGCGCGTACGCCCTCGCCGAGCTCGACACCGTCGTCCAGCAGGCCTCCGCGACCCGGGGGCTGCTGCTCGCGGCGCTGAACGTGCCGACCAGCACCGAGACCGCATACGACCCCGTCACCGGCCGGTCGGTCACCGAGAAGGTCTCCTCGGACGCCGACACCAAGCAGCGCGACGCGCTCACCGCCGCCGCGCAGCAGGCCCGGCTGCGTTCCGACGCGGCCCTCGCCGACTTCCGGGAGGGCGCGCCGCAGGAGGCGGTGGCCTCGTACGACTCCACGGTCACCGGCGGTGACGTCGACGCCGCAGAGGCCTATCTCGCCGCCCTCACCGACCAGCCGAAGCTGAGCGACGGCGAACTCGACACCAGCGTCAAGAAGCTCGACGCCGCGCTCTCCGCCCGGGTCGACCTGATGCGCGGGGTCGAGTCCTCGCTGTACGGCCACCGCGCCGAGGACCTGGCCCGGTGGCGGGACGACGACGTCACCGACCTGGAGCTGCGCGTCACCCTCCTCGGGGCCCTGATGCTGCTGACGGTCATCGTCGCCACGGGCATGGCACGCAGCCTCACCCGCCCGCTGTCCGTGCTGCGCCGGGGATCGGCGCGACTGGCGGGGGCCGAGCACCCGGCGGCGGAGGAACCGGTCCGGTTCACCGGCCGCAACGACGAGTTCGCCCAGGTCGTCCGCTCCGTCAACGCCCTGCACGAGCACGCCGTGGCGCTCCACGAGCGCGTCGGCACCCTGGAGTCCGATCGCAAGCACCTCGTCGGGCAGCGCCAGCGGATGGCCGACGCCCGCGAGGAACTGCGCACCGAACTCGCCGACTCCGCCGCCCAGTTGGACGGCCTTCGGGAGAGCATCGGCGGCACCTTCGTCAACCTCGCCCTGCGCACCCTGGGCCTCGTCGAACGCCAACTGGCCGTCATCGAGGGGCTGGAGGAGCGCGAGCAGGATCCCGACCGACTGGCGACGCTCTTCAAGCTCGACCACTTCGCCACGGTCATGCGCCGCCACAGCGAGAACCTGCTGGTCCTGGCCGGTACGGAACACGTCCAGCAGCACGCGGGCCCGATCCCGCTGGTGGACGTGGTCCGCGCGGCGGTCAGCGAGATCGAGCGGTACGAGCGGGTACGCATCTCCGCGCTCCCGCCGCACGCGCACGTGGCGGGATTCGCCGCGGACGACCTCTCCCACCTGCTGGCCGAACTCCTGGAGAACGCCACCTCGTTCTCCCCGCCGGACCTGCCCGTCGAGGTCTCCGGCTGGCTCCTGGAGAACGGCGAGGTCATGCTCTCCGTCCAGGACGAGGGCATCGGCATGGCCGAGGACCGGATGAGCCGGCTCAACGCCCGCCTCGCCGAGTTCGACCCCGAGACGCCGTACGACCAGGAGGGCGAGGAGGGTCTCGGCCTCGGCCTCTACGTGGTGGCCCGGCTCGCCCACCGGCACGGGGCGCGGGTGCGGCTGCGCGAGCAGAAGCAGGGCGGGGTGGCGGCGGTCGTCGTCCTGCCGACCGCGCTGCTCGCCGCGGCCCCGGCCGCCGCGATCCCGGTGACGAACCCGGCGGCCACCCCCCAGTCCTTCTCGCTGCCCGGTGCGGACGCGGAAGCCAACTCCAATGTCCTGCCGGGCCGCAAGAAGCCCGCCGACCCGCTGGTCGCGCTCGCGGAGAGGGCGGTACGACAGGCGGAGACCCCGGCCGGGGCGCCCGCGCCGGCTCCGGCACACCTCCCGGCCGAGACACCGGCCGAGACGACGATGGAACTGCTGCTGCCGAGCCCGCAGGGCGAGGACGGCCCGCAGGCCGAGGACGCGGGAGAGGCCGACGAGACGGGGGAGCAGGGCATCGCCGCCGTCATCGCCCCCGGCCCGACGACCGCCGACCGCGCGGACACCCCACCGGGCCCACCCGCACCCGACGAAGGACAGGCCGCGGGCGAGGCCGAGGCGGAACACACCCGTACCCCGGACGCCCCGGAAGAGCTCGTCACGGACAAGGGCCTCCCCAAGCGCACCCCCAAGATCACCGCACCCACCCAAGCCCCGCGCCAGCGGACCGGTTCCGTCGACGCGGACGCCCTCCGCCGCCGTCTGGGCGGATTCCGCCGGGGGGCGGAGGCCGGTTACCGCGACGTGGAAGCCGAAATCGCCGAACGGACGGGCCAGAACACTGCGCCGTCCCCCGAAGCAGCTCGAAAAACAACTCAAGAAGCACGCGCACACGCCGAAGAAAGCACGGGGGGCACAGTCGAGGAGGCAAGCAGTTGACCGCGCCCAGTACCTTCGGACTGAGCAGTGAAGCCCGAAACCTGCACTGGCTGTTGACCAACCTCGTGGAGGAAGTACCCGGCATCCAGTCCGTCGCCGTCGTCTCCTCTGACGGCCTGCTCCTGCTGTCCTCGGACCCGGGCCGCAACCTCGAGGCCCGCGAGGCCCGCGAGGCGAAACCCGCCGGCCCGCGCG
Source organism: Streptomyces sp. NPDC058295 (assembly GCF_042880655.1). NCBI lineage: Bacteria > Bacillati > Actinomycetota > Actinomycetes > Kitasatosporales > Streptomycetaceae > Streptomyces > Streptomyces sp. NPDC058295. The sequence goes on from NZ_JBHVYO010000013.1 coordinate 60,413, forward strand.
GCTCCGCCGCCGACCTCGCCACCATCGTCTCCGGCATCGGCAGCCTCACCATCGGCGCCGCCAAGCTCATGGCGTTCGGCGGGGTCAGGCACACCATGGTCGCCATGGACGAGGGCAGCCTCTTCGTCATGTCGATCAGTGACGGCTCGCTCCTCGGCGTGCACGGCTCCGCCGACTGCGACATGAGCGTGGTGGCCTACCACATGGCTCTCTTCGTCGGCCGCGCCGGACACGTCCTGACCCCGGAACTGCGCAGTGAGCTACGGCAGTCACTGGAGTCCGAGGAGACGGGGGGCCTGCGATGAGCGCCATTCCGAAGCAGCCCCAGGGCGGTCGGCAGCAGCTCCCCGTGCGGGGCGGTGACCGCAAGCCGGCCCGGGTGCGCCCCTACTCGCTCACCGGCGGCCGGACCCGCTTCGGGCACGTCCTGCTGGTGGAGACCTTCGTGGCGGCCCTCGAAGCCCCCGAAGAACGCAAGGAACTGACGAACGGGTCCCTCAAGTCCACGGTCATGCCGGAGCTGCGGGCCATCGTCGAACTCTGCCGCCGTATGCGCACGGTGGCCGAGATCGCCGCGCTGCTGAAGATGCCGCTCGGTGTGGTCCGGGTGCTCCTCAGCGACCTCGCGGACCAGGGAAAGATCCGTGTGTACGGCACCGGTACCGCTCACGGTACGGGCCGTCCCGACCGCGCTCTGCTGGAAAGGGTGCTGAGTGGACTCCGTCGTCTCTGACGCCGCTCGTGGCGTCTCCCCCTTCGTCGCGCCCGAGCCCGACGAGCCCCTGCAGCCCTGGCAGACGGACCGTACCCGTGCCCCCATCGCCACGAAGATCGTGGTGGCGGGCGGTTTCGGCGTCGGCAAGACCACCCTGGTGGGCACCGTCTCGGAGATCGAGCCCCTCCAGACGGAGGCGCTGATGACCGAGGCCAGCGAGGGCACCGACGACCTCACCGGCACCCCGGAGAAGGTCACCACCACGGTCGCCATGGACTACGGCCGGCTCACCCTCGACGACGACCTGGTGCTCTACCTGTTCGGTACGCCGGGTCAGCAGCGGTTCTGGTTCATGTGGGACGACCTGGTGCGCGGCGCGATCGGCGCGGTCGTGCTGGCCGACACCCGCCGGCTGAAGGACTGCTTCCCCGCGCTGGACTACTTCGAGAGCTGCGGGCTGCCGTACGTCGTCGCCGTCAACCACTTCGACGACAGCGAGCTGTTCGAGCCCGTCGACGTGCGGGAGGCGCTGACGATCCCCTCGCACATACCTGTCATGATCATGGATGCGCGGCGCCGGATCTCGGTGATCGAGACCCTCCTGGCCCTGGTGGGCCACGCGCTCGACGAAACCCCCGAGTAAGGCCCTCAAGGAGAGTCCCCCGCATGCGGAAGATACTCGTCGTCGGAGCCGGCCAGTCCGGTCTCCAGCTCGCCCTCGGCCTCCAGTCGCACGGGTACGAGGTCACCCTGATGTCGAACCGGACGGCGGACGAGATCCGCTCCGGCCGGGTCATGTCGACGCAGTGCATGTTCCACACCGCCCTCCAGCACGAGCGCGACCTCCAGCTGAACTTCTGGGAGCAGCAGGCCCCGAAGATCGGCGGGCTCGGCGTCTCGGTGGCGGCCCCCGGTTCGCACGACCCGGGTCCGACACAGCGCGCGATCGACTGGCTGGGCAGGCTCGACGGGTACGCGCAGTCCGTCGACCAGCGGGTGAAGATGGCCGGCTGGATGGAGACGTTCGCCCAGCGCGGCGGCCAGCTGGTGATCCACGGCGCGGCGGTCTCCGACCTCGACTACTTCTCCCGCGCCTACGACCTGGTCCTCGTCTCGGCCGGCAAGGGCGAGCTCGTCCAGATGTTCGGCCGCGACCCGGAGCGCTCCCCCTACAGTGAGCCGCAGCGCGCGCTCGCCGTCGCCTACGTCCACGGACTGGGCCCGCGCCCGGAGCACCCGGACCTGGACGCGGTCCGCTGCAACCTCGTCCCCGGCGTCGGCGAACTGTTCGTCATGCCGACGCTCACCACCTCCGGCCGCGCGGACATCCTGTTCTGGGAGGGCATACCCGGCGGCCCGCTGGACGTCTTCAACGGCGTCAAGGACCCGGCCGAGCACCTCTCCCTGACCCTGGAGCTCATGGAGAAGTTCACGCCCTGGGAGTACGCGCGGGCCACCAAGGTCGAACTGACCGACGCCGGCGGCACCCTGGCCGGCCGCTACGCGCCCACCGTCCGCAACCCCGTCGGCCGCCTGCCCGGCGGTGGCCTGGTGCTCGGCGTCGCCGACGTGGTCGTCGCCAACGACCCGATCACCGGGCAGGGCTCCAACTCGGCGTCCAAGTGCGCGGCCGCGTACCTCTCCTCGATCCTCGAGCGCGGGGAGAAGGAGTTCGACGAGGAGTGGATGCGCGCCACCTTCGACCGGTACTGGGACACCGCCCAGCACGTCACCAAGTGGACCAACGCGATGCTGGCCCCGCCGCCGGAGCACATCATCAACCTGCTGGGCGCGGCCGGGCAGCTGCCCCCCGTGGCTGATCGTTTCGCCAACGCCTTCAACGACCCGTCCGACTTCGAGAACTTCTTCTATGAGCCCGAGAAGACCGCGGCCTACCTGGGCTCGGTCGCGGGGGCCTGAGCGGGGGCCAGAACAGAGGCCGGAACGGGGCTCTTGACGGGAGCCCGAGGGGGACCGGGCGGCGCGTCCGGGCGTACGGCTCCCAGGACCGGTTGGGCCGCGATCTCGGTGATCTTGACCTGTTCGCCGGTTCGCGGCGCCTGGACCACCTTGCCCCCGCCCAGATACATCGCCACGTGGGTGGCCTCGGGGAAGTAGATCACCAGGTCGCCGGGGCGCAGCCGGGTCAGCGGGATCCTCCGCAGGTGCGCCCACTGCTCCTCGCTGGTCCGCGGGATCGGTGTCCCGGCGTGCCCCCAGGCCTCGGACGTCAGGCCCGAGCAGTCGTACGACCTCGGGCCTTCGGCGCCCCACTCGTACGGCTTCCCGATCTGCCGTACCGCGTACCGCACGGCCTTCTCGCCCTCCTTCGACGGCTTGCGGTCCTCGTCGAGCGCGCCGGACGCCATGAGCTTCTCCTGCGCCTGCGCCACACTCTTCCGTTCCAGTTCGGCGAGGGCGGCGAGCTGCTCGGCGGTGAGGGAGGCGAGGAGTTCCTCGACGTCGGCGAGGCGCCGGGTCACGTCGTCACGCTCCTTCTTCCGGCGTTCCGTGAGCGTGAGCTGTTCGTCGAGGGCGGCGCGGGCCTTGCGGGCCAGCCCGTCGGCCAGGCGCTCGCCGCTCGCCAGCCGCCCGACCGTCCCGGCCCGTTCGCGCGCCAACTGGCCGATCAGATGCCCCTGGTCGAGGGCGTGCTGCGGATCGCGGGCGAGCAGCAGCCGTACGTACGGGGAGATGTCGGTGCTGCCCTGGTACTGCTGGCGGGCCAGTCGTCCGGCCGCGCCCCGGCTCCGGTGCAGCGAGAGCCGGGCCTTCACCAGGGCGGCGTCCAGCCGCGCGGTCTCGGCCCGCCGCCGCTTCAGCTGTTCCTCGGTGGCGTTGAAGGCCTCGGTGGCCCGTTCGGCCTCCTGGTACAGCCGCTGAAGCTCCGTCAGCAGTTCGGCGACGGTCCGCTCTTCGTCGTCCGGGCCCGCTGTTTCCGCTTCGGCCCCCGGCCCGGCCTCCGTCTCGACCTCCTTCTCGGCCGCCGACGGCTTCTCCGGGTCCGGCGATTCCGGCGATTCCGGCGTCCCGGGTGGCTCCGGTGACTCCCGTGTCGTCACCGTTCGTTCGCCGGGCTCCGGGGGCTCCGGAGCCGCCACGGCGAGCCCGGGGCCCAGGACGGCCTGTGCGGCGAGCGCCGCCGTGGCGACCGTACAGGCCAGACGCAGCAGTCGTCCTGACACGCCATCACCTCCGCTGCGGGGTGGCCCCTCCATCCCGTAGGGCGAGCATCAGGCGCGCGAGCGCGGCCCGCGCGCTGGAGGTGCGCGGTTCGGCGCAACATGGTCACTCGTCGGCGTCATCCCGCCGTCCGCCCGGCGTGGCGTCGGGCGTGGCGCCGGACTGGGTGCCGGGCTCGGTGCCGGGTTTCGACCACGGCCACTTCAGGCCGCTCAGCCCGCCGCTCCACTTGCCCGCGCCCTGGTCGCCCTCGGCGGCGAACTCGTACTTCCAGCCCTGGGGCAGTCCGAGCTTGCTGCTGTGGCCGCGCGGCACGCGCCGGTAGACCAGAACGGTGGGCGGGCCGCCGGCCGCGTCGGGGACGGGGATGCGGTACGTCTTCGGCGGGTGCCCGGTGGGGCCCAGCAGCACGGGCAGCACCCGGCCGTCCATGGGGCCGCCCTCGAAGGGGGTGTCTTGGCTCTTCACCGCACCAGTGTCGATCAGGTCTCCGCCGCCAGCGCACCCCGGACCAGTTCGGCCGTCTGCGCGTCCCGCGCCGCGGTCACCGTGAGGACGGCCACGAACTGGTCCACCAGCCAGTCCCGCAGCTCGTCGGCGGGCGGCTGCTTGTCCTCGTCGAGCCAGATGAGGGAGGCCGCCTCGACCGCGGTGATCCACATCCGTACGGTCATCCGGAGCCGCGGTCCGGGATCCGGGACCCCGAGGTGGCTGTAGATGTGCTCGGCGGCGGCCCGTCGTACGCCGTCCACGATGGCGGTCGTCCGGGACGTCTCGACGACGCTGCCGCCTTGGAGCAGGGCGCTGAAACCGGCGTCGTGGCGGCCGACGAACGACAGATAGCGGTCGAGGGCGCGGGCGAGGCGGGGGAGGGGCGGGCCGTCGCGGGGCTCGTCGAAGCAGTGGTGCAGCTCCTCGGCGGCGGAGCGCAGGGCGGCCTCGTAGAGCTGCTGCTTGCCGCCGGGGAAATACCGGTAGACGAGCGGCCGGGACACCCCGGCGGCCTCCGCCACGTCGTCCAGCGAGACGTCCTCGGGGACGCGGTGCGCGAAGAGCGAGAGCGCGGCCTCGAGCAGCTGGCTGCGGCGCTCCTCGACGCTGAGGCGACGGTAGGCGGGGGCGGCGGGGGTCATGACGTGCAGCGTAATCGCCCACCCCCGGCCCGCGCCCGCCACCGGGTCAGGCCAGCAGTCCGGACGACCTCCACAGCCGCCGCCCGACGCCCCGCAGCACCCCGATGTCGTCCAGGAAGTCCGTCAGTTTCTTCGATCCCGTCTGCATGACCTCCCGCCGGTGCCCGCTCGCCCGCACCTGTGCCACGGCCTCCCGCTTGTCCAGGCCCACGTTCGTGTAGACGTCCGGGTTCACGAACGCCACGGAGAACACCCGCGCGAACTCGCCCGACGTGACCCTGGTGAACTCCTGGGACCACTTCGGCGCCGTCATCATCTGGCGGCGCAGCTCCTCACGGGCGTAACGCACGTGCCGGGCCTCCTCCACGACGTGGATCCGGGTGACGCCCCGGACCAGCGGCTGGACCCGCTCGTCCGGGAAGGTCAGCCGCTGCATCCAGTCGAGGACCTCCTCGCCGAGCAGGGTCGCGGTGAAGGAGCCGGGGGTCGTGGAGATCGTCTTGAACAGCCGGCCCAGGTTCTGGTGGGCGCGGCTCACCGGGTAATAGGGCGTCCCGCCCCGGGTGATCAGCCGGGCGAACATCTTCGAGTGCCGGCACTCGTCCTCGATCTCGGTCAGCGCGTACCGCACATGCGCGCTCGTCGCCGACTTGTCGTAGATGTGCCGGACGAGCAGCTGCATGAGGATGAGCTCGAACCAGATCCCGAGCGAGGCGAGCGCGGCGGCCTCGTGCTGCGACAGCAGGATCCGCTGCTCCTCGCTCATCCGCCGCCACATCGGCGTGTCGTACAGCGACACCAGCTCCGGCGGCCAGAACCACTTGCCCTCCTCGAAGGGGGCGTCCCAGTCCAGCTCCTTGTCGGGGTCGAACGAGTGCTTGGCGGAGGACGCGAGCAGCCGCTCGGCCACCTGCTCCCGGTCCTTGAGCAGGCCCAGCGCGTCCCGCAGCCCTTCCAGCGCGTCGGCATCGGTGAGGGTCGTCATGGCTCTTATGAGACTGCTTGTCAGCAAGGCCGTCAATCCCTCGCGCACCATTTATTGATCCGGGATCAGACCGGGGGTCTGCGAGAATCGGTCCCTACGAGCCGTAGGGGGATCCGACTTGAGCTCCGTGCACGGAAACGACGCCGGCCGCGCCGCCGCCCGCCGCAGTCTGGAGGGCCTGGCCCTCGGGGACGCGTTCGGGGAGCGCTGGTTCCCGCTCTTCCGGGATCCCCGGCAGGCGTACGAGGAGGTCCGCGCCCGCCGGATGCCCGAGGAACCTCACTGGCACTGGACCGACGACACGGCGATGGCCCTCGGCCTCATCCAGGTGCTCGACCAGCACGGGGAGGTACGGCAGCGGGACCTCGCCCTCGCCTTCGCGCTCGGCTACGACGCCGACCAGGCCCGCGGATACGGCCACGGCATGCACCAGCTGCTGCCCCGACTGCTCCAGGAACCCGACCGCTGGCCCGAGTTCAGCCGCGAGCTCTTCGGCGGCGAGGGCAGCCTCGGCAACGGGGCCGCGATGCGGGTGGCGCCGCTGGGCGCCTTCTTCCACGCCGATCCCGCCCGGGTCGTCGAACAGGCCACCCGCTCCGCCGAGGTCACCCACGCCCACCCGGAGGGCATCGCGGGGGCGGTCGCCGTGGCGGTGGCGGCGGCGCTCTCGGCCACCGGACGGCTCGGCCTCGCCGAGGTGGTGGCGCTGACCCCGGACAGCGCCACCCGCGACGGCCTCGCCCGCGCCGCCGAACTCCCCTTCACCACCGAGCCGTGGAAGGCCGCCGACCTCCTCGGCAACGGATAGCGCATCCGCGCCGACGACACCGTGCCGTTCGCCGTCTGGTCCGCCGCCCGCCACCCCGACGACCTCGTCGCCGCGCTGTGGACCACCGCCGAGGGCTTCGGCGACGTCGACACCACCTGCGCCGTCACCGGCGGCATCGTGGCCGCCCGCACCGGCGTCGACGCCGTCCCGGCACCGTGGCTGGAGCGGCGGGAGCCCCTGCCCGGGAAGGCGGGGCGCCGATGACCGCCGCGGTGCGGCCGATCGCCGCCCTCCGGGTGCGCAACTCCGGCAGTGAGCTGCTCGAACTCATCCTCGAGCCGTACGGCAGCGATCACTGGATGCGACCCGGCGAGACCTTCGTGATCTGGACGCTCGGGTGGCCGGGTGACGGGGTGTCCGAGGCGGCCGGGACCTCCGAGGCGTTCGAGGTGGACCACAGGCCGGGGACGGTGACCGTGTACGCCGAGGTGCTGCCCGCCTACGTCGGGGACGTCGACGGCAACGAGATCGACTGCGGCCACAACAGGCCCGGACCCGTCGGCCCGTTCCGGATCGAGCTTCCCTAGCCCCCTCGGCCGGCCCGGCCGGCTAGACCGAGCAGCCCAGGTTCTCCGGTACCGAGAACGTCATCGGCTCCGCGCCCTGTGCGGGGAAGGCCGTGCGCAGGCCGAAGGCGTACGGGGTCGGGCCGTTCGCGCGCAGATGGAGGAGGCGGGACTCGGCCTCCGCGACCGTCGGGCGGTGGCCCGCCGGTACCCACCACAGGGCCGTCATCGCCTCCGCCACCCGCTCGAACCACTCCCGGCGGCGCGAGAGCAGCTCGCGGTGCTGCCCCTGGTACATGAACGTGGTCAGGGCGTCGATGTCCCGCCACACCGTCATGTTGATGATCAGCCAGGAATCCCCGAAGACCTGGATGTCGGTCGCGTCGCCCCCGTCGGACTGGAGCCGCCAGACATAGCCTTCCGCCGCCTCCGCGGTGGCGTTGACCGGGTCGAGAGCGTCCACGAAGTCCTTCAACTCCGGCGAGTCCAAGGGGAACTTGAGGCGGGAGATGTTGACCTGGGCGAGTTCGAAAGCGGCGGTGTCGGTGACGTTCTCAGCTCTCGTGTCAGTCATGAGCGAACCGTAGGACGCCCCTGTGCGGTCCCGGTACCCCCCGTCTCACGACTTGAGCACGGCCTCCATCACCGCGCGGGCGATCGGCGCCGCCATCCCGCCCCCGGTGATGTCCCCGCGGCGGGCCGACCCGTCCTCGACCACCACCGCGACCGCCACACTCGGCTCCATGTCCCGCTCGCCCCGCGCCCAGGAGACGAACCATGCGTACGGGATCCCGGCGTTGCCGAGACCGTGCTGGGCGGTACCGGTCTTGCCGCCGACGACCGCGCCGGGGATCGCGGCGTTCGTGCCGGTGCCCTCCCGCACCACGTCCACCATCAGCTCCCGCATCAACCGCGCCGTCGAGGGCTGCATCGCCTGGCGGGACGGGCGGGAACCGGCCGTGGCCACCGTGGCCCCGCCGCGCCGTGTCGTCCGCTCCACCAGGTACGGCGTGCGCACCTGCCCCCCGTCGGCCACGGCCGCCGACACCATCGCCATCTGCAGCGGGGTCGCCCGGGTGTTGAACTGGCCGATCGAGGACAGTGCCAGCTGCGCCTTGTCGAGCGAGGTGTCGAAGGTGCTCGGCGCGACGGCGAACGGGATCCGCACGTCCACGTCGTTGAAACCGAACGCCTGCGCCGTCCGGGTCATCTGCGCCAGCCCCGTGTCCACGCCGAGCTTCGCGAACACCGTGTTGCAGGACCACATGAAGGCGTCCCGCAGCGGAGCGTCCTCGCAGCCGGGGCCCTCGTTGGTCAGGCCCGTCGTCGTCCCGGGCAGCCGGTAGGGAGCGGGGGAGTCGGTGGCCGCGTCGAGGTCGGTGATCACCCCCGCGTCCAGCGCCGCCGCCGCGGTGACCACCTTGAACGTCGATCCCGGCGGATACGTCTGGCGCGCCGCCCGGTTCAGCATCGGCTTGTCCGGGTCGCCGTTCAGCCGCACCCAGGCCCGTTCGGCCGCGGCGTCGTTCCCGGACAGCACGGCGGGGTCGTACGAGGGACTGGACACCAGCGCCAGCACCCGCCCCGTCGACGGCTCCACCGCCGCCACCGCGCCCTTGCGCCCGCCCAGCCCCTCGTACGCGGCCTGCTGGGCCCGGCGGTTCAGGGTCGTCACCAGGTTGCCGCCCGGCGGCCGGCCGTGCGTGACGTCGTTCCACAGCGGGAACGGCGAGAGCATCGGATCGGCCCCCGAGAGCACGTCGTCCCCGGTGTGCTCCAGGAACGTCGTCCCGTACACCTGCGAGGCGAAGCCGGTGACCGGCGCGTACAGCGGCCCGTCGCGGTACGTGCGCTCGTAGCGCAGCTGCTCACCGGTGTCCCGGGAGCCGGTCACGGGGGCGCCGTCGACCAGGATGTCGCCGCGCGGCTGGGCGTAACGGGCGATGGAGTCGCGCCGGTTGGCCGGGTTGTCGTCGTACCTGCCGGACTGGACGACCTGCACGCGCAGGGCGTTGACCAGGAGCGCCACCAGCAGCAGGGCGCAGAAGACGGCGGCGTGCCGGATGTGCCGGGTCAACCGGGCCTCCGTGGGTCCTCGTCGTGGGGTGGGGCGTGTTGTGGGTCTTGGGGGGTGGGGTGCGGTGTGCCGTGCGGGGTCTGGCGCGGCGCGTCGTGGGCGGCGTGGCGCGGCCGCCTCGCGGAGTCGCTCACGCGGATCAGCAGCGCCACGATCGCCCAGTTGGTGACGACCGAGGAGCCGCCCTGCGCCAGGAACGGCATCGCCATGCCGGTCAGTGGGATCAGCCCGGTCACCCCGCCCGCGATCACGAACACCTGGAGCGCCACGATCGAGGCGAGGCCGGTCGCCAGCAGCCGGCCGAAGGGGTCGCGCAGGGAGAGGCCCGCCCGGTAGCCGCGCTCCACCAGCAGGCCGTAGAGGAGGAAGAGGGCCGAAAGACCCACCAGGCCCAGTTCCTCGCCCGCCGTCGCCAGGATGAAGTCCGACTTCGCGGCGAAGCCGATGAGGACGGAGTGGCCGAGGCCGAGCCCGGTGCCGGACATCCCGCCGGCCGCGAAGGAGAACAGCGACTGCGCGAGCTGGTTGGGGCCCTCACCGGCCTCGATCGTCGCGAACGGGTGCAGCCAGTCCTCGACCCTGCTGTGCACATGCGGCTCCAGGCGGCCGACGGCGACCGCGCCGAGCGAGGCGAGCAGCAGCCCGACGGCGATCCAGCCGGTGCGGCCGGTGGCGACGTAGAGCATGACGACGAACAGCCCGAAGAAGAGCAGCGACGTGCCGAGGTCCCGCTCCAGCACCAGCACCCCGACGCTCAGCAGCCAGATCGTGACGATCGGACCGAGGACGCGCCCGGTGGGCAGTTGGAGCCGCTGGAAACGCCAGATCTTCCGGCCCGCGTACGCCAGCGCCGTGCGGTTGGCCGCCAGGTACGAGGCGAAGAACACCGCCAGGAGCACCTTTGCGAACTCGCCCGGTTGGATGGAGAACCCGGCGATCCGGATCCAGATACGGGCTCCGTTCACGGCCGGGAAGAGGATCGGCAGCGCGAGGAGGGCGAGCGCGGCGACCACACAGACGTACGCGTACCTCTGGAGCAGACGGTGGTCGCGCAGCGCGGCCACGACCATGATGAACAGGGCCACCCCGAGCGTGGACCACACCAGTTGGGTGGGCGCCGCCCGGTCGCCGGGCGTCTCCAGGTCGAGCCGGTAGATCAGCACGAGGCCCATCCCGTTGAGCAGGACCGCGATGGGCAGGAGCAGCGGGTCGGCGCAGGGGGCGCGCAGCCGCACCGCGAGGTGCGCCAGCAGCGCGAGCACGCCGAGCCCGGCGCCGTAACCGGCGGCGCCGGGCGGGACAGTGCCGTCCTTCGCGAGGCCGACAGCGCAGTAGCCGTACACGGAGAGCAGCACGGCCAGGACGATGAGGGAGAGTTCGACGCCTCGGCGCCGGGGGAGGAGCGCCGCGGGGGCGGGCGCGTCGGCCGCCGCCACGGTGGTTCCGGCGCCGGTGCTGCCCGCACCGACTCCCGCACCTGCCCCTGCCCCTACTTCGGTCCCTGCTCCCGTCCCTGGTCCGACTCCGGCTTTCGTCATGTCCGGAACCTACCCAAATATGACCCCTTGTGGGTCTTGGATGCTTTCGTGTCAGTGCCGGATCAGCACCAGCGAGGTGCCGTCCCGATGGTGTCGATGTAGCGCGCCGAGCCCCAGGCCCAGGTGCCGTCCGTGAGGAGGTACCAGAGGGAGTCGCCCTGGACGTTCTGGCCCGGGGTCTTGCAGAAGATCGAGACGATCTCGCCGCGATGGGCCACACGGATCACCTGGCTGGCTCGGGTGGGCGCGCTGCGCAGGAGCAGTTCACTGGCGGTGACGCGTCCGCGGTAGCGGCGGGAGTCGTTCTGGTTGCCGTTGCCGGACTGCCAGTCACCTCCACCGGACTGCCAGCTGTTGTCACCCCCGCCGGACTGCCAGTCGCCCCCACCGGACTGCCAGCTTCCGTTCTGGTTGCCTTGGCCGCCGCCGCCTTGGTTCTGGTTGCCTTGGCCGTTCTGGTTGCCTTGGCCCCCGCCTTGGTTCTGGTTGCCCTGGCCGTTCTGGGTGGCGTGGCCCCCGCCCTGGTTCTGGTTGCCCTGGCCGCCCCCCTGGTTTTGATTGCCTTGGCCGCCGCCTTGGTTCTGGTTGCCTTGGCCGTTCTGGTTGCCTTGGCCGCCGCCTTGGTTCTGGTTGCCTTGGCCGTTCTGGTTGCCTTGGCCGCCGCCTTGGTTCTGGTTGCCCTGGCCGTTCTGGTTGCCTTGGCCGCCGCCTTGGTTCTGGTTGCCCTGGCCGTTCTGGTTGCCTTGGCCCCCACCTTGGTTCTGGTTGCCCTGGCCGCCTCCGCCGCCCTGGTTCTGGTTCCCTTGGCCGCCTCCGTCACCCTGGTACTGCCAGTCGGACGAGCCGTCGTCCTGGGTGGTGAGGCTGTCGCCGTCCCAGTCGTCGGCGATGGCCGGGGCGACGGCCGCGGTGGCGGCGAGGGTGCCGGCTGCGGTGAGTATGGCGAGGCGGGTGAGAGCGGTGCGCAGGGGCATGGCGATACCTCCATGAAGAGGGTGAAGCTGACTAATCGCCACATTAGGAGCGGTTCGCGCGTGTCGCCCGTCACGCTGCGCCATCGGGGAGGCCGCTCCTGGCGGGAGGTGCCTGAGGGAGCGTCAGTGTCGCCACCGCGCCGCCGTCCGGTGCGTTGGTGAACGTCAGCCGCGCGCCCAGCACCTCCGCCTGTCCGACCGCGATCGTCAGTCCGAGCCCGTGTCCCTTCGCCCCTCCCTCGGTGCGGAACCGCTGCGGTCCGTGCGTCAGGAGGTACTCCGGATAGCCGTCCCCATGGTCCCGCACGGTGACCACGGGCCCGTCGACCGACAGCACGACGGGCGACCGCCCGTGCCGGTGCGCGTTGGCGAGCAGGTTGCCCAGCACCCGCTCGAGGCGCCGTCGGTCGGTCTCCACGCGCGTGTCCCGGACGACCGTCACCTCGGTGCCGGTCGCCGAGGCCACGGAGGTGTCCGAAGCCTCCGCCGTCCGCACCACGCGGACCGCCAGCGCGCCCAGTTCCTCGGCGTCCAGCTCCAGCCGCTCCCGCCCGGTGTCCAGGCGGGAGATCTCCAGCAGGTCCTCCGTGAGCGTGCGCAGTGCCGAGACCCGGTCGCGGACCAGTTCCGTCGGCCGCCCCGGCGGCAGCAGCTCCGCCGCCGCGTGCAGCCCGGTCAGCGGCGTGCGCAGCTCGTGCGCCACGTCGGCGGTGAACCGTTGTTCGCTGAGCAGCTTGCCCTGGAGCGAGGACGCCATGGTGTCCAGCGCTACGGCGACGGCGCCCACCTCGTCCTGCGGCCGGCCCGGTTCCTTCGTGCGGGGGTCGTCCACGCGCGCGTCCAGGTCGCCGGCGGTGATCCGCCTGGCCACCTGCGCGGTGGTGTGCAGCCGCCGGGTCACCCGGGTGACCGCTACGGCGCCGACCAGCAGCGTCGCGCCGATGGCCAGGATCGACGACCACAGGATCGCGGTGTCGAGGGCCTCGATGGTGCGAGCGCTCTGCGAGTAGTCGACGGGGACCGCGAGGGTCCGCGCACCGTCGACGGGTCCGGCCGCCCACATCGTCGCGCGCCCCTGATGGTCGGCGACCATCGTGCCGCGCTCGCCGGCCAGCGCCAGCGCCCGCAGCGACACGGGCAGGCCGGGTGGATCGAGGCTCGCGCCCCACTCGAGGCTGTCCCCGGCCTCGTACGCCGCCGTCGCGTCCTTCAGCCGGGAGAGCGCGAGGTCACGGGCCTGTCCGACGGTCTGGTGCGTCACCGAGACATGCACCAGTACGCCGAGCAGGGCGGCCAGCGCACAGCACATCACCGTGATGAAGACGGCGGCCTTCACGGCGAGCGTGCCGGCCCACGAGGGAAACGCGAGCCTCATCGGCCGCTCGCCGACGCGGAGGCGGAAGAGGGGGCGGAAGCGGAAGAGGAAGAGGAGCCGGACGGGGACGGGGACGCGGAGGTGGTCGGGGTCAGGGTCGAGGTCGGGGACGCGGAGGGGTGGGGCGAGTACTTCCGGCCCCCGGTGCGCAGCATCTCGTCGTGGGTGAGCAACATCGCCCGCTGCTGCTGGTCCCAGGTCCACTGGAGGCGGTACTCGTAGCCCGCGACCTCCGACGGGGCCCGGATGATCACCGACCGTCCGGCCAGTTCGACCCCGCTCACGGCGTCCTCGTAGGCCATGACCTGGACGAGTCTGTCCTTGCGCACGGTGTACACGCGGACGGCCGTCAGATTGCCGGGCAGCTGCCGGAAGCCCAGTGTCAGGTCGTCGTGGCCGTCACCGGTGAGGTCCCGGTAGTACGCCTTGAGCACGGGACACCGGCTCCCCGCCGCCCCGCTCCCGCCGCAGTCGGCCATCCGGCGGGCCGTCTCGTCGTAGGTCCCCTTGCCGTAGTCGCCCGGATGCGTGGTGATCTCCGCGCGGACGACCGCGACCGGGTCCACCTTGCGGATGTCGCCGCCGGGCACCGTGATGCCCTTCACCACCTCGGTGTCCACCTCGCCGATGTCGAAGGCGGGACTGGAGGCGGGGGTCAGATCCGGCCAGAGCTTGTCCGGGCTGATCGCGGTCGGTGTCGCCCCGGCGCCCTGAAGCTCACCCGCGTCACCGCAGCCCACGGCGACCGAGGCCAGCAGGGCGACGGTGACGGCGGCGAGCCCCCGCCGGGCGGGGCGGGACAGGCGCGAGGAGCGTGAGGAGCGGGAGGGGCGGGAGGGACTACGGCGGGGCACGGGACTCCTGTGACTCCTCTGGAGATACGACGGTGTCAGGCCCGTACACCTTATTCGTAAGGAAGTCCGTTTTGCGTACTGGTGGGCCGGGGGTGGCGAAGCGCTGGAGGTGCCGGGGTCCTGACTATGGCGAAACGATTATTCGGCCAGTTCCTCCAAAAGCCTGGCCGTCGGCAGCCCCGCCCGCAGGTACTCCACGAACAACTCGTTGTGCAGGGCCCACGGTGAGCGCCGCGACCGTATCAGCCGGATCGCCTCCTCGGCCGAGTGCCCCCTGCGCACCAGTGTGTGGGCGATGACCAGGCCGGACCGGTTGTAGCCGCTGTAACAGCGGACGAGAACCGTCCGGCCGTCGTCCATCGCGTCCTCCGCGGCCCGCGCCAGCCGGATCACCCCGGCGAGCTGGGTCCCGTCCAGCGGACCGTCCGGAATCGGCCACACGTGATGCTGCACCCCGGGGTCGGGCCCATGTCCCTGCCGGGCCCGTGTCAACGTCTGGACGAGATCGAACTCACCCCGCACCACGGCGAGTTCGAGTTCACCGGAGCGTCCTCTGAACTCGTGCCCGCCCATCCACAGGCCGGGCACGATCTCGCTCCACGGACGGTCCGGAGGCGGTACGTCGAGTTGCTTCCTGCGGGTTCGCAACGGCGCCTCCCCAAACGCGCTGCCCGGTAACGGCGCCTCTCCAGACCGCTGCTCAGTGCCTGCCCAACTCCCCTCGAAGGTAACCGCCTTCTTGCCCCCGGAGCGCCCCTCCTGTTCCCATGGTCGTGGGGTGATGGTGCATGAACGGACTGCGCGTCATACCGACCTGGCGGCATGGCCAGGAGCGGCTCTACGTATGTCTCACGGACGGCAGGAACATCGCCTGGTACGACCGTGAGGCGGCCAGGATCAACCTGATCGGGGAGAGCCGCAGAGAGGACGTCCTGGAGGCCCTGGGCCCCTTCATCACCGGACCGTTCACGGTCGGCCCGCCCCCGGTCCCCACGCCCGCGGAACTGGCCCGGCTCTCCCTCCACCCCGACGACGACCTGGCACCCAACCGCCCCGGCGAGGCCCTCCTGATCGACCTGGACCGCGACCCGGGAACCGCCCACCGTCTCCGAGCCGACCCGCGCCGCCACGCCCTGGCAGCCGAGCAGACCGTCGGCGTGGCCCTGGACCGCCTCGACGGCGCGGGCTGGCACACGCTGCACTCCCTGCCCCTCCCCGGCGGGGACCGCGTCCACCACCTGGCCATCGGCCCGGCCGGCCTGTTCGCGGTCCACGCGCTGTACGCCCGTAAGCGGCGGGTCCGGATCTCCGATCCCCTGGTCGGCCTGGGCCGCCGGGATCCGCAGCCCCTCCTGCGCCGGGTGCGTGGCGACGCCGACCGCGCGTCCCACGCCCTGACGGCCGAGGTCCGCCCGGTACTGGCCCTGGTCGGCCCGACCGGCGTCTCCGTCACCGTCCCCCCGCGCGAGGTCCGCGTCCTGACCGACACCGAGCTCACCGACCTGACCCGTCTCGGCGGCGTACTGAAGCCGGCGGACGTGGAAGCCCTGCACGCGATGGCCCGCGACCGGGGGACGTGGGCGAGGATGTGACTCTGCTGCTCAGCCCGTCCGGCGATTGAGGACGAGGCCGTTCAGGCCGAAACGGGGGTCCAGGGGGCGGAGCCTCTGAAGGGGTCGAAGGGGAAGTGCCCCTGGTGAGGACGGGACGGGTAGGGGCGGGACGGGACGGGTAGGGGCGGCGGGGGCGAGAAGAACGAGCGCGCCGGAGAAGCAGGAGCGGACCCGGGAAGAAGGGCCGGGCCCGAGGAGAAGGACCGGGCTCGAGGGCCCGATCAAGGCACCGTCCCCGCCCGCCCGGCGTCGAGCAGCGGCGCCAGCAGATCCCCGAAGTCCTGAAGCCGCGGAGCGACGTCGGTGGCCGTGAACGTGAGCGTCCCGGCGGACCGGCACTCCTCTACCTCCTCCCAGGTGACCGGCGCCGACACGGTCGGCTCGGCCCGCGCCCGCAAGGTGTACGGCGTCGCGGTCGTCTTCCGCGCCGCGTTCTGACTCCAGTCCACGAACACCTTCCCCGGCCGCAGACTCCGCGTCATCCGGTGCAGAACCAGCCGGGGCATCGCCCGCTCCGCCTCCACGGCGAGCTGCTTCGCGTACTCCGTGACCCGTTCGGAGGAGGCCCCCCGCACCGCCGCCAGCAGATGCAGCCCCTTCGACCCGGACGTCTTCGGCAACGCCTCGATCCCGTCCGCGGCGAGCCGCTCCCGCAGCCACACCGCGACCTCGCAGCACTCGACGACGGTCGCGGGCGCGCCGGGATCGAGGTCGAGGACGAGCCGGTCGGCGGTCTCCGGATCCTGGATCACCCACTGGGGCGTATGGAACTCCGTGACGAGGTTCGCCGCCCAGACCAGACTCGCCAGATCCTGTACGACCACCATCCGGGCGGGCCCCTCCGACCGGGGCACCTCGGCGGTGGTGACCCATTCGGGCGCCCCCGGCGGCACGTTCTTGGCGAAGAAGATCTGCCCGTCGGGCCCGTCCGGATAGCGCAGGAAGGACAGCGGCCGGTCGCGCAGATGGGGGAGCAGGGCGTCGGCGACGGTCGCGTAGTAGTGCAGCACCTCGCCCTTGGTGAAGCCGGTCGCCGGATACAGCACCTTCTCCAGATTGCTGAGCGCGAGCCGTCTCCCCTCCACCTCCGTGATCGGCGTCATACGATGAGAATCACATGAAACCATCACATAAGGCTCATTCAGGAGGGCGCTGCACGTGAGATCCATTTGGAACGGCGCCATCTCCTTCGGCCTCGTCAGCATCCCGATCAAGCTGGTGAACGCCACCGAGAGCCACTCGATCTCCTTCCGCCAGATCCACACGGAGGACGGCGGCCGCATCCGCTACCGCAAGGTCTGCGAGCTGGAGGACCGCGAGGTGAGCTCGGCGGAGATCGGCAAGGGATGGGAGGACGCGGACGGCACGATCATCCCGATCACCGACGAGGACCTGTCCCATCTGCCGCTCCCGACCGCCAGGACCATCGAGATCGTGGCCTTCGTCCCGGCCGACCGGATCGACCCGCTCCAGATGGACGCCGCCTACTACCTCCAGGCGGGCGGTGCCCCGGCGGCGAAGCCGTACACGCTGCTCAGGGAGGCCCTGAAGCGCAGCCACAAGGTGGCGATCGCGAAGTACGCCCTGCGCGGCCGCGAGCGGCTCGGGATGCTCCGCGTGGTCGGCGAGGCGATCGCCATGCACGGTCTGCTCTGGCCGGACGAGGTCCGCGCACCGGAAGGCGTTGCCCCGGACACCTCGGTCACCGTCCGCGACAAGGAGCTCGACCTCGCGGACGCCCTGATGGACACCCTCGGCGAGGTCGACCTGGACGACCTGCACGACGAGTACCGCGAGGCGGTGGAGGAGGTCGTGGCGGCGAAGGCGGCCGGCGAGGCACCCCCCGAGGCGCCGTCCGCGCCGTCCAGCGGCAAGGTGCTGGATCTGATGGCGGCCCTGGAGAAGAGCGTGCGGGCGGCGAAGCAGTCGCGCGGCGAGGAACCGGAGCAGGCCGCTTCGGAGACGGAGACAGAGACGGAGGAGGCGGGGGAGGACACGGAGTCGGGGGCCGAGGTCAGGCACCTTTCGCAGCGCAGGTCGGCCCGTACGGCGCCCAAGGGGACGGGCGGCAAGAAGTCGACCTCGACGGCCACGGCGAAGAAGACCACGGCGGCACCGAGGAAGTCGACGTCGAAGACGGCGAGGTCCACGCAGCCGGCGAAGAAGGCAACGGCGTCGAAGAGCACGGCGGCGACGAAGAACACGGCGGCGACGAAGACCACAGCCAAGAAGGCCGCCGAGAAGAAGACGACGGCCAAGGGGACGACGGCGAAGGGGACGACGAAGAAGTCGGCTGCCAAGAAGACGACGACGGCCCGCAAGCGCACGGCCTGACCCCGCCCGCAACCGAGCCCCACCTCCACCCCTCCCGCCTCAACCGCTCCCGCCTCGACCCCCAACCATCTCCACCCCTTCCGCCTCCACCCCTCCTGCCTCGACCCCCAACCATCTCCACCCTCCGCCCCCTCCGCTGCACTCCCCTCACCGACCTCACCGACCTCGCGCACTCACCTGCGCGCGTCCCTTTCGGCGGAGGATCTGCCAAGTCGGGCAGCCTCCTCGGGCGCCCCTCGATCCCGGCGTGCCCGCCCCGACCGCTGTGCCCGTCCCGAACGCGGTGCTTCCCCTGACTCCTGGTCCTCGGTGCCGCCGTCGTTGTCGTCAGCGTCGCTCCTGTCGCTCCCGTCACCCGGGCCGGGGAAGACCCCGCACAGCGTGACCACGCCCAGTCCCAGCCCCACGGCCGGCCACACCGGGAACTCGCCGCCGTACGCGAACCCGTGCCCCGCGAAATACGTCAGCGCCCAGACGCTCGCGCCGAGCCCGGCCCACATCCGCCAGGCCGCCGCCCCCCGGATCCCCGTGCCGGGCCGCACGCGCACCTCCACGGAGGCCAGCGCCCGCTCCAGTGGCCGCAACGCCCGCAACACCATCACCAGGACACCCCCCAGCACCAGCAGCCACGGCACTCGCAGTGCCCACCAACCCGCCGAGCCGTAGCGGGGTTCGGGGGCGAGCCCGGTCAGGTAGAAGGCGGCGGCGACGATCAGCACCGGCAGCATGTGCCAGAGGTAGAGCGCCATGCTGCCGGCCCCCAGTACCCGCACCGCCCGCCGCACCCGGGCCCGCTCCAGCACCCGTCGCACGACCGGTGCGACCAGCAGCGCCACCCCGACCTGAGCCAGGCTCCACGCCAGCATGGCCGCCGACGGGGGATTGGTGTTGCTCAGTTCCTCCCCGGTCACCAGGATCAGACTGACGGGAAACGGCCCGGGCCCGACGAGCAGGGCGAACCCCGCCCCGCCCCCCACCGCCATGGCCACCGCCCGTCTCCGCGCCCGCGACGCCGTCACCCCGTCGCCGCCCAGCAGCCCGTCCCGCCAGCAGAGACCGAGCTGGTAGACGACACCCCACACGAGCAGGTAGTTGAGCGCCCCGATCGCCTCGACGGCCGAGCCGCGCGAGGACGCGTCGCCCGCCGCCACGAGCATGCCGACACCGAGCCCCACCACGCCCATGCCCACAGGGACGCGCACGCCCCACCGTTCATGAAGGGAGTACAGCACCGGCGTCAGGGCACTGAGCAGCAGATACACCGGCAGGAACCAGAACTGCATGGCCATCGCCCACCCCACCAGCGCGAGGGTGGCGCGGTCCACGCCGAGCGCGGAGCACACCCCCACGGCGAGCAGCACGAGACCGCTGTACACGGCCGTGGGCAGCAGCAGCCGCATGGCACGCTGCCCCACCCACCCCGCGGCGCTCCCACCGGCGGCCCGAGCCCGCGCCCAGGAGCCTCCGGCGGCATGTCCACCGGCGAGGAAGAACAACGGCATGATCTGGAAGCCCAGGGTCAGCCACTGCGTCCAGGGCACGGTCGCCAGCAGCTCCGGGGCGGTGATCTCGCCGTCCGGCTGCCGGATCAGCCCGGTGATCAGCCAGTGCCCCAGCACGACGAGCAGGATCGCCCACGCCCGCAGGAAGTCGACATACCGGTCTCGGCTCATACGTCGCATGCTGCCTCGCCCCCCAACTCCCCTGCGGCGAATAGTCCTTGTCGCAACCAAGCCGTACCCGGGACGACACCGGTCGGCCGCCCCCTGCCACCCGAAACAGCGGTCGGGCAGCCGCCGTCCGCACCTCCTCCGCGCACGCGAGTCCCGGCGACGCCTCGACCCTGCACCCATGCTGACAGCCACCACTGACAACGCCCGGAGACCCGGAGTCCAAGAGCATCGACTACACGTCGGGCATCTTGACGCCCCGAATGTTACCGGTAACATCGTTGTCCGTCGGAGCACCAACCGCACGCCCACGCAGAGGTGGGCCGTCCGCCCTCGGGAGTCCGCGTGACCGACCACCCCACGGCGCAGCGCGCCCCGGCCGGCTCCCCCACGCCGGACTCCACCGTCGGCACGACCGACGACAGGACCGGCGACAGGACCGGCGAAGCGACCAAGGGCTCGTCCGACGGCGCGACCGATGTCACCAGCGTCGGCTCGAACCCCAGCCCCAGCCCCAGCCCCGCCCCCGTCCCCGCCCCGGCCCCTGTCCCCGCCCCCGTCTTCACGTTGCCGGCCGTGGTCGCCTCCTGCGTCGGCTTCATGCTCATCGGCGCTCTCCAGGCGTTCTACGGCCCCGCGATCCCGGCCCTGCGCGAAGAGTTCGGGCTCTCGCCCTCCGTCGCGGGGCTCGGGCTCAGCGCGCACTTCGTCGGCGGTGTCGCGGGAGTCCTCCTCTTCGACCGGTTGTACGGCCGCACCGGCAACCGGCGGATCCTGGCCGCCTCGTATCTGCTGATGGCCGTCGGTTCGGCAGGCTTCGCGGTCGCGCCGAACTGGCCGCTCGCCCTCACCGCCGCGCTCCTCGCCGGGTTCGGCTTCGGCGGTATCGACTACGGCCTCAACCAACTCTTCGCGGTCGGCTTCGGCCACCGTTCCACCGCGATGCTCAACATCCTCAACGCCCACTTCGGCATCGGCGCGATCCTCGGCCCGGTCCTGATCGGGGTGGTGGGCGCCGAGCACTACCCCGTCGTCTTCCTGGTCTTCGCGCTCGCCAACCTGCCCCTGCTGTTCTGTCTGCGCGGCGTACGCGACAGCCCGCCACGGCCGCCGCAGTCCCCGGAGCACCCCACGTCCGCCGGGGTGTCGACGCCGGCCGACCGCGCCCTGCGGTCCGTCCTCGCCGTCTTCGTCACCCTCTACGTCCTGCACGTCGGCATCGAGGCGGGTGTGGGCGGCTGGGAACCCACGCACCTGGAGACCGTCGGGCACGGCGCCGGTGTCGCGGCCACCGCGACCTCCGTGTACTGGCTGATGATGACCGTCGGCCGATTCGTGGTCGCCCCGATCGCGCTTCGCTTCTCCGCCCAGACCATCATCACGGTCTCCTGCGCGGGCATGACCGGCTGCCTTCTGCTGGCGGCCGTACCGGAGCTGGCGCCCTTCGCCTACGCAGGCGTGGGCCTCTTCATCGCACCGATCTTCCCCACCGGATTGCCCTGGCTGCACCGGGCCGCCCCGCACGCCCGCCGAGCCGGGGCGGTCGTCATCGCCGCGTCCATGATGGGCGGCGTCGCGGCGGGCCCGGCGCTCGGCAAGGTCATCGAGTGGTCCGGCGTCCGAGCGGTCCCGCTCCTCCTCGCCGCGGTCTCCGCCGTCTGCCTCGCGGCCACCCTCTGGCTGACCCGGGCGACCCACCCGAAGCCCGCGCGGTGACCGCCCCGCCGCTCCCGGCCGCCACGCGGCACCGATGGCCCGGGCGGGGCGGCCGACCCCGTCGCCGCCCCGCGGGCATCCCGAGGCACAGCCACGCACCCACAGGTCCGCCCCGACGAGCGGACACCCCGAAGCACGCGCCCGCGCACGGAGAACGCGCCCGAGACCGAGCACGCGCACCAGACCGAGACCGAGCACGCGCACGGAGAACGCACCCGAGCACGAGAACGCACCCGCACGTCCGTTTCCACGAAGGGACCCGCATGCCAGCCCTGACCACGACCTCCGACGGTTTCCTCCTCGACGGCGAACCGTTCCGCATCCTCTCCGGCGCCCTGCACTACTTCCGCGTCCACCCCGACCAGTGGGCCGACCGGCTGCGCAAGGCCCGCCTCATGGGCCTGAACACCGTCGAGACGTACATCCCGTGGAACTTCCACCAGCCCGAACCCGGCACCCTCGTCCTCGACGGACTCCTCGACCTGCCCCGCTTCCTGCGGCTGGCCGCCGCGGAGGGCCTGCACGTCCTCCTGCGCCCCGGCCCCTTCATCTGCGCCGAGTGGGACGGCGGCGGGCTGCCGCACTGGCTCACCACCGACCCCGACATCCGCCTGCGCACCAGCGACCCCCGCTTCACGGACGTCGTCGACCGCTACCTGGACCTCCTCCTCCCCCCGCTCCTGCCGCACATGGCGGCATCGGGCGGCCCGGTCATCGCCGTACAGGTGGAGAACGAGTACGGCGCCTACGGCGACGACATCGCCTACCTCAAACACCTCGAGCACTCGCTCCGCTCACGCGGCGTCGAGGAACTCCTCTTCACCTGCGACCAGACCGACGGCGATCACCTCAAGAACGGCGTGCTGCCCGGTGTCCTCGCCACCGGCACGTTCGGCAGCCGCGTGGACCAGTCCCTCCGGCGGCTCCGCGAGGCACAGCCCGAAGGCCCCCTGATGTGCGGGGAGTTCTGGATCGGCTGGTTCGACCACTGGGGCGGCCCGCACCACGGAAGGGACGCCGAGGACGCCGCCGCCGACCTCGACCGGCTCCTCGCGGCGGGCGCCTCCGTCAACATCTACATGTTCCACGGCGGCACCAACTTCGGTTACGGCAACGGCGCCAACCACCACCACGCCTACGTGCCCACGGTCACCTCCTACGACTACGACGCCCCGCTCACCGAGAGCGGCGACCCCGGCCCGAAGTACCACGCCTTCCGTGAGGTCATCGCCCGCCACGCCCCGGTCCCGGACGAGCCGGTGCCCGTCCCGTCGCCCAAACTCCCCCCGACCACGGTCCGGTTGACCGACCGCGCCGCCCTTCTCCCCCTCGCCGGCCGTCCCGTGCACGCCACGGACCCCCGCTCCGCCGACGAGCTGAACCAACGCTCCGGGTACACCCTGTACCGGACCACCGTTCCCACCCCCGGGCCCGGCCTCCTGCACTTCGCCGGGGGAGTGGGGGACCGCGCCCAGGTCTTCCTGGACGGCGCCCCCGCGGGCGTACTCGAACGCGAACGCTACGACGAGACGCTGCCCGTCCACGTCCCCCGCCCCGACGCCGTGCTCGAGGTGCTCGTGGAGAACATGGGACGGGTCAACTACGGCCCCCGCATCGGCGTTCCCAAGGGCCTGCTGGGTCCGGTCACGCTCGACGGCACACCCCTGCACGGCTGGGACTCCCACGCACTGCCCCTGGACGACGTACCGGTCACCGCCGTGTTCACGCCGGCCGAGCACCCCACCTCCGCCGAACCCGCCCTGCACCGCGGCACGTTCGAGGTGCTGACCCCCGCCGACACCTTCCTCTCGCTCCCCGGCTGGACGAAGGGCCAGGCCTGGGTCAACGGGTTCCACCTCGGCCGCTACTGGAGCCGCGGCCCGCAGCGCACCCTCTACGTCCCGGCCCCCGCCCTGCGCCCCGGCGTCAACGAGCTGGTCGTCCTCGAACTGCACGGCACCACCACCCTCGACGCCCACCTCACCGACACCCCCGACCTCGGCCCGGAGCGGTCCTGATGCGGCACCGGGTGAGCATTCCGCCCCCCTCCGGGCCCCCGCTCCGGGGCCACCTCCCCTTCGCCGACGCCCCCACCGTCCCCGACCCCATCGAGGTGACCAGCCGCTGGCTGACCCGGGGCGGCCGCCCCTGGTTCCCGGTCTCGGGGGAGTTCCACTACTCCCGGTACCCGGCCCGGGAGTGGGAGGAGGAGCTGCTGAAGATGAAGGCGGGCGGGGTCACGGCCGTCGCCTCGTACGTCATCTGGATCCACCACGAGGAGACCGAGGGCCGCGTCCGCTTCGACGGCGACCGGGACCTGCGCCGCTTCGCCCGGCTCTGCGCCCGCCACGGCCTGGACTTCATCCCCCGCATCGGCCCGTGGTCGCACGCGGAGGTCCGCAACGGCGGCCTCCCCGACTGGGTGCTCGCCCGCACCGCGGCCCCCCGCACCGACGACCCGGCGTACCTGACCGCCGTCCGCCCCTGGTGGGAGGCGATCGCTTCGCAACTGGACGGCCTGGACCGTGCGCACGGCGGCCCGATCGTCGCGATCCAGATCGAGAACGAGCTCTACGACCGGCCCCACCACCTCCGCACGCTGAAGCGCATGGCCCAGCAGGCCGGCCTCGGCGCCCCCCTCTGGACCTCGACGGCATGGGGCGGAGTCCACCTCCCCGACGACGAACTGCTCCCCCTCTACGGCGGCTACCCCGAGGCCTTCTGGACCGAGGCCGACGGCGGCTGGCCCGACACCTGCCGCAAGCACTTCTTCTTCACCCACCAGCGCGACGACGAGGGCATCGGCGCCGACCTGCGCCCGACGACCGTACGCGGCACGGATCCCGACACCTACGCGGACCGATTCCCCTGGACCACCTGTGAGTTGGGCGGTGGCATGGCCGTCGCCTACCACCGCCGTCCGCGGGTCGACGCGGCCGACATCGGCGCCCTCGGCCTCACGAAGATCGGCTGCGGTTCGGTCTGGCAGGGCTACTACATGTTCCACGGCGGCACCAACCCGACGGGGGAGCGGACGACCCTCCAGGAGTCCCACGCCACCGCCTACCCCAACGACCTCCCCGTCCTGACGTACGACTTCCAGGCCCCCCTCGGCGAATACGGCCAGTACCGCCCCTCGTACGACGAACTCCGCCTCCAGCACCTGCTGTTGGCGGACTTCGGCGAGGTGATCGCCCCCATGCGGTCGGTACTGCCGGACGGCCGTCCGCGAGGCCAGCACGACCGCGACACCCTGCGCTGGGCGGTCCGCGCCGACGGGCGCACCTCGGGCTTCCTCTTCGTCACCAACCACCAGCCGCACGAGCCACTCCCGGACCACCCGGACACCAGCTTCACGATCGGTTTCCCCGAGGCCCCGCCCCTCACCCTCCCCAGCACCCCTGTCACCGTCCCCATGGGTGCCTACTTCTGCTGGCCGCTGCGCCTGGACGTGGCGGGCCTGCGCCTGGACTGGGCCACCGCCCAGCCCGTCTGCACGGTCGTGGACGACGACGGCCGTACCGTCCTGGTCCTGGCGGCGACGGACGGCATCGCGCCCGAACTGGCCCTGGAAGCAGGGACGGTGAGGTCCGTAGCCGCCCCGCCCGGTGCGGACGTCGCGGCCGTGACCGACGACGACCGCATCCTGATCACCGGCCTGCGCCCCGGCACGGACGCCCTCGTCGAGACGGAGACCCCGGCCGGCGACCGGGTCGCCCTCCTGGTGCTGGACGCGGCCACCGCCCGCACCGCCTACCGGGGCGAGGCCTGGGGCGCGCAGCGACTCGTCCTGTGCCCCGAGGGCGTGGTCTTCGACGCGACGACCGGCGAGGTACGCATCCACCCCCGCCCCGCGGACGGAGCGAACGGAGCGAACGGAGCAGACGGAACGGGCGGAGCGGACGGCAGGGGATCGGGTACCCCCGCCTCGACCATCGCCCTCTCCGTCCTCCCTGCCCCGCACCGCCCGCCGACGACACCCGGTGCCACGGTGAAGGAGAGCCAGGACGGCGCCCTGACCCGCTACACACTCGTCCCCGACGAGGACGCGCTCACCGTCCCCGCCCCCACCCTCACCGCGCTCCGCCCGGCGGGCCCGGCCCCGGCCCCGCGGGCGGGCGTACTGGGACGGGCGAGCGCCCCCGCCGACGAGCACTACGACACGAAGGCGGCCGTCTACCGCGTCGACGTACCGCCGTCCCGCACCGCCGCCACTCCGCCCCCGCCCGGATCCGACCTGCTGCGCCTGCACTGGACCGGTGACGTGGCCCGCGCCTATGTGGGGGACACACTGGTCGCCGACCAGTTCTTCACGGGCCGCCCGTGGGACATCGCGTTCGACCGACTCCCGCCCGGCGAGCCGCTCACCCTGAGAATCCTGCCGCTCGCCGCCGACGCGGCGGTCCACCTTCCCCTCGCCCCGACGGCCGGAATCGCCGAGGTACGGCACGTCGAACGGATCACGACCCGCACCTGGCGGCTCGGCACGACCTGACCCGCGCGTCCTCGTCCGCCCGGCCTATCCTGTGGGTCCGCCGGGCGGCCCAGCGCGACTGGCCCCGGACCAGTCCCGAGGAAGAAGCCCCCACCATGACCCGAAGCGCCGCCGACGGCCCGGCCGGCCCGGCGTCCAGGGGACGCAGCAGACGCAACTTCGCGGGCTCACGTCCGGTCATGGACGACGTCGCGAAACTGGCCGGAGTCTCCAAGCAGACGGTCTCGCGGGTGCTCAACGACCACCCGGCCGTCCGCGCCGAGACCCGGGAGGCGGTCCGGGCGGCCATGCGCACCCTCGGCTACCGCCCCAGCAGCAGCGCCCGCTCGCTGGCCAGCGGCCGCACCCGCATGCTCGGCGTGATCTCGTTCGACGCGGCCCGCTACGGCCCCGCCTCGACCCTGACCGCGATCAACACGGCGGCGCAGGAAGCCGGTTACCTGGTGAGCTCGATCGCGCTGGACACCGCGGACCGGGACACGGTGGTACGGGCCGCGGACCGGCTGTCGGCGGAGGGCGCGGACGGCGTGATCGCGATCGCTCCCCAGGTCCGGGTGGCCCGCGCGCTCGCCGAGGCCCACCTGGACACCCCGCTGGTCGTCATGGACAACGACCTGGGTGACGGCACCCCCATGGTCACCTCGGACGCCCGCACCGGCGCCCGCAAGGCCACCCGGCACCTCCTCTCCCTCGGCCACCCCACGGTCCACCACCTGGCGGGCCCGGCGGGCTGGACCTCGGCGGACCGCCGGGCGGAGAGCTGGCGCGCCACCCTCGAAGCGGCCGGAGCCGAGGCGCACACCCCCCTCTTCGGCGACTGGAGCGCCGACTCGGGCTACGACCTGGGCCGCGAACTGGCGAAGGACCCGTCCGTCACCGCGATCTTCGTGTCGAACGACCAGATGGCCCTCGGCGTCCTGCGCGCCCTGTACGAGGCGGGCCGCCGGGTCCCGGAGGACGTCAGTGTCGTCGGCTACGACGACATCCCCGAGGCCGCCCACTTCCTTCCCCCACTGACCACGATCCGTACGGACTTCACGGACATCGGCACGATCTCCCTGCGCATCCTGCTGGACCGCATCGACAGCCCGTCGACCCCCGGAAGCCCGCTCACGATCGTCCCCGTCGACCTGTGCGTCCGCCACAGCACGGCCAGCCCACGGCAACACGGATCACAGGTCTGACCGGGTTCCCTCGCGCGGGCCCTGCAGGGCCGTGGCATGCAGATACTCCAGGGCGTCCAGCACGACGGTGTTCCAGTGCCAGGCCAGCCACCGGCCGACATCGCTGCCGGTCTGCCGGAGGGCTGCCAGCTCGGCATGGGTGAAACCGGTCAGCGGCCGCTCGTGATGGGAGGACACCATTCCCAGCGGCACGCCCATCCGGTTCACCAGCGGAACACTGTGCGCGGCGCGACTGCCGGTCTGGAGGATGGCGTGGCGGGAGGCCTCGTCGAACACCGGCGCCGACTCCACGTCCCGCACGGTGACCTGCCGACGCTGGCCGGCCGCCTGCGAGCAGGACGTGGTCGGGGCGTCGACGAAGGCGAAGAAGTCGCTGAAGTACCTGTTCAGGCCGGTATGCCGGGCCAGCCGGAGCCGACCTCGCTCGCTCAGCTGGACGTTGCCCATGGGCGTCTGGGTGATCGACAGCACCCGTTGCAGGGTCGCCGCGATGACAGCGCCCTGGCTGGTGCCGTTGCCACGCTCCACGGGGAGCCCGGGAAGCGCGGGCGGACCGCGCCGCACCCGGCCGGGGAACCACAGCTCGGTGTCGGCATCGGGCGCGGGGGTGCGTACGACGGCGTCGGCGAGTGTGGAGAGCTTGATGTTGAACTGCTGGGAGGCGCTCTTCATCAGCGCGAACGCCTCATCGGTGGAGCCGAGACGGTAGCGGTCGAGCAGCACCCCTTCGGCACGGGCGACCCCGGCGCGGCCGTACAGACGGTTGCGCAGATCGAGATCGTCCTGCCGCCACTGCGGTCCGCTCCCCTCGCGGGACCCGGAGCCGGACACATCGGCCGCCGAGCCTCCTTCGGCGGGGTGCCGGGACAGCTGGCTCATACCAAGGGCTCCAATCCGGGGTGAGTCCGAAACAACGGACGACAGTGAACCCGGCGGGCGCTCCCCGGCCGGGGGCGTACCTCCTTACCAAGCACTGCCAACGCCTAACCGGAAGCCTGCCGAGTAAACCCGCCGACGTCCGTCTCACAGCGGGTGCGGGTGCGGGTGCGGGGCGGTGCGCGGGCCGGGCGGCGCGGTGACCGCATAGGCGGCGACCAGCCCGGCCACACCGAATACGCCGTCCAGATAGATCGACGTGGATTCCGAAATCCCGTTCCCTGCGATGATCAGGATGACGCCGATCACGAGAATCGCCAGGAATCCCATGTAGTGATCGTGAAGTACGGCCCGAAAGGTGATGCCCACGCATCCTCACCTCTTCCTGTCCTGTGCAGCTGTCTTGTTTCCGGCTGTCCGGCTGTCCTGCTGTCCTGCTGTCCCGTCCTGCCTGAGGTGAGTGCCATTCGAGCAGTCGCCCTGGTCGGCCGTCCACGGATTCCCGGATGTCCCGATCGACATGGAACCCGAGCGCATTCCGTGCGCACGATGCCGAATTCGACCGAATTCCAGCGAGGTTCGGTGAGGCCCGCTGAAGCCCGATGAAGCCCGATGAGGTCCAAGTCCGGTGCAGTCCGATGCAGTCCGATGAAGTTCGGCGAACCTCTGCGTCTTCGAAGGATCTGGTGGGACGATCTCATCCGCCCGGTGAGGTAGGCGTCGGCCGGTGGGGTACGCATGAGAGGGGGCACCATGGGCACCAACCAGCATCCCGAGGCACCGCCCGTGCGGCGCTTCGCCGCGGAGTTACGACGGTTGCGCATCACCGCCGGTGAGCCTCAGATCAAGACGATCGCCTCGCGGGCCCAGTGCAGTCCGGCCACCGTTTCCGAGGTGCTCAACGGTCGTCGCCTCGCGAGCGAGACGGTCACCCGACGTCTGGTGGCCGCGCTCGGGGGCGACTGGGCGCACTGGGGCGGGTTGTGGCGTGCGGCGAAGACGGAACTCGACGAGCTGAAGCGGGACACCACGGACGCCACCCGGGACCCACGGCCTTTCGGCACGGCACCGGACCTTTCCGATGCGTTCCGGAGCACCTCCCGTACGGAGATGGTGTGTTACCCGGACCCTCCCGCCTTCTACAAGGCCGTAGCCGATCACATTCGCGCGGCCCGATCCGAAATCCGCCTCACCTACGTACGGCTCCACCCGCCCACCCAATGGGGATCCACGGAACCCGCCGCCTACTACGACACGGTATTGCAGTGGGCCAGGGACAATTCGGCCGAGTGCGCGAGCGTAAGGCGCATCATCGGCGTCCCCGAACGCAAGGGCGTACCGAAAACGACCTACTTCGAGTGGCTGAGGCAACACCAGGACGAGGTCAAGGATCTCTACACCTACGAGGCACGCGTCATGCCGTGGAGCGCTTCCTGTGCCTGGTACAACATGGGCCTCATCGACGACACGGTCACCTTCCTCTCCTTCTCCGGCGCGGGTCGCCGACAACTCACGGGATTCAGCGTCGACAATCCCCAGTTCCTGGCGTATTTCGCGGACAGTTTCGACCAGGCCTGGGGCGCCTTGGAACCCCTGGACACCTACGTGACCAGGCACTCCACACCGACCCCGCGCCTCACCGAGCCCCCGCCCCCCGAGGACCGAAGGTCCGCCCCGACCACACCAGAGCCACCACCGCACAAGGACCGCTGAGAGAGATCGAGCGCCTCTCAGGCGTCATGATCCGCCACGGGTCTGACATCAGCAGGGCCATCCGGATTCCCCCTGAACAGTCAACGGGTTGTCTGTCCGACTCCGACTTCGACTTCGACTTCGACTTCGGCTCCGACGTGGTCGTCAACCCCTGCCCCACGCAGGTGCGGCCCAGCGCCGGCGGACGCATCTCCTCACGACGGCGCGGGAGCAGCGCCAGGGGAACCGCTTTCCGCACTTGGTGGTCTCCGCACCTCCGAGAAGAGGAGACAGACGATGCCGGAAGCCGGACCGCCGAGGCTGCCCAAGAGACCTCGGTCCAGAGGGACTCTGCGCGGCACCCTCTTCGGGGGCCTGGCCTCGGTGGTCTCCGTCGCCGCCATCGGCAGGGTCTGGACCGCGTGTGACATCGGCGTCGACGCAGCGGCCAACAGCATGACGTTGCTGCTTCTCGCCCCTCCCATATGGATTGCCGTAGCCATTGCCTGGGTCGTCCTGTACAGCACCCTCGGAAGACGTCATCCAGGCACGGCACTGACCGCGGGACTCGCCTTCACCGTGTTCGTCACATGGTTCCTGGTGACCTGGCTCGGCGTGGCTGACTCCTACCCTGCCCCTCGATGCCCAGGAAACGTCCCGCCCCGGTGGCCGAGCTTCATCCCGACATGACCGCGCACCAGAGCTGCGGCGACCGGACGACCAGGTGGCCAGGTGGCCAGGTGGCCAGGGGATGCGGGCCCGGCTGGACGGGCGACTGGCCGCCGTGGCCGGCCGCCGCCACGTCTGCCGTGGCCACCCTCCCCGCAGCGGTGCCGCCGGAAATGTGGAGCTCAGGCGACCGATGCTCTGAAGGGATCCGTGGGGATGATCTCCGCCTCGTCGAAGAGCTGTTCCAACGCCTCGTGTCCGTGATGCCGACGGAACTCGACCTCGGCGGTGGTCACCGGGAGGGTCCACAGGATGCGGGCGTGCCCCCCAGACAGCGGGCAGTGTTCAAGGTCGGGGCCGTGGAGATAGGGCAGGCTGATCAGCAGGTGGTCGCAGGTCGACCCCGGTACCCACGGTTCACCGATCGGCATGCTGTGCTGCAGGTCGAGTTGATGCCCTCCGCAGTGGTAGTAGGCAATCATCGCCATCAGCTCGACGAACCGCTGGTCGCGGACGGGTGCGGTCATGACGAACTCGAGGCCGTCACCGTGCTTCTCCATCAAGGCCCAGCACCCGGCGGTCACATAGGCCCAACTGTCGCTGCGGGGGCCGGGCGCCACCACAAGAACGCGCAGATCGGGCACCACCGCTCGCCGTTCCGGCCCGACGTCGTAGTCGACGGCCTCCACGGCATGCCCGATGAAGAACGCCCGGACGTGTGACTCAACGGCCTCCGCGGCCGGCAGCCTTGCGTCACTCACCGTGCGATCACCCCAGACTGCGCTCGACTTCCCTTGCCACCCACACCCAGCGCCATGGAGTGCCGCCCCATCCGCTACCCGACACTTCAATGCCGCCTCACCAGCGGCACAGCCTCACGCGGCAGCACAGGGACTGCCCTCTGGCCCAAAGCCCCCGAGTACGACACTGTGTCCCCGTTGATAGCGCCAGGCATAGGGGGAATTGGGGAATTGGCGTTGTGGGAGCAGTTACCAGCGTTGCTGGGCGTTGTAGTGGGAGTGGCGAGTTCCTACGTTGCGACGAACATGGCGGAGCGGAGCCGGTGGCGACGGGGCAGAGCCGAGCGGTGGGACACCAAGAGGCTGGAGGCGTATGCGTCCTATGCCAATACCTTGAAGCAACAGCTGAGCGTTGCGCAACGCATGGGTGCGGCAAGAGGGTTTGCGCATGCGCTGGACCCGCTGGACCCCGAACTGGGCATGACGCAGCTTGCGGAGAACGAAGTACGGCGCGCAGCCGAGTGGGAATCCGTGCTGCTGATCGGAGACGCGGAAACGATCGGGGCGGCTCGGACGTGGCACGAAGCGGTCTGGAACGTTGAGCTGTACGCGCGCGGCCTGAAGGATGATCACGCAGGCTGGACCAGAGCCGTGCAGCGAGTGAGCCGAGCGCGTGACGCCTTCTACGCCCTGGCACGACGCGACCTGGACATCGCGGGTCCGCCTCCGCCGTCCGGCAACTGGCCCCGCGCCTGGCAACAGGAAGACGAGCCGAACTGACCGAGCGAGGCCGTCGCAGCCGGCAGTCCCCCCGCGATCGACGGACCTCCGACGTGCAGTAGGAAGCGCCGACGCCAGGACGCCGGCGAGAGCTCGACCCGCGGCTTCCTGACCCGAGACCAGTCCGGTGCCCCGGCCCCTGCCGAGACGGCACTGCGCAACCGGGCCGTCCTCTTCAACGCCCCCGCCTACGCGGTCGAGCTGGGGGGAGCTCCCCGAGAACCCGCTTACGCTCGTGAAGGGGAAACCACCCAAGGTGACCAAGGAAGTAGACCGCCGGGTCGTAGTGAACCCCCGCCAGGTGGGCTAACTCCTGGCCGCAGTCTCGTCGCTCGATTTCGAGGCAGAACCTAACCGGTGAGCTCGGGCGGCCCAACCTACGAAGGGCTGGGTTCTGTCTCTTTGGTCAGCGTCGGGTCCAGGCGAGGATGCCCGCGAGGTGGAGTGCGGCCTGGTAGGCGATCGCGAGCTTGTCGGTTCGTGTGGCCACGGCGGACTCCACCGGGGGCGCCGGGGCCCCTACGGCGGTTGACGACACCGAATCGCACCCCAATGGTGGTTACCGAGGTTTTGTTGCGTTTTCGGTGGTGGCAGATGGTGATCCCTGTGGTGCGCGGCTGAGGCCGGGCCTTGTCCGACCCGCATGGCCCGTGTCCCAACATCCGGGGTCAAGGCCCTCTCCGTCAGCCTCCTCCCATCAACCTGCGATCGCCCGCAAGATCGGCTGGCCGAGCGCGCCGAGCCAGCCCGCGAGCGCTCCGAGCGGCCCGATCAGCGCGGTGCTGGCCGTCGCCAGCGCACCCGCCGAGGACAGCAGCCGGGTGATCCGGCCGAGCCGGCCCGCCACTGCCTCCCGGTCCGGCTCCGGCCGGGCGACCTCCTCGTCCAGCGAGTCCAGCTCGGCCCGCACCTCGGGCTCGATTGCCGGCGGCAGCGCCGTCCGCTCGATCGACGCCCTCAGTTCCCGGACCAGGCCGCGCACCTCCTGCCCGCCCGCTGTGAAGACGGCCGACTGGTCACCGTGAACGGTCTGGTTCCCGGCGACGTTGTTGACCACGCCGCCCTGCTGGTTGCCGATGTTGAAGGCCATGGCTCCCCATCTCCTCACCGCTGCCGCCAGGACGCCTGCCGCTCGGCATCCTCGAAGCGGCGGCGCCGGGACGTCGTCACGATGTGCAGAACGATCCCGATGACCATCAGAACCGTCCCGATGGCCGCCATCGCGAACCCGACCGCCCCTACCGGCACCCCGGCCACCTTCGGTCCGAGCAGCTCCGAGGAGGAGTCGAAGTTCGAACTCCCCGACGAAATATCGTCGTTGGTCCTGGTGATGAATCGAATGATCACCCAGCCGTAGATCCCGCCCCCGACCAGAAAGAGCAGGAAGCCGAGCACGATCAGGTGTCGCGCCCTGGTGCGGGTCGCGGCGACCTCCTTGAAAAAGCTCTCGCGCTGCGCCTGCTGAACGTAGTTGTACTGGTCCCCGGCGACGTTGCTCAGCCGGTCGGCCTGCTGCTCCCCGATGTCGAACCGCCGCTCGCCGCCGGGCGGCGTACGGCCGGCCTCGCGCGGTGCCGAGCGGCCCGGCGGGCCGGAGAGTGGCGGCCCCGTGGCGGGAGTGCCGTAAGGCGTGGGCCCGGGCTCAGGGGCGGGGCCCCAGCCCGGCATGGTGTCCGAGGTGCCGCCGACTCCAGGCTTCGGGGCCTGAACGGTCCGGTCGGCGGGGCGCAGCTCTTCGTAGTGCACCTCTAAGGGGCCAAAATCCAGCACATCGCCCGAGTGCAGCACCTGCTGCCCGAGCACCGGGTGACCGTTCAGCATGGTGCCGTTGGTGGAGGCGAGATCCTCGACGGTGGTCCGGCCCGAGGCCCGCCACACCACCGCGTGCCGTCGGCTGACGCCCGGATCGCCCACCTGGATCCGGCAGTCGGAGTCCCGCCCGACCAGCATCGGCTGGTCGTCGAGGACGAAGACCCGGCCGCGCAGCCGGTCCGGGCGGTCGACCACGAGTTGCGGTAGGTCGCGCTCTCGCAGAGGCGGGTCCATGGCACGACCTCCTGCCTTGGCGAAACGATTCGGTCGCCTGTTTTGCTGATCCTCACCTTCCAGTAAAGGCCGATCGGCCCCGCCCTGCCACAGCATCCCGGACGGCGGAAACTCGGCAGTGCGTTCGGCCGCCGTCCCCCCGGCCCGCAGCCCTCCGATCCCGACGGGCCGGTTTCCGCGACTCCGGCCCGTGCCCGTCCGGCCTGCCCGCCTCTCCGCGATCCACGGCGCCTTGATCCAGGACGCCGCAACGCTGCCGTGATCGCGCCGAAGGCTAGGCCGCGGGTCAGGTCACCGTCTGTGCTGTCTGTCCGCTCGTCTGGGCCCGCTCGCCAGGCAGCCACGTCGGCGTCGGTGATCCGGTACAGCACACCCGCCACAAGCAGCGTGAGGCGGGTACCGGGCCGCTTGGCCCCCGGTACGTCGACCAGGGCTACCCCGGCCGGGTCTCCCCGCCCAATCGCTGGAAGCCGATGCTCCCCCACAGCACACGAGACGGTCATGCCCCGCATCCGCGTGCCCCGAAGCGGACCGGGCAGGCCACGGACCCGAGCACTCCTTGTCCTGGCCGACCGTGCGTACTCCTCTCGCGCCATCCGCAGCCACCTACGCAGCCGGGGCATCCGCGCCGTCCGCCCGCAGCCGTCCGACCAGGTCGGCCACCGCCTGCGGCGAGGCCGACTCGGTGGACGTCCGCCCGGCTTCGACGCGGAGGCCTACAAGCAGGGGAACACCGTTGAACGGTGCATCAACCGCCTCAAACAGTGGCGCGGCCCGGCCACACGAACCGACCAGCTTGCGATCGCCTACCAGGCCGCACTCCACCTCGCGGGCATCCTTGTCTGGACCCGACGCTGACCAAAGAGACAGAACCTAGCCCGTCCCTGGGAGCAGGGCATGACTACGGCAGGTCATCACACAGGGCGTGAACCAGCTCCTCAAAGCCGGTGACTTCCACTTCGGCCGCTCCCAGGACTCGTCGGTCGATCTCGACCATGCGCTCTTGGGCCTCGATCGCCGCAGCGTCCGGAGGCGATTCCGCCTTCAAGTGGGCGAGCTTCGCTTCGTCTTCTGTCAGGTCTCTCTGAAGGCGATTCCTTCGCTGCTCTGCTTGCTCAAGTTTGGCTTTTGCTGCCTGGCACTGTTCGTGAGGCATGGTGCTCCCTAGCCGTGCGACGTTGCTTCAGCCTTACGGGTCGGCAGTCAAGGTGCATGTCGGCTTGGCCCAAGCGGGCGTCTCGCCGGGCCGACGTGGGCGGAGGTCGGCGGCTGGCGGCTGAAGCCATCGATTCAAGCGGTACCAGCGTCGGTGTGCTCGTCGGTAGCTCGGTGATCGACCGTGCTCGGGGCCGCTGCGTCAGCCCGTCGTGATGTCGCGGCAGGGCGGGTCTGAAGGCTCGCACGTATACGGCGAACTTGGCGCTCCCCGACATCTCTCCGGAAGCAGCCCTCGCCGCCACCTCCATCGAGCGGAGAGCGCGACAGGCACCATCGACCGCCCGATCCGCAACCCCATCACCGACCTGATCGGCACCGACGTCACCGACCACGCCCGCCGCACGATCCTCACCTGCTGGCACCTCGGAGGACTGCCCGAACTCGAAGAACTCCGGCTGCGCAAGTGGGCCCACATGCTCGGCTTCCGCGGCCACTTCTCGACGAAATCCCGCGCGTACTCCGTCACCCTCGGCGCCCTCCGCCAGGAACGTGCCGACCACAACGAAGCACTCACCCGCGAACGCGCGGCCCTGGCCGGCCACCCCCTCCCGGACCCGGACACCGTCCTTGTCCTCTCCCACTGGCGCTTCGCCGGTACCGGGCTGACCGCTGCCGAATCCTGGCTCGCCGCCTCACGGCGACCCGATACCCCAGACACGGAAGAAGACTCGGAGTGGACCGCCGACGAGACGAACCGATGACCGTCCCGCAGATCCTCACCGAGCTGGGCGGGGCCTCCCGCCGCACCTTCTACCGCTGGCGCGAACTGGGACAGGCTCCGGAGGCGATCAAGCTGCCGAACGGTGAACTCCGCTTCTGGCGAAATGACTTCACCTCGTGGCTTCACGGACTCGGGGAGGCGGCGTGAAGTCGCATGACGTGAAGGTGTGGAGCATCCGTAAGCGGCCTTACAAGACACCCTCGTACGACGTGCGATGGAAGGTCGGCGACGTCCCGCCGTTCTCCGAGACCTTCCGGACCAAGGCGCTCGCGAAGTTGGTGAGGGCGCGGGCCTCGCTCATGAAGCGGTCGATGGCGTGCCCGGCGATCTCCTGGCTACGGTCGCTGACAACTTCCGCGCGAAGCTGCTCCGGGCTGCGCAAAAGGGCGAGGCATTCGATACGGAAACCGGTCTACCGGACTCCATGGCGCCGATCAAAGAGTCCCTCACCTGGTACGACTTCGCGCGGGGGTACGTCGCCATGAAATGGCCGCACGCCGCTCCGAACTCTCGCGACAGCCTGAACGAGACGATGACGCTCGCAACGACTCAATTGCTGGGGGACCGGCCCGGTCGTCCGGCAGACGATGTCTTGAGGCGTGCCCTACGCGGCTGGGCCTTCGTCGTCCAGGCCCCGGACGAGGAGGCCCCGCCGGTGGACATGGCCAACGCCCTCCGATGGGTCGACAAGGCCTCGCTGCCGCTGACGATGCTCAAGAACCCGGCAGACATCCGCAGCGTTCTCGACTCGCTCAAGCTCACCCTTGCTGGTGCTCCGGCAGCCGCCGAGACAGTGCGGCGCAAGCGGGCTGTCCTTTTCAACGCGCTGGCCTACGCGGTCGAGCTGGGGGAGCTCCCGGAGAACCCGGTCATGCTCGTGAAGTGGAAGCTGCCCAAGGTCACGAAGAAAGTTGACCGCCGAGTCGTGGTGAACCCCCGGCAGGCGGCTGAGCTTCTGGGCGCAGTCTCGTACGTCGGTGGGTACCGCCGGGCCCGTGGGCGCCGACTCGTCGCACTCTTCGCCTGCATGTACTTCGGTGGGCTGCGGTCGGCGGAAGCCGTGGCTCTGCGCCGTCCGGACTGCACGCTGCCGGACAAAGGGTGGGGCTCGTTGATCCTGGAGAAGAGCCCCCGACAGTCGGGAAGCGCTGGACCGGAACGGGGGAGGTGCACGACAACCGCGGCCTCAAGAATCGACCCGCCAACGAGACCCGCATCGTTCCGGCCCCGCCCCGCCTGGTCCGCATGCTCCGGGCTCACATCGAGGAGTTCGGAGCGGCCACGGACGGCCGGCTGTTCGCCAACGAACGCGGGGGAGTGGTCGCCTCGACGACGTACTGGTGCGTCTGGGACGAGGCACGGCACCTGGCGCTCACCCCGGAACAGGGGGCCTCGCCGCTGGCCGCCCGACCGTACGACCTGAGGCACGCCGCACTCTCCTCCTGGCTCAACGCCGGCGTAGACCCCACCGAGGTTGCGGAGCGCGCGGGCAACAGCGTCGAAGTGCTCCTCAGCCGCTACGCGAAGTGCCTCGACGGGCGACAGGACGTCGCCAATCGCCGGATCGCCGAACTCCTTGGCGAGGACGACCACCAGGAGGACGAGCCCGGCGACGGGCCCTGATCCCGACACCCCCGGACACGCGCACCTGCGGCATGATGGCCCCTGGACTGCGGTCCGGGGGCCGAAGCGTGTTTCCCGTGGATCAGGTCAGCTCAGGCATGCTGATGGAGGTATACGCGCCCGAGGGAGCGGAAGTTGATTCTCGACGTCTACCTGCATGGCCAGCGGCACCAGCCTGCTTCGTGGCAGGAGACGGAGCGGCTGATCACTGCGGTGGTTGAGAACCTGCCGGACCCTGAACCGCGCCTGGTTGCAGAGCCTGTGCCACAGCATGTGGCCGTAGCGGTCTTGAAGGCGCTGGAGAGCCTGCCGGAGGCAAGCTGGCCGTACGGAGGCCAGACCGCCGAGTTCACCTTCGCGGATCGGCGGGAGAACTCTGAAGCCGAACCGCGTCACTTCGATAGCTATCTGCACGTCGCCGTGAATGCAAGAACCGGACACGGCGCCCTCAAGTGGCTGCTCACCAAGAGTCCACGGTGTTCATGGATCCATCCATTGCCGATCAAGTCTGGCTTTCGGACAATCCGGCCCCACCGGTCGAGGACCCCGAAGTCATCGCCGACCCGGGATATCCCCGCTTTCACCACCCGCGCAGCACTGTGCCGATAGCCCGTATCCGTGCCGCCGTGGAGGAGTACTGCCGTGCCGGCACCGGTCATCGGCCCACATGCGTCGATTGGACACCCGGCGACCTTGCCGGACGCCGCCTCGATACACCGATAGACGAGGACTTCATCACGCGCTGCGAGGACCCCTGGTGCGAGATCTCCGGCTCAGAGCATCCTGCCCATTAGGTAAGCCCGGTGAAGGGCGCACCTGCAAGCGCGTTCCGCTTCCTAGGCGGTATCTGGGGTTGACCTGCTGGTTCCTGGTCGGCGGCCAGTCCACGCATAGTCCACAGCACCCGACATGCGGTCGCTCCGAGCGGCACATGGCTGCACATACGCCAAGACCCCGTCCTCAGCGAAAGCGCTAGTGGCGGGGTCTTTGGGCACCTGATCCAAGGTGCCCCCGGCAGGATTCGAACCTGCGCACACGGCTCCGGAGGGGGCGTGAGTCTCATGCGTTCCCCCTGGTCAAGGCCGTGCTGACGGCGCGAGGTTCTACTTCGGTCCACGGATGGTCCATAAAGCAGCGCCGCTAACCCTCTGGCTCAGAGGTCCCATGGAGCGTCTGGACGTTCCTAGAGGCTGTCTGCTGGATGATGACCATCGCCGCTAGCGGAGGCCAGTTCGGCGATCACTCGCTTGGCTATCTCATCGACCGCGCAGCGCGTTTCGTGTCTCCGCTCTGAGCCGGCGGACGAGGCGATCGAGCTCAGCCTCGGGGATGGCATCGACGCTGACGAAGGCCAGGAGACGAAGAAGCCGCATGAGGCTCTGGCGAAGTACGTCGCGTTCCGACATTCCGACCTCGTTCAGGGCCCGCTCGTCCCTGTGTCCCCGTACGACTGCTCGGACGAGGGCCGGTGAGGCTGCGACAGATCGACGCCTCGTCATGATCTGGTCAGCAGCCTCCTCGCCGAGAGCCTCGACCAGTTCGTAAGAGTCTGGCAGCTTTGGGTCATGCAGAACGTGGGCGCGCGTCCAGAGGCGACCCAGGGCGTGTCGGGTTAGGTCCAACCCCTTGAAACGATCGGCGGAGTAGCCCCGCCCAGGCTTGAGCGGCCACCGCCAGACGCAGACGTCGGGCAGAAGCACCAACGCTAGGAATGCCCACACCGGCCGCTGAGCGGCCTCACCGGGCACCATGAAGCTCTGCTCATGCAGGATCCTCGCAGTGCGCTGATCGAAGGCGTTCCGCTGGGCAGCGGTTGGAGGCTTGGGGAAGCCCTGCTCCTCGGCAGCTGCCACGATGGTGCGGCGCAGATCGTCGAGCTCCCCTCGGGTGACGCGTCGACCCCCGGTGGCAGCGAAGACTGAACGGGGCGAGTGGTTCGCGACCATACGGTTGTGGGTGCCGGGGTGGTGCTCGTGCAGTTCCTCGAACAGCCTGTCGGCTTCGCCGGGTAGCAGCCTTGGGTAGAGAACGCTCATCGGTTGGCCCCTCTGGGGAATCCGACGCCAGACTGGACTTGGGCACGGAACTTAGACGGGTCGCCACGACGTTGATCTCTAAGCCGCTTGATCGCCACGGGGGCGGACTCGGTCGGCTGGGCGAGATACGTTCGGACGAGGGCGCGGACCAGACCAGCCATTGTCAGATCTCCGTCGATCTCGGACGGGTCCTGGACCTCGTCGAAGGCATCGTCGTCCAAGGCGCGTCCCACGAGGTCGGTTACGACATCGACACCCAGCGTGTCCCACAACAGTGTCGCGGCCTCGTCCTTGTCCGCTTCGAGCGCCTTCTGGATCATTGGGTTGTCGGTGTTCAGGAGGACGAGCAGGCTTCCCATGGCCGCTTGATGCCAGTCTCCGCCATCCATGCTCACGTACCAGGCGGCGTCGGGTGGCAGCTGTGCCTCTCTGAAGGAGACCGGCGCCGTGGGAAGCAGGCCGCCAGCGCCCTCCAGATGGACACGTGCTTGGTCGTTCCACAGGATCGAGCCCGCTCGGCGTGGGACGAAGGGCTCGTTGGTGTCTATGTCCTCTGCCAGCGCAACCAGGGTCTCGATGGTCAGATAGCCGCCCAGATCGGCTCCCTCGGCGACCATCTCCACGACCACGACGGTCTGTCGCGTGTGTCCGGCGAACGAGATCTCGAAGCCCGAGTGTCGAATCTGCGACGTTGAGGGCCAATAGCGCACGCACATATGCAGGGGGGCGTCTTCGGGGAGTCCGCAATCGGTGCGTATGCCGTCCACGTCGAGGTGCACGACCCGGTACAGCTTGAGGTCGGTGCCGTAGTCCCAGGTCGGCAGCGCAGCTGGCAGCCGCTCCCCGGTCTCCTCATGAGTACGCCACGGCTGCGCCTTTACGCGGTCGACCGGCCGGCGGTAGGGCCACGCGTGAACGCTCATGCCTGCCCCGTCACATTGATCTCGACGACGACGTCCGGGACGGCGTTGACAATGAGCTCGACGTCGGTCGGATCGCCGGAGTGGTAGAAGACATCGCCCAGGACGACGGATCCGTCAGCGGTCCGCCAGCCGTGGATCGTCGGCGAGTCGGCCCCGGCCGGAGTGACGTCCTCGGTGCCCCCGTCGGCGAGGACGACGCTGGCGTGTCCCTCGTTGCGTCCTGACCCATGAAGCCGGACCTGTTGCACGAGCACCGGGCGGCTGGCGAGGACTTCGTAGCGAGGCGTCGAAAGAAGGGTTGGTCTCCGCGTTGCGGTGGTGCGTCCCGGCTGGCTTGGCTTTGCTTCCGGGGGGTGGGGGTGGGCGGCGTCCACTTCCGTCTCACGAGGTGAGTCCCAAGCTGCGCCGGAAGCCCCTGCTTGGTGCGGCGCCTGTGGGTCCTCGTGAGCCTCTTGAGTCGGTCCGGCGGCGAAGGAGGTCCCTGGCCGGGGAGAGACGTCGATGATGGCGGTGCCGGAGCCGCCGGGGCCGGCGAGGAGGTGACCGAGCCGCTGGGCGACGTTGCCCACGGCGTAGTCACCGACCTTGAACGCCCGCTTGCCGGTGGCGCCGCTGATGGTGTCGCAACGTTCCTTTAGACGGCGCCCCAGTGTCCTCACGAACGTGGCCTCTGGTCCCTTTAGTTCCTGATAGGCCCACGCATCGTGGGTGGGCGGTTCGGAGCGGGCGAACACGGGGTCCAGGTCATCTGCGACTTTGAAGACCCCGGCGTAACCGACGTGCGGGTTGGGCCTCTCGGGTCCTGCGTAATACCTGGTAACGAGCTCGGGGCCCCGGAGCAGGCAGATGTGATGAGGGGCGCCCTCCAGACCTAGATCCCTGGCGGCTGGAGAGACCACGGTGGCGGCGTAGGTGTACTCGGATGCGAAGGCGCCAAGCTCTTTCTTCGGCTTGAGGCAGCTGAGGACTTCTCCGCTGCCAGCGGCGGCTTTGCGGTAGGCGTCCGCGAAGCAGGCCAATGTGACGTCGTCCTCGGGACCGGGCACGGGTATATCGACGCCGTTGGCGGTGACTGACACCGTCATGCGCTGTGCCCTGCCCTCGAGCATGATCGGCCAGAGATTCCAGGCCGATGCGTCGGCCAAGTAGTTGCCAGCAGTGTTGAAGTCCATCTCTTCGGCAACGTCCGTATTCGGCAAGGTGGGGTCTGTCAGGTCCGGCTCGACGATGACGATGGTTGTGCCGGTCTCGGCGGTGCCAAATCCGGGGAGGCCAAGGTTGCGCGCCGCAGCGTCGGCCGTTGCGTCGAGTAGTGGCTCGCAGTGATCCGTCGCGGGATCACCCCACCAGTGACGTCCGGTGTAGCGGGCGCCACCTTCCCAGAAGGACTTGCGGATAGCGACGCCGATGAAGCGCGATCTCAGGGCGCCGTTGTCTTCGCGGAATCGCGTGTAGACGAACGTGCACCCGACTTTGGAGGCGAGGAAGAAGGCCCCCTTGCCGTATCCGAAAGTGCCGCCGGATGTGCCCTGCAGGTCCGTGCCCTCGCGGTCGCCGCTGTTCAGCACGAACCGCAGCCATTCGCGTCGATCGTTCTGGCCCGTGTCCGATCGGGTGGGACCGCCTAGACCTCTGGTCCCGCGATCGGACACGACCAGGCAGCGGATCGACGGGGCCTGTGACAGGCGCTTGAACGCACCGCCAGTGTCCCCGGTCTGCGGCACGCCGGTCGCGAACAGCCTGCGCCACTCGCCTATGTGTGCGGCGCCGACGCTCCTGAGGTCGAAGCTGAATCGGATCTCCTCCTGGTCGGCGTGGCGTGCGTCCCAGGAGTTCTGCGCGGCTTCGCGCACGAGCATAGTCAGCCGCGAAAGCTGGGGGCGGCCGAGTTGGCCTAGCAGCCCCTCTGCCGTAATGCCGCCGTCAGCGCGGAAGGGCTGGGAGTACCAGGTGGGGGAGTTTGCGTTGGTCACAGGTCCTTCGCCAGTCTGTCGAGCGCGAGGGCCTGATCGGCTCGCATTGGGATGCTGTCAAGATCGACGAGATATTCGACGCCGCTGACGCCAACGGGCACAGTCCCGTCGGCGAAGCTCGCCGGTACGATCTTGGGAAATCTCTCGTCCACCTCGTGCCAACGTTCCTCCACCGCCTCGAAGCGGACGTCGGCCGCAACACCAGGTGAGGCGGCTTTCAGACCCAGCGCGGTCAGGCGCGCGTTGAGCACGTCCACGCGGTCGGTCTTCGCGTGGCACGCCGCGATCAGGTCTTGCACCGATCGGGCTGAGGACCCGTGAGATTCCGCGATACGGAACCAGACGAGGTCGACGGCTCCACCTGCGGGTTCCTCCAGCTGGTCGACGCCGTGGATGTGGACGATTCGGCCAGCGATGCCACTCGACGCCTTGACCTCGATCGCGTAGTGGTTGCTGCGGAAGTCCTGTGCGCCACCGGTGGGACCCTGCCAGGCTTCGACGGCGTCGGGGCGGATGTCGAGTAGCCGCTCCAGGATCAGGAGTTCGGCGAACAAGCCAGCGAGCCGTGGCACCGTCCAGCGCACCGCCTCGCCGCCGAACAGCAGACGCCAGCCGTTGAGAGTTTGGGCGATGCGG
Organism: Streptomyces sp. NPDC058295; assembly: GCF_042880655.1. NCBI lineage: Bacteria > Bacillati > Actinomycetota > Actinomycetes > Kitasatosporales > Streptomycetaceae > Streptomyces > Streptomyces sp. NPDC058295. The sequence goes on from NZ_JBHVYO010000013.1 coordinate 103,527, forward strand.
TACGGCCGTGCCTCCGGCTGGGCGGCGATCCGTGCGCAGACGTCGGCGACGAGTCCGGTGAACACCCCGGACAGATCTGCCCGCCGGCAGTGGAGGTCAGCGAAGCGCACGGGCAGGTCTTCGACGAGGAGTACCCGCCCGGTCAGATGGACCCCAGCGCTGCGCCGGTCGTCCTCCAGCCGGTCCGTCGGCGCGATCGGCACGAGCAGGTGCCGCATGCCTTCGGCATCGCGTCCGAGCCGAACGTGTCCGCATGGTGTGCGGATCTCCAGCTCGGCGGTGAGCATGAGCGTCGCCGGTTCGGTCGTCGACCGCTCGTCGAGCTGATCCCACAGCCGCTCGAGCAGCTTGCGTATGCGGTCTGAGGGCGCTGAGCCACTCGTCGATGCGTTCACCGGCCGTCCTCCGCATCGTTGTCGAGGTCTTGCTCCAGCACGGACACGTCCTCGTCCTCGTCCTCGCTGGCCGACGGGAACACCTCGCGGAGGTCTGCGGCGAGATAGTCGTACTCGACGGCCAAGTCGGAGCCGACCTGACTGGGGCGGGGGAAGACGATGGCCGCGCCCCACACGACTTCGCCGGGGGCGTTCAAGGGGGCGCGGCCTTCGACCTCGGCCGTCACGCCGTCCTTCGTCCGGATCGGCACCTGCGACTTGGCATTGATCGGGTACAGCAAAACGAGGCCTCGCTCGGGTTGCTGCTGCACCCTGAGTTCCTGGAGTCGGCTCCGGTTCATCTGAGCCTCGCCAGCGGGGATCTTCAGATCCAGCGCCTCGTCACGAGAACCGGTGAGTGTCTTGATATCGGCGACGTCGTCTTCGGCGCTGCCCTTGGTGCGCGTACGAGTCACGAGGCCGACCGAGATGTTTCCGGGGAGCGAGACAGTATGTGCCTCATCTTGGACGGCGTTGCCCACAACGCCCACGTTCCACGAAACCAAGGCCCCGGACTGGCTGCGGCGTTCGATGTACTGCCGCATAAGACTGCGCGAGGCTTCCACGGACTTCGGGTGGAAGGCGTAGCCGTTCAGGAAGTCCATTACGGAGCTGAGCGGGACATCCCGCCACAACGCCCGGCCGCTCTTGACGCCAAGGTCAGCCCGCCCCTCGGTGTAGGCGGCGTCGAGGAGGCCCCTCACGGCCTTCGCGTTCGTGTTGTGCCAGTCCTGGACATCCTGCTCCGGAGCGCAGGGGAAGTAGTGGGACTCGATCAACTGTCCCCCGTACGCTGCGGCGCTGCGCACCGCGGCACCGGCCTTGGACGGCGCTGTGACCCGCATTTTGGGGTGGCAGCGGATGCGGACGGCCAGTTCGAGCGGCGACTTGTGCTCTGTGAGATAACGGTCGATCTCTTTACGCATCTCCTCCTCGACCGTGGCCAGGTGCACGAACCAGCGTCGGATCTCGTCGGGCATGAAGACGCGCGGCAGGTCCTCGTAGCCAGGGCGGTAGCCGAACCAGCGGCCCATCTGCAGGAGCGTGTCGTAAACGTTGGAGGAGCGTACGAAGAAGCTGACGACAAGCCCTTCCAACGTGAGTCCGCGGGAGAGCGTGTTGCCACCCACAGCGATAACGTTCACCGGGCCGGAGTCGTAGTCGAGACGGTCGTTGCTGCGGTAGTGGTCCATCACGATCTTCGTCGAGTCGACCACCTCCCCCAACTCTTGAACGATTTCCTCGAAGCTTGGGCGTGCGACGCCGAACCGCGTGTTGTCGACGCGCTCCGACTCGTCGGCCCACAGACGTCGTAGCTCACCGAGCAGCGCGGGTTGACCGTCCGCCAGGCCTTCCGTGACCTCTCTACGCAAATCCTGCAGCGGTGCCCGGTAGGAGTCGTGTACACGCGTGTCGGAGTGTGCGTGGATCAGCATCGAGGAGTGCTCATTGCGCTGGCCGCGCAACTGACGCACGGCCGTGGCGATCCAGAACCACAGCGTGGCCCGGCGTAGCGAATCGGTGATCGCAGGCCCGAATTGCGCCGCCGCCGTCGCCTTCTTCGGCCGCAGGTCGTCCAGCTCGACCGCCGGGATCGTCCTGATCATGTCGAGGCCGCCGGGGACCTCCTCCGGATCCTCTCCATCGACGGGATGCCGACCGAACAGCGTCTCGGGCCCTTGGTAGGTCTCGCCACGCTGCAGGCTCAGGATGAAGTCGCGCGGATAGAAGTCCTCATGGTCGCGCGGGTCGGTCAGCAGATTCGCGAAGGGCGTGGCCGTATAGCCCACGTAGCAGACCTTGGGAAGGCGCGTGATCACATCCCTGATCAGCGGGTTGATCTTACGCGTCGCCAGGGTCGCCTGGTCCGCTTCGTCGTCGATGATCAGGGTCGGACAGTTACCCAACTGCTCCTGGGCCTGCTCGAGCCAATCACGCAGCTTGCGCAGGACGATCGCGTTCTTCTTGACCACCAACAGGAGCCGCTGGTCTTTCGAGGCCAGGAACGATTGGGCGTTCGGTGGCGGCACGAAGTCTCGCTCAGGACTTGTGATCTGGTGCCACAACGGCGGGTTGAGGCTGACGACATCGCGGATCAGCCGAGTCTGGGTCTGGCGGCGGAGCGAATTATGGATTCCGGACAGCACGATGAACATCCGGTAGCCTCGGTCCGCCGCTTTACAGGCGACCGCCGTGAAGTTGCTCGTCTTACCGGACTGGACGTGCCCGACCACGAGCCCGCGCGACCGGAACGTAGGCGTGGCCGGGTGGTCGAGCATCGCTACGACCCGCGTCGACGCCTCGTCGAGCTTGGTCGTGACGTCCGGGCCGAGCGAGCGGCGCACCCTCGCCTCGAAGGCCGGCCAATTCTTGTCCCCCGCACGGGGACCCGTGTACCAGGGCAGCGCGTCGGGACGGCCCAACCCCAGAGGCTCTTTCAGACTGGCGATCCTCGTGGTCTCGAGCTCGTGTCGTCGGAGCAGTTCCTCAACAACGTTGTCGGGGACGAAGAGGTCACGCAACTCCTGGGCGACCTCGTGAGGACGAGCGGAGTCCAACCTCTCCTGGAACCGCTTCCAGGCGGCCTCGATGCGCGCATCACTCATTTTTTCCGCTCCTTGCCCTGGAGCTGGCGCATGAGGAGGAGACCCACGTGCCCACTCAAAGATTGATCGTGGACACCATAGTGACAACCACTGACGAACAAGGAGTGCTGACTTGACAATCAAGCTCACCTGGTGGGAGTGAACGGAGACGCAAACGTGGTGACGCGATGCCGCGACACCCGCGACCGGACCTCGCGGTTCGGCTTGTGCTCCCACAGCTTCGGTATCGCGGATGGTCCGCAGCTACATTTTGACCCGCGCACGGGCAAAGCTTTCGTTCAGCTGTGAGGCCTCGGACAGTCGTGCCGGCGGTCCTCGACGACTGGATGGCGTTCGCAACCTCGACTCCCTGAGTCGGGCGTCAGGTTTCGTACCTCCGCTCCTCGACTTTCGCCTTGATCCTTTCGGCAGCCTGATCCAGGTCCTCGTGTTCCCAGAATCGGAGTACCGTCCACCCTTGATCCTTGAGGGCGAGCGTGGTGGAGGCGTCGCGGTCCCGGTTGTCCTTAATCTTCTGCCCCCACTCCGTGCCGCTTCTCTTGGCAGGTCGGTAGTGATCTGGGCAGCCGTGCCAGAAGCAACCGTCGACGAAGACCGCTACCTTGGCTTTAGGGAAGACGACGTCCGCTGTGCGTCGCAGCTCGGGGAGGGGACGGATGCCCACCCGGTAGCGCAGCCCTCTGCGATGCAGGGCGGTGCGCAACTTCAGCTCCGGTTTGGTGTCTTTGCCCTTGTTCGCGGTCATGACCGCGCGAACGGAGACCGACGAGGCCGTCGAACTCGCGGGGAGAGGCTCGTCAATCACTCTGCCGGCTTCCCGTGCCTTCGCCCACGCGAGAGTGAGGTTCGCCCTACGCGTCGGTTCGTGGACCTCGCAGACGTACTTCTCCCTCGTCTCCCCATTGTCCGACCAACGGAGGTACGCGCGGATACGGCGAGTGCTCCGGAACAGTCTGAGCTGGATGGACCCGCGGGCGCAGGAGCCGTCGTCGAGCGGCACAGCTCGGCGGTGTCGGCCTCCTGCGGCTCTGTCTTGCTCGGCGCTGCGCTTGTCGCGGGGCAGACCGGGACGTGCCTTGTAGGCTTTTGCGGGCGGCAGCCGATCATTCCAGCCCCGCTGCGTGCCGACCGCCTCCTGTGTCATGGCTTCTCCAGTGCACCGACCGAGTTCAGTGCGGCGGCGACTGCGTCCGCGAACACCTTGCCCAGCTTCACCGGCACAGCGTTCCCGAGCTGCCTCATTTTCTCGCCACGCGGGCCAGCGAGCGTCCACTCATCCGGGAAGGTCATAACGCGCGCGGTCTCGCGGACCGTCATGTATCGGTAGCCGCTTCCATCGAACGTCGGGTCGTCCATCATCATCACGGACTCACCGCCGGGGACGCCGTGCACGCCGGCCTTGACAGTCTTGGCCGGCCGGTCAAGGAGGTTGGGGGTGTGCCCTGTGTAGACCCGGGCGCCTGGCCACCCAAAGTGGTCGGAGATCACCCCCACCTGTTCCTTATTGTTGACCGCCTCTTCGCTGACTGACGGCAGGGTGTGTCCCTCGAACTCGTCAACACCGTGGATCGCGTCCCGGAGTGTCCGCCACGGCTGAAGGGCGAGCTTCTCTTTGGTCTTCGGGTTGTTGTAGTTGAGCTTCGGCAGATTCGCGATGGCGCGAGCCTTCGCTTCCTCCGAGACCTCCCGGTGGCGTGCCCAGTACTCTCCGCCCTCACGCATGGAATGGATCAGCGCCTCGTCGGAGTGTGTGTCCTTCGGTGTAAATTTGTCCCATTCGGCATCGTTCAATCCGAGGTCGGCACGAAAGGCGACGATCACGACCCGCTGCCGGATCTGTGGGACACCGAAATCAGCGGCGTTCACGGGGTGATGCTGCACGATGTAACGCTCGGAGGCGGGCACCGAGTCGTTGGCGAGTAGCTTCTCCAGAACCTCGTTGTGTTCCTCCCACGTCGCGTCCTTCTCGCGCTCGACGAAGGGGAGCCTCATCTCGTTGAGGATGTACTGGAAGTAGGGGTTGAACGATTTCCGGAGCAGGCCTCGGACGTTCTCGCAGATGACGGCCTTCGGCCGCATCTCTTGGATGGCGCGGAACATCTGCGGGAACATGTTCCGCTCGTCCTCTGTCCCCTTGGCGACGCCGCCCAGGCTGAACGGCTGGCATGGTGGCCCGCCTGCGAGGACGTCGACCTTGCCTCTCAGGTCCTTGAAGTCGTTCCGTAGCAGGCGGACGTCACCTGGCTTCAGCGGCCACTTCCCGCCCCCCGGCATCTCGTTCGTCTGGAGGGTCTCGATGGCCCGCTTGGCGTACTCGTTCACGAGCAACGGTCGGAAGCCGGCGTTATGGACCCCCATGGCGAGGCCACCACCGCCGGCGAACAGCTCGACACAGGTACCCACCTCGGGATGCTTCTCTCGCAGCTCAGACATGGGAAAACCATACCGCGGAGTTATCGATCAAGTGAGCCCTTCGTGAAAATCTGGCACCGTGACCCCCAACTTCACCGGATAGAGTGACGACGATCACTCGTCGCATGCGCAGGAGGCCCTGGTCGTGTCGCTGGAGAACCACGCCGAGTTCAAGTTGAGCATCACTAAAGCGCTCGGAGACCAGCTTGCGGCCGCTCTGGAGAAGCTGACGCCGGCACCTCTCACCATGGAGAACATCCGGTCGTTGCGATCGCTGCCCGGCGTGTACCAGCTTTACAAGGACGAGGACCTCGTCTACGTCGGCAAGGCCGATCGCAGCCTCCCCCAGCGGATCGAGAAGCACTTTCGGAAGATCTCCGGCCGCACGAACATATCTCTCGATCAGATGACGTTCACCTGTCTCTACGTGGATGAGGACTTTGGGGCGGTCGCTCCAGAGCGCCTGCTGATCAACGAGCACAGGGGGCAGGGGCAAGTTCCGTGGAATTACAACGGGTTTGGCAACAACGACCCCGGCAAGCGGCGCGACACGACCGAGGTGGATGAGGGTCACTTCGATCACGAGCACCCGATCAACCTGGAGTACAAGCTGACGGAGTTGCTAACCCTGCGCACGCCTGCGGACGAGGCGGTGTCTCTCTCCGTCTTGCTTCAGGAGACAAAAGCGCTCCTTCCGTACGTATTCCGCTACCAAGCTTCATCGGAGTTCGACGACATAGTCGTGGAGATTCCCGACGTGGACGCAACGGCGGATGAGGCCCTCAAGGCGATTGCAGTGCGGCTTCCGGACAAGTGGCAAATCACCGCCCTCCCCGGGTATCTGATCATGTACCCGAAGGTGGAGGACTATCCGAGCGCCCGGCGCTATTACCGCAGCACCGGCGTTGTGGACGTCTGGCAGCAGTGAGAAGGCGAGCCAGTAAACCGTACGAGTCGGAGGACCGAGTACAAGTTGTCAGTTTCACCCGATCCGTTGAGCGAGAGGCTCCCCTCGCCGCAGAAGCCCCCGAAGAAGCCTCGCAAGTCGAAAGCATGGCGAGATGCTGCGAAAGAGCGTCAATTCGCCCCATTCAATCCATTGGACCTGGAAAATCTTGGGCGCAGCGTAGAATCAGAACTCCGCAATCGGGCACCAGAGCCGCTGGATGAGGTCGGTCCGGTACATGGGAGCGGCATCTACGCCCTGTACTACTGCGGGGCGAATCCTCTGTATGCGGAGATTAGTTCGCCAGACTGCCTCGTTCCTGTATATGTCGGGCAGGCCCGACCCACAGGCGTGCGGAAGGGCACTGCTGAGGAGAAGCCCGATGCCACCACACTGTGGGACCGGATCTACGAGCACAAGCAGTCGCTCCACCAGGTCCACGACCTGGAGATCTCGGACTTCCGGGTTCGGTACCTGGTCGCGATCGAGGCATTCGTGAGCATCGCGGAACGGGTGATCATCCGGCACCATCGGCCAGTGTGGAACAGCATCGTCGACGGCTTCGGAAACCACGACCCCGGAGCCAATCGGCGTAAGGATAGTTACCGCCCCGCCTGGGACGAACTGCATCCGGGCCGCTGGTGGGCCCATCCGGACAACATGCCGACGCCGAGCAAAACGGCAGCCGACGTATCCCGTGCCCGGATCCGTGCTCTTCTCACTGGAAGGCTGTCCGAAGAAGCTGTTCTCGCCATCGAGGCGGAGCAGGCGGAAGAGGATGAGCGCGACTGACCCGAGGCTCCTGCCGCTGGCGCAGTGGTCGGTGGCAGAAGCCTCGTTGCGACGCGGGTGGATGAGCTAGAACGCCGAGCCCGCTATGCCGTCCGTTACGCAGGTAGACGCCTCACAGTCCGGTTCGGTGGATGTAGGAGACGACGGTCAAGGACTCGTCCTCAATGGTCCACGGTGAGGTGCAGTGGAGGACGCCACCGGTCGCGGTCGCGGGCTCAACGGTGCGATCCAGCTTGATGGAGTGGACGACCACATGGGCGTTGTCCGGGGCGAACTTGTGCTGCCACTCGACCTCGGCCCGCGTCAGGATGACCTGGCTATCGTCGGACGTCGTCCCCTCCACTTCCACGTGAAGCTTCTCGTCTCCACGCTTCAGCTTCAGGTCGTACGACTTGGTAGCGTCAACGTCCTTTACGGTCCATCCCCGGGCCTTGAAGTGTTCTGCGGCGAGCAGAACTCTGCGCTTCTCAATAGCCCCGCGCTCGGCGGCTGTGAGGAGGAAGCCTTGACCGCCTTTGCGGGCGCTCCTGCGGTTCGCGGTGGCGCTCTGCGTTGCCTCGCGGACCTCCACCGGCAGGTCGCCGGGAATGTAGGGGGTCGCCTCAGCGGCCTCGTAGATTCGGCCCCAAGAGTCGTGCCATCAAGAGCAAGTCTTCTCTTAGTACATCTGAGTTGGGGATGGCGTCGCGCTGGTACTCGATGGCCACGACGTTGCCCGGCTCATAGCCTTTGCCAAGCTTCGTGCCCGAGCTGAGGTGGATGCTTGTCAACAAGTCGGTTCGCTTGTCAGCAGCTTGGTCGATGCGAGGACGGGCCCAGTCGACCCGTCTCTTCAGGTCGGCCGGCTCGCGGGCCTTGAACTCACCACCGCTCCACTCGGTCGTGCCCTGGTTGAGAGGCAGGTAGACGCGTTCGCCGTCGCCGCTGAACAGGTAGACGATGTACCAGCCGTTGGTCGCGCTCGGGGTTCTGCTCTTCGAGTGGACGCGGGTCCATGCGACGACGGCCTTCTGGCCGGCCCCATCGCTGCCCTCCACTCCCACGTCGTCGAGGGGTATCTCCATGGCTATGGCGAGGTCCTCGGCGTGCTCGCGCAGCCAATCGCGGATCTCGGGGGGCCTCCAGCGGAGGGATGGGGTGCGGGCTATGTGTCCGGGGGGAATCTTGCGGGGACGATTGCGACCGCCCGCACGGGAGCGACGTGGCGGCGTGGAATCGCTCGCGGAGACGCCGCAACCTGATCGGCAGTCGGTGTGGTGCCGCTTCAGACGACGGAAGACCAGTTGGTGACCGAGAAGGGGATCGCCGGGCACAATCGGGGGCGCGGCAACTGGTGCGGGCCGCAATCGAAGACGCCCCCATTCGTCCAGAGGAAGAACTGGTACGGGTTTGCGGGAAGTCCGCGCACCGCGAAGCGTCCCGAAGCATTCTTGATTTCCTGCTGGTGCAGCCCCGAGGAATCCCTGTAATCGGCTTCCACCAGGAAGCTGCAATCTTGCACTCCGGACGAAAAGCTCGCACGCAGCCCTCCGGGCTCGGTGCCGTTACCGAGATCGATCTTCTTGTGCGAGAAGTACGGCTTGCCGAAGTAGTCGTCGGGGCTGAGGGAGTACGGCGTCTTTGGCTCGGAGAGATTGAAATGAATTCCGTCGTAGGCGCCCCCGCCCTCGGGCCGGACCAGGATGACCGTCTTTGCGGCGGCGGGGCCGCATCTCACGTCCTTGGCCCTCATGCCGGTGATCGTCAGGCCCGCCGATCTGTCGCTGAAGAGATCGATGAGCCACGAGGACGAGTATCCGTCGGACTTGTCCCAGCCAGGGTCCTCAAGACCGTGGCCACCGTGGGTCGCGGCCAGTTCTTCCACCTTCCCGAAGCTGGGGCCGTCGTCGGCGCCGGATTCCAGGAAGGTGGCGGTCTCGGTACGGGTCAGCGGGCGATCCAGTACATAAGCCATGAAGAGCGGGTCCGCGTCCACGCGCGTGGACGCCGTGAAAGCTGGACCCTCACGGTCGAGGTTTTCCTCGACCTGCTTCGAGTGTCGGGTCGTCGGCTCGGTGGCGAAATAGTCGAGAGTAGCTGGAACGAGCCAGGCGAGAAGGCCAATGACGACGCCGCTTGCCAGCGTCCACAGGACCCTCCGTCGTCTCTGTCCCGGCGGGCTTTCCAGCGTGCCCGGCACGAGAGCTTCGGCGATCAGTTCGCGCCGACGTAGCCTGGGCGGACTCGGGTTGGGCGCTGCGGCCGCAGAGTCGGGAGTCGTCGCGCCTCGGGCCGGTGCGGGTGGAGTGGCCGCCGGAGCCGGGGCGATGCCCGTGCTCTGCGGGGCTGTTACGGGCCCGGAAGGCAGTGCGACCCCGGTGGGTGGTGCGGAGTGCGTGTTGCCCGTGGCGGAGGAGGTCGCTGCCTCCGGGTCCGTGCCGTGCATGGCGCCCTCGCGGGGAATCGACCGATGGGAAGGGCTCCCATGATGCCCGCTGGCCGGGATGATGCTCAACGGCCCCCTTCGCGGGCACCAGCTTCCGCGAAGTTCTCCGTCTCGCCTCGCCCGGCCCACCGCCCTGCCCTGCCCACCCCTTCGCCCCTCGGTATAGGTCCCGCCGTGCCGTCGAGAAGCGGCGCAGGGCATCGGCGAGCGGCACACAGGCTGGAGGGAGGAGCCTGATGGTTGGTGGCGGGCGCTAGGAATTGCGGTACAACTCTTGCAATGAGCCTCCGCTCGGCGTCCTCTTGGGACCAGTCCAAACAGATGTACCTCTAGTGCTCGCGGTGTCGTTCTAGGACACTATCTGCCTGGGGGTGAGCACATGACTGAACTATTCGCTAAGCGCGAGCACTTGTACGGGCAGGCGTACCTGGAGGCTTTGGGCGCTGTGTCGAGGTGAGTCGCACACGCGCTCAGCGGCGAGGGCAGAGGGAGACGCTGCAGGAGCGGCGGGAAGCTCAGATGCGCCGGCGTGCCGAGACAGCGGCAAGTGCGGCTCGTGGCCAGCAGAGCCGCGCTGCTGCACGCCAACAAATCAAAATGTGGGACCTCGCTGGCTTGGACACGAAGCCCAAGAAGGAAGCTAAGCCCAAGAGCGTTTGGGTTCCGTTCCTCCAGGGTGGCTCACCGGGCCTCGGTAGATAGATTCAAGGGTCGCCGCAGCTTCCCAAGCTAGGAAGCTTCACGCCCTCAGCTCGGGGAGCTCCGGGTATTTGGGGCTGGTCCGGGCGCTGACCTGGGCCAACGGCCACAGCCCGGCGTCGTCGGGCCCAGCTGCCCTCACCGTGGCTCCCCGCTGTTCCCCGCTCGATCTGGTGCGGTTGTGGTGCGGCGTCCTGAGCGCTGCCATACAGGTGTGATCGTCAGAGAAGGCGCCACCCTCAGCACCATGGTTCCCAGCGGCCGGCTGGTGCCTCCACGTGCCCGGCCGCGCGCATCAACCCAAGCTGTCAGGCGTGCCGGCTGCGTCCCGGCTGGAGCGCGGCGCAGACAGGAGAGCAGGTCCGGGCGACGAGCCGCGTGCGCCGCGCTGTGTGCGGCGAGCGCCCTTGACGGGCCAGTTGAGACTTGTCTTCTTGCCCTGGGTCTTGCCGGGGATCTTGGTGAGCTGCTGCTTCCCAGCTCAGGGGCGGTGGGATCGTGCGCCTGGTCGTCGTCGTTGGTCGTCATTGGCTACTGTTGATCAACGTCGGACGGCCCAGAGACGGCCCAGCTTTCGGCCCGTTCGACTACGGCCCGGACCTTCGATACGCCCCGTCTGAACCTCAGCCGACGACAGTCAGCCACGACGACGGGCACGCCGACCGACCACGCACGCGTATGCCTCGCTGCACCCCGCTGACCTCAGCCACGCTGCCGGTGCCGTCGACCCCAGCAAGCCGTGACGGCCGACCCGTGACGACAACGCCTGAGCCAACGGCTTGGGAAGCGGCTATCACTAGGGGCCAACTCGGGCGCAGATTTCGGCGTTCGAGTTAGGCATGACCCGTCCGGCTCGGCTGACACTATTGTCATTCTCCACTGCGCCCTTTTTGATCTGGTGGGCAGTGCCTATGGGGCACATCAGAGAGCGGAACGGTTGGCGGCCGGGAGGCCACCGTCGACGCGGCGCTCCCAGATCAGGTTGAAGCCAGTTCTCCTTCTCGCTGGCCACACGAGTTCAAGTGGCGAGCACGTCCACTTGGGTGTCAAATGGAGATGTAGCTCCTCCAAGTCTGGCCACGCAACGTTGCCAGGAGCGCGCTCCCCTCATGTGCCATGAGCCACTTAAGACTGCACTTCGGATTAGTCATTCAGCAGGCAGACCTTGCCGCGTAGGTGATTTCCGTGAGCGACTCATTTAATGCCAAGCTCGTTTTCGTTACAGGCGATCAGACGGTGGATTGGGCTGTATTGCCGTCCAGTAAATACAGCAGTCGAAATGTGGATGAACGACTGCACGTCTCGGTCAGGTTGTGTTGGCACAAAGGCGGGATTTTTCTCCTGAAGCACATGATCAAGGATGCCCTTGGGAGCAGGACTACGCCAACCTGCGCTGCGAGAGATCCAGAGCCGGCCACATTGTCACCCTACGACAGCGGCTACAATTATTCATTTGCGGTATTTCGGCAAGCTTACGCTGGCGGCAGCAGTAGCAACTATAGGATTGATCAATACCTAGGGTTCCGAAAGAATCGACATCACCGAAATGTCGAATTTGAGACGGACGGGTCAGATCGATGCAAGGTGTTGGTAATAGACGATGCCGCTCTGGACTTCCGCAAGCGGAGAGATCACTGGTTGGCTTTGCTGCCGAAAGCCGAGGATTCCGGAGACAAGCCTTGGGTTGTTCTGAAAATGAGTCACGAAATCGCGAGCGGAGACTTCTGGGAGTGGCTACATAAGCGACTGGTGAATCCGAAGGACTGGGTTCGGGAAAGGCTGATTGTAACCACTGCGGTAGCTCGACTAAGAGATAAAGGGGCTGAAATAAGTCGCGATCTCTCTTGGCAGCGCTCCGCGTACGATCTCCTCACGGAGTTTTCGCGCCCCGCCCTGAGGGATCTGATGGACTGTCCTCGTCTTGTTGTTTCGTTTGGGCCGTCCGGCGCCCTAGTGATTGATAAAAGCGATTATCCGGCTAAGCGGCAGCTCGTATACAACCACGAAGTAATGGAAGGGGATTGGTTGCATAGCCACGGGGACGGGATGATGTTCGGTTATGGGAGCGTGCTTTGTGCATCTCTTGTATCCGAAGTTGTTGCATGCGAACGGCGTGGTACTTCACCCGACTTGGGCGCCGCAGCTCGCAGAGGCCTTGCTGCCATGCAGCGTCTGTACGACCGCGGCTTCGCCGTCAATGGACGAAAAAATCATCCTCCCGAGGGAGAATTCACTTCTCCACGCGTCTTCAGTGGGGAGGCAGCGGATCGCTATGAGTTCAGTACGCTCGATCTATCTCGCGATCCACAGCATGACATAGAAGATCACGGCGATTTGCCGATTCCCTGTGATCTGAACGATGAGGACTCTCCACTGTTCGACATCGCTTGCCGCGGTAAGCCAGCCCTTGACAGGAATCTGGATAAAACGCCCGTAGCCGTTGTTGGGGATTTGCTAACGGCTGACCAGGCGGAAATAGAGGGCCTCCATTCAATTTCCAACATCATGGGCACCTACTGCAGTAGCGGAAGAAATTTGCTCAAGTCCAAACCGCTTGCCGTCGCTGTATTCGGTGAGCCCGGTTCTGGAAAAGGTTACACAGTGGAACAACTGGCTAAGCAATGGAGTAGTAAGGATATAATCCGGTCGCTAACGTTCAACCTTTCCCAATTCAGCTCCTCCCGGGAACTAGTGGGGGCTCTGCATCAAATTCGCGATGTAACTCTTACGGGCAAGGTGCCTCTGGCTATGTGGGACGAATTTGATTCGTCTCTCGACGGTACTCCGCTAGGGTGGCTTAGGTATTTTCTGGGTCCTATACAAGATGGCAAGTTCCAGCAAGAGGATACGATCCACTTGATCGGACCGTCGATATTCATGTTTGCTGGGGGGACTAGTCATAGTTACGAGGAATTCAGTAACAAGGTGAACGACGCGAGTCCAGACGTTAAAGCAAGCGATTTCCTGAGCCGGCTGCGAGGGTTCATTGACGTTGCGGGAATAAATTCGGAGACGCGTGGTCGGCAACCAAGCAAGAAAGTCATGCTGCGCCGAGCCCTACTTCTCAATTCCCTCTTTGGGAAGCATGAAGTAGCGAGGAATGAGGGCAATGCTTACATGGTTGATAAGGGAATATTGCATGCCTTCTTGGTGGTGCCTGAGTATGAACATGGGGCACGCTCCATAGAGGCAATTATTCAGATGAGCAGACGAGGCATGGGTGACCCTTACGAGCGCATATCTCTTCCTAGTCTGGCTCAGCTAAATATGCATGCGGACGGCAATGCTTTCCTGAAGGCTATGCGAGAGCACAGGGATGCGCATGCTTGAGGTTGGTTTTAGAAGTCGGTGCGCATGCCTCACGCGCTACTCCTCCTCCGGGTCGGTGGAGTCTCGATGGGCGAGTCAATCGGTACACGGTCTTGAAAACCGCGTCGTGGCAGCGATGTCACCGTGGGTTCAAATCCCACACCCACCGCAGGTGAACGGCCCCTGACCAGGTGAATCGGTCGGGGGCCGATCTCATGTGGGCTGCCCGTCAACGCCCGTGGTTCCCCGCCGGTTACCGGGCGATCGGGCACGGCAGGGGCACGGCCCTTCGGCTACTCGTAGACGACGGCCGCACTGAGGGCCCGCGCAAAAAAGGTCCAGTCGCCGTCCGGCGGCATCTCTTCGCCGAGGTACCGGTACGAGCCGGGCGAGTCCGTGATCCACGCGGCGAACGCACCGAGGTAGTCCTCCACTGTGCGGTTCTCCCACTCCTTGCCCCGTCGTTGAAAGTCATCGCAAAGGCCATGGATCATGGCGGCAAGGGACTCTCGCGTCATGACTTCCTTGAAGGGATCGGGCGCATCGTTTGACATGGCCGGACCCTAGCGTGGCCGACGTAGCCGCCCGTCGCCTGGGGACGGCTCCACGCTGGCTTTGCAGTCTGGCCTCATCCCGACCAGGTCGATCACGGGGGTCTGTCGACATCGACCAACGGGTGCTGCGCATCGGTTGGTCGGTCGCTGCAGTTCGTCGTCGACCGCTGTCGTTCGCGGCTGTTGGTGTCAGCTGCTGGTGTCAGGAACCGGGGCGGACTTGGCTCGGGCCCACCTTGCAGACTCCCGCCCGTAGCGGATAGCTGCCAGCGTGAGCCCTGAAGCCAGGAAGCATCGTGTGATGGGGTCGTCTTCGGTGATCAGGAAGATCAGAAGCGGTATCACGATCATGAGGTGCCAGTGCGGGTGGTTCCACCGACTGTTCTTGTCTGCCATTTCGCCCCTTCTGCAAGCGGCACCTTAGCTCGCGGTTGGCTGAACGGTTCCCGTGATCCTCAACCCACCACTTACCCCAGCTCCCATCCCGTCTGCCGTCGACCCACACACCGTGGAGCGGGCGTGGTTCAGGGCGTCAAGGTGGAGCGCGCCACTGTACGAACGACCTTGACGCCCTGGGCCGCGTCTGCTCGGCTCTGCCTGGGTCGACGGCAGACGGGATGGGAGCTCCCGCACCAGCCACTCACGGCCGGCACCCGCGAACGGCGCCCCCGCCATCCTGGAGCCTGAGCGCCCCCGCCGGAGGCATGTCCTTGACCTGCGGATGACTTCTCACTTCTGCCCGCTGCACGTAGCGCGCCGCCGGGCGCGGCCAGCCGGGGCGCAGACAGGAGGCAGGCCGCGCCGCAGAGGCGGCGCGCGCCCGCGCTTGCGCGGGCCTTGAACCAGTAGAGAAAGTTTGAATCATGGTCCGGCTGTAGTGGTGATCATCAAGGTTCATGGGCCCGGCTCCTGCTGCTCTGTGGTGTAGAACCCTTGGTATGGGGAGTGAGCGGCGGGAGCTGATGAAGGCGCTTGGGGTGCGCCTTCGAGGACTCCGAACAGAGGCTGGCCTGACGGGTGCCGTCTTGGCGCAACGTGCTGGCGTGGGGCAGCCGACCGTGTCCAAGGTAGAGAACGGACGCATGGTTCCCAGCCTCGACGTCCTGGGCCGCTTGTTGCTCGCTCTCGACCTCGACGAGTCGACCTCTCGCGAAGTGCGTGACCTCCTGGACGCTGTGGAAGTCGCGCCGGACACCGTCGAATCGTCCGACGAGGAGACTCCTGTTGGGGCAGTCCTCGATGAGGCGGTGCGGTCTGCTCGGCTGGTTCGCTCATTCCAGTGCGTTGTTCTGCCGGCGATGCTTCAGAGCGCTGAGTACGCCCGGCACGTTTTCGCGAGTGCGCCGAACTCGACGCCTGAGGCGGTCGGTCGTGCTGTCGCTGCCCGCGTCGAGCGGCAGAGCCTTTTGTACGAGCCGGGGCGGGAGTCGGTGTTCGTGCTCACGGAAGCCGTGTTGCGGACCTGGCCGGGGAATCCCTCGCTGATGCTTGCCCAGTTCGACCGGCTCTTGGCCGTCGAGAGTCTCAGCACCGTGCGGCTCGGGGTGATCCCCTGGCGGCGCGCGGTTCCGGTCATGCCTCGCCATGGGTTCACCTTGTGCGATCAGCGGGCGGTTGTCGTCGAGACCTTCCGCGGTGAGCGAGTCGTGGACGAGTCCGATGAGGTCGCCGCGTACGAGGAGACCTTCCGGCGCTTCGAAGAGGCTGCGATCTTCGGCCGTGAGGTGCGTGAGTTCCTGCTCCGGGTGATGCAGGAGTTCCGGGAGATAGAAGACTTCGCCACCCGTTAGAGGAATAATTCCTCAAGATGCCTGGCTCATCGGTCATGCATGGGAATACTCTGCTCGCTGTGTCGTCTAGCCCCCTAGACGAGGAGGAGTGTTCCCATGTCCCAGAGTTGGTGCCGCATGTTTCCCGGCTTGGCCTGGCAGGTGGCGCAGGCCCGTCACTTCGTCGCCGCCCTGCTTGAGGACGAGGCTTCAGACCTCGTCGACGACGCCGTCCTGGTCGTCGGCGAGCTGGCGGCCAATGCCGTCCGGCATACGCGGAGCGGCTGGTACCGCGGATGGTTCCTCGTGGTCATCCACTTCCGCGACGACCTGGTCCGCGTCGAAGTCGTCGACCAGGGCGGCGATGAGGAGCCCCAGGTTCGAAGTGTGGCCAAAGGCGTGGAAGAGGATGGCCGCGGGCTGATGATGATCGCGGCCTGCGCCAAAGACTGGGGAGTGAAGGACCGACCCTCCGGTGCGCGCTGCGTCTGGGCCGAGCTGGTGCGGAACGGCTCGTGAGGGGCTCACGCGCGGCGGTGATCCGTAGCTGTCTCGTGGGCAGTGGCGGGTGAGCCCTCGGGGAGTGCCCCGGCGGAGGGCCGCGTTCTATGTGATCAGTGTTCATTCGGGCAGGCGACTCCCGCCCATTCCGTCTAGGGCCCTAGACTCCTGGTTACTTCTAGGAGGTGTGGTCATGTCGGACGAGTTGCAGCGGATCATGGCGATCGATGATCCGTACCTGCTCCTGCGTGAGGTCACGACGCGGTTGGCCGACGCGCAGCAGGAGGTGACCGAACTCGCCCGGCTCCGCCGTCGTGTGGTTCAGGATCTCCACTCGCAAGGGCTGTCGTACGCGCAGATCGCCGAGAAGGCCGGCCTGAGCCGCGGCCGGATCCATCAGATCCGGCATACCGGCCCGGCCCCCGAGGGAGCCTTCCTCGGCGCGGGCGCCGTCACGATCGTCACTCCGCTCCGCTGGGACGGCGAGAAGAAGCGCCCGGTCGTCGCCATGGCCGACGTCAACTCCGGGAAGCGACTCGAAGAGTTGGGCAAGTCGTACGGGCTCGACGTCAGCTCCGGCCACGTCCAGGTGAGCGGTGAGGTCGACCTCAACCGAGACGGCCTGGTCGTCGTCTGCGGGCCTGGTATGTCTCAGGCCATGAGCGACCTGTACGCCCAGGACCCGGTACTCGGTTGGGAGCACCCGGAGGGTGAGCCGTGGGCTCTGGTGGACCGGCGTACCGGCACGTCGTACCGCGCGGGAGCAGACACGGAACCGCACCGCCCGCACGACGTCGGATACCTCGGCCGACTGCCCCGCCCGGATGGCAACGGCTCGGTGCTTGCTATCGCGGGAATCCACACCGCAGGCTCCCTCGGCGTCGTGCACCTGCTCGCCTCTGACCTCAGCGCGCTCTGGGGGCAGGTGGGTGAGCGCAACTTCTCCACGCTGGTGGGCGTCGAGTACGACCCCGAGACCGACGAACCGCAGTCCGTCGAACTGCTTACCCCTCTCTACCTGCACGACGAGGAGACGACGACGTGAACGTCGCTCTCCGCTCGCTGTCTGCCGACCCCGGCCAGCAAAACGAGGACTTCGCCGCCGCCGCACCCGGGGCGGCCGTTCTCCTGGACGGGGCCGGCGTGGCCGGGGCGGAGACCGGGTGCACGCACGGCATCGCCTGGTTCTCCTCGACGCTGGGCGGGCTACTGCTGAGCACCATCACCGCGCACCCCGCCTGGTCGCTCGTCGACTGCCTGGCAGACTCGATTCGGGTCGTTCGGTCCTTGCACGAGGGCAGTTGCGACCTGACCTATCGGGCCAGTCCGACGAGTACGGTCGTCGCCGTCCGAGCTGACGCGGGAGCTCTGGAGTACCTCGTTCTCGGCGACTCGACCCTCCTCCTCGCCGACCAGGACGGGAAGACGACCGCCGTCACCGACCAGCGCCTGGACGAGGTCGGCAAGCGACTTCGCGGACCGGTCGACCAACTGCCCACCGGCTCACCCGAACACGCTGCCGCTCTGGCCCTGTACCGCGATGCCCTGACGGGGCTGCGCAACCGGCCGGGTGGCTTCTGGATTGCCGGGCCCGACCCGCAAGCGGCCGAACATGCCCTTTCCGGGGCGGTATCGCTGGAGTCACTGGCGTCCGTGACGCTGCTGAGCGATGGTGCGACGCGCCTCGTCGACTCCTTCGAACTTGCCACCTGGGGAGGAATGTTGACTGTTCTCAGCTCGGCTGGGCCGGATGAACTGATCCGCCAGGTACGCGCGGCAGAAGCTGACGACTCTGAGGGGCAGCGTTGGCCGCGCGGCAAGGCGCGCGACGACGCCACAGTCCTGCATTGGGCGCTGTCGTAGGCCTGGCGACGTCACGCGGACGCGAGGTTGCATACCGCGGAGGTCAGGTCTGGGATCGGTCTCCAGTGGTGTCAGACGTCACTGTCCTCGACTCCGCCTCGCAGCCCCCAGTCGTCAAGGCCTGAGTAGATCAGCGCAGTGCGAGCCGGGGGGAAGGACAGGGATGTGGCTTCGCCCATGTAGACCGCTACCAACGAGTCGGCTCCTCGCCACCACGTATCCGCCAACCCCTTCACCTCTCTCACCGGCTCGTAAGCGTCAAGCGCGATGCTGTCGACGTCGTCGCCGGTGACCCTGGTGATCTGCTTCGCCCACATGGACGCATGGTGGGTGAGTGCAAGCGACTCCACCCATCCCTCGACGGTCGCGTGCAGGGGCGTCCACTGATGTGCGTGGATGCCGAACTCGTTGGCTGGCCCGATCATGAACGAGTAGGGGACTGCGCTTCGCTGATCCCCTGCCTCGAATGACCACCCTCCAGTGGGAGAGCATTCCGGCACGTCAGGGTGGAAGTACCTGGGGCCCCCGTCGTACTGCGGTGCCGGCGGCAAGACGAGACCGCCCCATCGTTGCTGGTAGGCGGCCATTCGGTCGATCACCGCTGCCGGTATGTCCCGCTCAAGCCACCAATGCCTGTCGATCGACGCGGTGTCGACCTTGATGCCGTGACAGCTGACAAAGCTCCGGGCCCTGCGAGTCAGCCGACCGGGAACGTCGCTGTGGAGAGGGAAAGTCACTAGGCGGACGCTACCCCGCGCGGCTGGGCGAAGCACCGGGGGATCAGCTGCATCGGAACCGAATTGGATACCCCCCTAGACAGTTGACGATCCGGCGGTCTACCGTAGCCGTCAACCCCCCTAGACAGTTGAGGCGGGCCGCCCCTCTGCTGTCTAGGGGGGGTATCCAGACTCAAGCGGTGCGGACTGAACGCACCGCCGACCAAATGAGGTTCACGAAATGCGTGTCATCCCCGTAGACGTCTCGGCCGCGACGCTCCTCGTCACCAAGCTGCCCGAGGTCAAGGTGAAGGACCGTCAGACCGGTGAGATCGCAGTCGACCCGGTGACCAACGACCGTCTCATGGTGCTGGAGTTGGTGTTCATCGCGGCGGGCGGATCGGACATGATCAAGGTCACCGTTCCCGAGAAGGGCATCGGTGAAGGCCTGGTGATGGGAGCTCCGGTCATCCTGCCCGGCCTGATCGCCCGGCCGTGGGAGAGCGAGTTCGGCGGGCGGATGCGTCACGGCATCGCCTACCGGGCGGACGCCGTCATGGTCAACGCCCCGGCTCCGGTGCAGGGCTGAACGCCATGACCGACACCGTCTGGACGATGGCACTGTGCCTGCTGGCACTCGTCGCCCTGCTTGTCCTGCGCCGCCGAGCACCAGTCGCCTTCTGGTGGCTGGTCGGCTACCCGTTCGTCGCGCTGCGCGTGCTCACCACCTACCGGGCCACGATGGACGCGTGCGGCCTGACGGTCCCGGCCTCGGCCGTCCGTCGGGCCACGGCCCGGATGATCGGGCGGGAGGCGGCCCCCGTTCCGCCTCGGCGGTCGCTGCCGTGGCCGACCGGTTCCGGGCTCGTGATGCGGCTGCGCATGGCGACCGGGCAGGCTCCCGAGGACTTCATGGCTTCGGCCGACCGGCTGCGCCACGCCTGGGCCGCGCACGCGGTGCACATCCGTCCGACCAAGCCGGGCTGGCTCGAACTTCGGCTGATCGGCTGGGACGTGCTCTCCGACGTGCAGCCCGCACGGCGGTGGAAACAGCGCGGGCCGCTTACCCTTCCGCTGGCGCTTCGGGATGACGGACGGTGGCACGTACGGGACTTCCGTGCCGTGCCGCATGAACTCATCCTCGGAGCGACGCAGTCCGGCAAGTCTGTCTACCTGCGGAACCTGGTGTGCGGCCTGGCCCGGCAACGGGTCGTCCTCGTCGGGATCGACTGCAAATGGGGCGTCGAACTCGCTCCGTTCTCACCCCGGTTGTCCGCGCTCGCCGACACTCCGGACCGGGCGAACGAACTCCTTGACGTCCTGCTGGAAGAGATGGAGGCACGGTTCCGCCTCATCGGTCTCTCGTCTACTGCGGGCCCGGACGCCGTGCTCACCTCGGACGTGTGGGGGCTGCCGGACGCGGTCCGGCCGGTGCCGGTCGTGGTCGTCGTCGACGAGGTTGCGGAACTCTTCCTCGCCGCGAGCCGCGACGACGAGAAGAGGCGGGACGCCATGGTTACCAAGCTGATCCGGATCGCCCAGCTCGGCCGTGCGGCCGGCATCTACCTCGAGGTGTGCGGGCAGCGCTTCGGCTCCGAACTCGGCAAGGGTGCGACCATGCTCCGCGCCCAGCTCACCGGCCGCATCTGCCACCGCGTCAATGACGAGTCCTCGGCGAACATGGCGCTCGCCGACATCGCCCCGGAAGCGGCCCTCGCCGCCACCTCCATCCCGGCCGAACGGCCCGGCGTCGCCATCGTCGGCGACTCCTCCGGCGGCTGGTCCCGCGCCCGCTCACCGCACC
This sequence comes from Streptomyces sp. NPDC058295, assembly GCF_042880655.1. Taxonomy (NCBI): domain Bacteria; kingdom Bacillati; phylum Actinomycetota; class Actinomycetes; order Kitasatosporales; family Streptomycetaceae; genus Streptomyces; species Streptomyces sp. NPDC058295. Next base: position 124,357 of record NZ_JBHVYO010000013.1, read on the forward strand.
TGTCCCTCGACGAGGCGGCGGCCATCTGCCGCGACACGGCCGCCCTGGTGCCGGAACTGCCCCGCCTCGACTCCTTCCGGCCCGCCGTCGCCGTCGAGTCCTCCAAGGCGTTCGCCCCGGCCGGCGTGCCCACCGCCCGCCCGGTGACCGAGTAACCGCACCACCCTCCCCACGGTCGGCGTGACCGCCTCGCGCCAACTCCCTACCCCTCCCATGCCTCGAACAGGAAGGAAGCCCATGTCACGCCCCTCCATCGCCGAGGTCAGCGCGCTCATCGCCGACCTGGCCGCGCTGCGCCAGAACCCGAACTGCACCTCCGCCGAGTACGCGGCGCTCATGAACCGCAAGGCAGACCTGTTGGAGCGCATCGCGGCCCGCACGCCTGGCGACGCCGACGCCGCCGAGGTGGCCCGTCTGGCCCGTGAGCGTGCCGACTCACTCAAGTCCGCCAACTGATCGCACGGAAGGGATCGCGAGCCGATGCGTGCCCAGCTCGCCCGCGTAGATGCGGTGATCGTCCAAGCAGTCATCGCGGGTGCCCTGTCCTTCTCGCACCTTCACGACCTTGCCGATGCGGCCGGGCAGGGCGGTTGGAAGGCATGGGCCTATCCCGTTTCCGTTGACCTGCTGCTGGTTGCCGCCTGGCGTCGGATGCGCGAACAGCAGCGCGCCGGACAACCGGCCGGGGGACCGCGGCTGTGGTTCCTGATCGCATTGGCCGCATCCCTCGGGGCCAACGTCGCCACAGCCGGGCTCCTCGACCTGGACGACGTCCCCGCGTCGCTCCGCGTCGTGGTGGCCGGCTGGCCCGCCGTCGCCTTCTTCGGCGGAACCCTCCTCGCCCACACACCACGCACCCCGGACGCGCCGACGGTCACCACCGCGCCCGAGACGGACACCGAACCCGCCCACGTCCCGGCTGCGGTCGACGCACTCGAACGTGACGCGCTTCCGGCCCTGGTCACCGGCCCGGAATCCGATTCGGAGTCACCCGCAACCCCCGAACCGGTCGCGGCTGTCCGCGCCCCGATGCGTGCCGCGGCCGTCACCCTCCCGCCTGCCCTCGTCGACCGCGCCCAGGCCCTGGCCGAGGAACAACGCGCCGCCACCGGTCTCGCCGCAGACCCCGACTCCGTCCGCGCCCGGCTCGGCCTGCCTCCGTCCATGACGGCCGCTGTTGCCGCCCACCTCTGAGAAGGGACGAACACCGTGAACCCGCGCTTCCGCAACGTCCGCCGCATCGGTCCCGTGCAGGTCGCCTCCTACATCGCCCGCGGCCGCAACCGCCACCTCGCCGCCTGCACCGCACCCCGCTGCGACTTCTCCACCGAGTACGACAGCCGCGCCGCTGCCGAACTCGCCGCCCGCACCCACCGCTGCAAGGCCTGACAGGAGACCGTTGCCATGACCGTCCCGCTCTGGTTCGCCGTGCTCGTCGTCGCCGTCCTCGGCATCCAGCTCGCCCGCCCGCCGTGGTGGCTGGTCGCCCTGCTCCTCCTCGGCGGCTACCTCGTCGCCAACAGCGTCCTCGCCCCCGCCGTCGCCACGCTCCTCGACTGACCACAGAAGGGACCGCCCCGTGTTCACCCCCAAGTACCCCCGCCCGGACACCGCCCCGATCCCCACCAACACGCCCACGACGACCTACAGCCCGTCGGTCTACAACCCCACCGCCTATGCCCCGGCCCCGGTCTCGGCGGCCCCCGCCTCCAGCCGGCCGACGGTCCAACTCACCCCGGGCAGCGTGCTGACCCTCGCCGCCGGTGGGGGAGCCCTGGTCCTGGTCGTCGGCGCGGTCCTGGTCTCGATGCTCCTAGCGGTCGCCATCACTGCCGCTTCCGTGGCCGTCTGCGCGGTCGTCATCCGCTCGATCCTCAAGAGCGACCGCCGCTGACCTCGTCTGCGCAGCATCCCGGCCTGCTCGTGCTGTCTAGCCCCCTATGCAGGCCGGGGTGCCCGTCCCGAACTTCCGCCCCTCCAAGGAGGCACCCGCACATGCGCCCCCAGGCTCCTGCTGGAGCCATCCGCCAACTGGCCGCCCTCGCCCAGTACGGCGACCTCAGCACCTACGCACACCAGGTTCAGCGGCTCGGCGGCTGCGAGCAGCCCGTACGAATGGAGGGCCACCGCCTCGACGTCCACGCCGCGACCGGCGAAATCGTCCGCGAGATCTTCGACCACGACCTTCCCGCCGGACAGCTCCTCATCCGCTGCAACAACCGCCGCGCGACCCGCTGCGCCGCCTGCGCCGAGGTCTACCGCAAGGACACGTACCACCTCGTCACGGCCGGCCTGAGCGGCGGCAAGGGAATCGGCCCGGCCGTCGCCCAACACCCCCTCGTCTTTGCCACCTTCACCGCCCCATCGTTCGGCCCCGTCCACAACCGGCCCGGCGGCGGTCGCTGCCGCTGCGGACGCCTCCACCCGGACGACGACCCCGCCCTCGGCACCCCGCTGAACCCGGAGCGCTACGACTACCGCGACGCCGTCCTCTGGAACGCGCACGCCGGTGCCCTGTGGGCCCGCTTCACCACCTACCTACGCCAACAGATCGCGACGCGCGCGAACATCACCCGTTCCGAACTGCGCCACTGCCTCAAGCTCTCGTACGCCAAGGTCGCCGAATACCAGCGGCGCGGAGCCGTGCACTTCCATGCGGTGATCCGCCTCGACGGTCCCGAAGGTGCCGAGGACTCCCCACCCGTCTGGGCCACGACAGAACTCCTCACCGACGCCATCCGCTCCGCCGTCCGGCTCGCCGAGACCCCCGGCCCGACCCTCGACGGGCGCGCCCACACCTTCCGCTTCGGCGAACAGCTCGACATCCGCCCGATCCGCTCCGCCGACTTCACCGGAACCACCGACCTGACCAGCCGGGCCGTCGCCGCCTACATCGCCAAGTACGCCACCAAGGGCGCGGAGAGCGCGACGGGCACCATCGACCGCCCGATCCGCAACCCCATCACCGACCTGATCGGCACCGACGTCACCGACCACGCCCGGCAGATGATCCTCACCTGCTGGCACCTCGGAGGACTGCCCGAACTCGAAGAACTCCGGCTGCGCAAGTGGGCCCACATGCTCGGCTTCCGCGGCCACTTCTCGACGAAATCCCGCGCGTACTCCGTCACCCTCGGCGCCCTCCGCCAGGAACGCGCCGACCACAACGAAGCACTCACCCGCGAACGCGCGGCCCAGGCCGGCCACCCCTTGCCGGACCCGGAGACCGTCCTTGTCCTCTCGCACTGGCGCTTCGCCGGTACCGGGCTGACCGCCGCCGAATCCTGGCTCGCCACCTCACGGCGACCCGACGCCCCCGACACGGAAGGAGACTCGTCGTGGACCGCCGACGAGACGAACTGATGACCGTCCCGCAGATCCTCGCCGAGCTGGGCGGCGTCTCTCGCCGCACCTTCTACCGCTGGCGTGAGTTGGGATACGGGCCGGCCGCGTTCAAGCTGCCCAACGGAGAGCTCCGGGTGTGGCGGAGTGACTTCGCCACGTGGCTGCGGCAGTTGGAGGCAGCGGCGTGAAGTCACTCGACGTGAAGGTCTGGGGCGTACGTAACCGCGGTACCAAGACGCCTTCCTACGGAGTCCGCTGGTCGGTGGCCGGCAATGTCTTCTCCGACTCCTTCCGCACCAAGGCGCTCGCTGATCACTACCGCTCGAAGCTCATGCGCGCGATGCGTGAGGGCGATGAATTCGACACGGAGTCTGGCCTCCCCGGCTCCATGGAAGAGCAGAAGTCGGCCGTGTCCTGGTACGACTTCGCCCTCAGGTACCTCGCGATGAAGTGGCCCCATGCCGCTCCCAACACGCGGGACGGCATCAACGAATCGCTCACCAGCGTGACGGTGGAGCTCCTCGACGAGCACGCTGGGCGGCCGTCCGACGAGGCGTTGCGCAAAGCGCTCCGCAACTGGGCCTTCGTGCTGCCGGGACCCAACGACCGGGAAGTCCCGGACGACGTGCGGAACGTTCTTCACTGGGTGTCCAAGGCATCTCGCCCGCTCGCCGATCTCGCCGAACCCGCGACGGCCCGTGCAGTGCTCGACTCACTGAAACTCAAGCTCGATGGCGCAGCGGCCGCCGCCGAAACGGTACGGCGTAAGCGCCGGACCCTCGTCAACGCGGCGAACTACGCTGTCGACCTGGGGGAGCTGCGCGAGAACCCGATCACGGCTGTCCGCTGGCAGAAGCCGAAGGTGTCCAACCAGGTCGACCCTCGGGTTGTCGCCAACCCGGAGCAGGCTCGCAATCTCCTGGCGGCCGTCTCCTACGTCGGCGGTCACAGGCGGGCTCGCGGCCGTCGTCTCGTGGGTCTGTTCGCCGCGATGTACTTCGGTGGCCTCCGGCCGGCTGAAGCGGTCGGCCTCGTTGAGACGGACCTGATCCTTCCCGAGCAGGGCTGGGGCTCGGCGTTGCTCCACCGGACTCGTCCGTCGGTCGGCAAGCAGTGGACCGACTCGGGGGAGACCCACGACGACCGCGGGCTGAAGAACCGGCCTACCGAGGACGTCAGGCGAGTGCCCATTCCGCCCCACCTCGTGGCCATGTTCCGCGAGCACCTGGCCACCTTCGGGACCGCGGACGACGGGCGCCTCTTCTTCAGCGAGAAAGGCTCGGTCGTCCCGTCCTCGACCTACTACCGCGTGTGGCAGGAGGCACGGCTTCTCGCGCTCCCGCCGGCCATCGCCTCGTCACCGCTCGCGAGTCGCCCGTACGACCTCCGGCACTCGGCGCTGTCGACTTGGCTCAATGCCGGAGTCGATCCCACCGAGGTTGCCGAGCGCGCCGGCAACAGCGTCGAGGTCCTGCTGACCCGCTACGCGAAGTGCCTCGACGGACGGCAGGACGTCGCCAACCGGCGTATCGAGGATCTGTTGCGCGAATACGAGTGATCACACGAAGCCTGGGCCTCATACTTCCGGCGTGGACATATCCGTCGATGACCAAAAGATCGATCCTGAGTGGGTGGAGGTTGGCAACAACGTATGCGGTGTCCTGCGCGGTTGCCGGGACGCTTCTGCGGTGGCCCAGCACTTCGTGCGAACGGGGTGGAGTTCAAGGTCGTCTTCCTGGCACGGCTACGAAGTCGAAATCAGCTGGTGCCAGCTGGAGGTCGAGCCGATCGAGGGTCCAGACATCCTCCTGAACGGAGTCGTCGACCCTCAACACTTCGACGAACTCGGCGGCGTACTTCACTGCCTCGGTTTGAGCTACTCCCTGGAGCTCTACCAGGGAGACGACGCACTGGTCCGTGAAATGCACGTCTGATCACTGAGTCCACCTGTGAGGCCCCGGCATATTGTCCGGGGCCTCTCTCGTTTTGAGCCCTACCTGCTGCGATGCTTCGGGCTGAGAGTGGACGAGGGGGGCTCGTGGAGCTGAAGGTCACGCGCTGGAAGCGGTACGGACATGATCGCTGGTACGCGAATCTGTCGGATGGCACCGCGGTCGGCTGGGCGGACGTGAGGACGGGCGACATCACCGTCTTGGTCGCTGACTATCGCGATGACGTGATCGCTGTGCTGACACACCACTTACGCAACAACCCTGAGCCGGTCCTGTCGCAGGGGGCACCGGAGGCTGAAGCCCGTCCGATGCTGCCGCCTCTGACGCCAGCTGACGATCTGTCCACCAACCGTCCCGGTGAGTCCCTCCGTGACCTGCTCGACAAATCCGGCCCGGGTCTGATCGAACGAGTCATCTCACAGCTTCTGCGGCGCCCCACGGAGTGGGACTCGTGGCGTAAGGGCCTAGCGGGGGAGAGGAGAGTGGGAGCCGAGCTGAACCGTTTGGCGCGTCATGGCTGGCGGGTCCTGCATTCCATCCCCCTGGCCGACAAGGTGGACGTCGATCACTTGTTGGTCGGGCCCGGCGGCGTGTTCAGCATCAACACCAAGCACCACCACAAAAAGGCCGTATGGGTCGGAGACGATTCCGTGAAGGTCAACCGCGGAAAGCCGGCTCCCTACGCACGCAAGAGCCGGGCGGAAGCGAAGCGAGTAGCTCGAGTGCTTGAGCGCTACTGCGGCTTTCCCGTCCCGGTGGAGCCCGTGCTCGTCTTCGTCGGCGTCGCCGATCTGAAGGTGGTCGCCACACAGCTCAGCGTTCGCGTGTACCAGGAGCGTCAGGTGGCGGCACTGGCGCCGCTCTCCGGGGTGCTGACGGCCGAGCAGGTCGAGCAGGTGTACAGCGTCGCTCGCCATCGACAGGCTTGGAGCCAGGTCTGAGTCAGCCCGTTCCAGCGAGAGGTCAGTCATCTCTGCCGGAAGCGGTTCACCCGTCCCAGCGGGTTGCAATGGCATCTGCGACGCTGAAGGCAGCGTCACATTCGGCGCATTGCGCTTTACCGAAAAGATAGGTCAACTTGCCCGCGACATCGGGCTGGTTGTCGGCAAGCGCGCGACTGTGCAGTCTTTGGGCAAGCCCCTCCAGCGCTGAGGAGTCTGCGGGCTGAAGAGGGATCTTCTTTGCCGCGGTCTCCTTCATGTACATGCTGTCCGTAGTCGAGAAGAAGCCGTACTCACCGAAGGCTATGAAGTTCTCGGCGCTACACGCGGGGCAGGGCACTTCGTACTCGTCGTCGTTCAGGCCGTCGAGTTGTTCGCCCCAGACCGGGACATCTTCGAATCCGAGGAGTGCGGCGAGCAAGTAGACGTAAGTTCCGGGGTCATCGCTCAGGCTCGGATCCCGGAGAGCTTCCTCAGTCAGTTGCAGCAGGTCGGACATCTCCGAGGCGTAGGCCACGTGGGGATCCTGCTCGCCGTATGGCTGGTCGGTGCTGGCCGCGATGGCGCCGGCCAGCACGAGTGGTTGCTGCCTGTCCGCAGGCGACCACTGGCGCGCCATGTCTCGTAGGGCCGGCAAGGCGGCATGGCTTGCCGAGTAGACGGTGCCCTGATGGCACAGGCGGGACCAGAGCTCGGTCCAGTCTGAGTTGTTAGGGGCTTGGCTCACCCTGTCGAGCAGACCGGGGACGTCTTCTGCCGTGCCGTAGGCGTGCTTGAGCTGCGACCAGTCCGTCATGTCGGCGATCTAAGCAGTCGGGTGCCGCTGACTTCACGACCGGGGGCGTGCCAGTCGCCCTGTCGTCGGAAAGCAGTCGGCGACCTGCGGCGATGCTCCAAGATCCCGTCCACGCCTCGTCCACAGACCTCGACATAGGGCGGCTTCGGGCTGCATTTGCCTGCACATACGCCAAGACCCCGTCCTCAGCGAAAGCGCTGGTGGCGGGGTCTTTGGGCACCTAATCCAAGGTGCCCCCGGCAGGATTCGAACCTGCGCACACGGCTCCGGAGGCCGTTGCTCTATCCCCTGAGCTACGGGGGCGTGTCGGTCGTGAGGTGTTGCTCGCGGCGACGGGTAGAACACTACCAGCTCGCTCGGGGTGTTCATGAACGGGTTTCTGCGGGTCCGGGGCGGGGTGTGGGTCGCCCGCACGGGGTGGAAGTGGGGAAAACCCGGACGCGGTGGCCGGTCCGGACCTACTCTCGAGTTGTGCCAGGCGCGTCGGGCCGGGTGCTTGTTGTGGACGACAACAAGGTCATCCGGCAGCTGATCAGGGTCAATCTCGAGCTGGAGGGCATCGAGGTCGTGACCGCGGGCGATGGTGTCGAGTGTCTGGATGTCGTTCATCAGGTGCAGCCGGACCTCGTGACGCTCGATGTCGTCATGCCCCGGTTGGACGGGTTGCGCACCGCCGCTCGGTTGCGTGCCGATCCGCGGACGCGTGATCTCCCCCTTGTCGTCATCAGTGCCTGTACGCAGTACGAGGTCGAGGCTGGTCTTGAGGTCGGCGTCGACGCGTTCCTCGCCAAGCCCTTCGATCCTGCCGAACTCATTTCTGTCGTACGGGAGTTGATGGAGCGTAGGGAAGGTCAGGGTCTGGAGCGGGGGGTCGGGACCGTGCGCGGGGCAGAGGAAGGCGTAGGGGCGGGGAAGGGTGTAGGGCCGGGGTCGGGCACTGCGGGCTCAGGGGCCGAGTAAGGCTTTTCTAGCCCTTCTATCGGACGAACGCGCATCGGCGCTTCGGCCCATCAGCGCGTCGGTAGATCAGTCCAGTCCCGGTGTCCGTCCCGGTCTGTTTGGTCCCGGTGAGGTCGGCCGCCCGAACCCATTCACCCAGCTCGCTCATTCACTGAGCTCGCCCGGACCATTCCATTGCCCATAACGGTCCGCACGGCCCCGCAGCCGGCACTCCGCCCCCTCCACGCCCGGCACCCCGTGCCCTCCGCGCCCGAGGTTCGCCCCCCCCCGCAGCCAGTGCCCCCACCCCTCCCGGTCCGCACGGCCCCCGCAGTCGGCACCCCGCTCCCTCCGCGTGCCGAGGCCCGCACCCGCAAGCCCACACCCCCCACCCCGTCCACATCCCGGACCTCTGGTAAACCGGGTCGCCTACCCACCCCCCTCCTCCCCTACGCTTGTCCCGTGACCCCCGTCGAGCTCTCACGTACCGTGCTGCGCGCGGTGCGTCGTGCTGTCGATGACGGGGAGCTGAGTGTGGTCGTGCCGGGGCGGGCCGTGGTGACCGTTCCGGGGCCCGGTGGGTGTGGGGACTACGCGACCAACATCGCCCTCCAGCTCGCGCGGTCGGCCGGGCAGCCGCCGCAGCGGGTCGCCGAGGTTCTCCGGCCGTATCTTCTCGGTGCCGCCGGGGTCGGTGACGTCGTGGTCACCGGGCCCGGGTTCCTCAATATCAGCCTGCAGGGGGCGCAGGGGTCGGTTCTCCTCGTCAGCGAGATCCTGCGGAGCGGAAGCCAGAGTCGGCGTGGGGGTGGGTACGGGTACGTCGATCGGCCCAGCGGGCAGGTCGTGCAGTTGCATGCCCCTCATGAGGTCCGTGCCGTCGTCGTCATGGATGTCGTGGCTCGTGTGCTGCGTTCGCAGGGCGCCCTCGTCCGTACCAGTTGTGCGGCGCGTCCCGAGCGGGAGTGGACCGAGGTGCTCGGGGTCGAGGTCGACGCGTACGGCACGCCCGACGCGCCGGCTCCGCTCGAGGTCAACGTGCGTCCCGTCCCCGCCGCCCCGGCCGATCCCGTGTCGCTCGGTCGCGATGCCGGACGTTGGGCTCTGCTCCATCCCGCCGCTCATGACCGGCCCCGCATCACCTCCGCGTACCTGTCCCAGCGGGAGGGCAACCCGCTCTTCCGGGTCCGTTACGCCCATGCCCGCACCCGGGCGCTCAGCCGTAACGCCGCCGACCTGGGTTTCGACGCCCACCCCGGAGTCGTCCAGGACGTACGTGACGTACGCGCACTCGAGATCGCGCTCGCCGACCATCCCCGCATCCTGGCCGCGGCGGCGACACAGCACGCTCCCGACCGTCTCGCCCGGCATCTCCTCGCCGTCGCCGACGCCGTCACGCCTCTTCTCCCCACCGTCCTGCCCCGTGGTGCGGAGAAACCCTCGGCCGCCCACCGTGCCCGGCTCGCGCTTGCCGAAGCCGCCGGGACGGTGCTGGCCGGCGGCCTGTCCCTGCTCGGCATCGACGCACCCGACCATCTCTGAAAGAGCACGCCAAAGATGAGCCGTTCCGCCCACCCCGCCGGGCCCCGTCACGCCGACGTCTTTCCGGAGGGGCACTACTCCGCCCCGCCCGCCGATCTCAACGCCCTGCACCCGAAGGTCTGGGCGCACACCGTCACCCGTAACACCGACGGGGTGCTGACCGTGGGCGGTGTCGACGTCGCCGCCCTGGCCGAGGAGCACGGCACCCCCGCCTACATCCTCGACGAGGCCGACTTCCGCGAGCGGGCCCGTGCCTGGCGTACCGCCTTCGGGGCCGATGCCGACGTCTTCTACGCCGGCAAGGCGTTCCTGTCCCGGGCCGTCGTGCGGTGGCTGCACGAGGAGGGGCTCAACCTCGACGTCTGTTCGGGCGGCGAGCTCGCCACCGCCCTCTCCGCCGGTATGCCCGCCGATCGCATCGCCTTCCACGGCAACAACAAGTCCGTCGACGAAATTCACCGGGCCATCGACGCCGGGGTCGGGCGTATCGTTCTCGACTCCTTCCAGGAGATCGTGCGCGTCGCCCATGTCGCGCAGTCCCTCGGTAAGCGGCAGCGGGTGCAGATCCGTATCACCGTCGGCGTCGAGGCCCATACGCACGAGTTCATCGCCACCGCGCACGAGGACCAGAAGTTCGGGATTCCGCTCGCGGGCGGACAGGCGGCGGAAGCCGTCCGGCGGGCACTTCAGCTCGACGGGCTCGAACTGATCGGACTGCACTCCCACATCGGGTCGCAGATCTTCGACATGTCGGGCTTCGAGGTCGCCGCCCACCGGGTCGTCGGTCTGCTCAAGGACATCCGTGACGAGCACGGCGTCGAGCTGCCCGAGATCGACCTCGGCGGCGGGCTCGGGATCGCGTACACCGGCGACGACGATCCCCGCGAGCCCCACGAGATCGCCAAGGCGCTCACCGAGATCGTCACCCGGGAGTGTGAGGGCGCCCGCCTGCGCACTCCTCGTATCTCGGTCGAGCCGGGGCGTGCCATCGTCGGCCCGACCGCCTTCACCCTCTACGAGGTCGGCACCATCAAGCCCCTCGACGGGCTGCGTACGTACGTCTCCGTCGACGGCGGCATGTCGGACAACATCCGTACCGCGCTGTACGACGCGGAGTACAGCGTCGCGCTGGTCTCCCGGACCTCCGACGCCGAGCCGATGCTCGCGCGGGTCGTCGGCAAGCACTGCGAGAGCGGTGACATCGTCGTGAAGGACGCGTTCCTGCCCTCCGACCTGGCACCGGGTGACCTGATCGCCGTCCCCGCCACGGGCGCGTACTGCCGGTCCATGGCCAGCAACTACAACCATGTGCTGCGGCCGCCCGTGGTCGCCGTGCGCGAGGGGGAGTCGCGGGTCATCGTGCGCCGGGAGACCGAGGAGGATCTGCTGCGGCTCGACGTCGGCTGAGCGGGAGAAAAGGCGGGAGAAAGAAAGGGCGGAAGATCTCCTGTCTGGCACCCCTGTGAAAATGAAATAGATGTCTCACGATCCGGACCAGGGATAGAAACTCCGGTCCGGTGAGTGAGACTGGGGCAACCGGAAACAACCGTAGACGGTATGAGGAAACGAGGTCGGATGATGCGTACGCGTCCGCTGAAGGTGGCGCTGCTGGGCTGTGGAGTGGTCGGCTCAGAGGTGGCGCGCATCATGACGACGCACGCCGACGACCTCGCCGCTCGGATCGGGGCGCCGGTGGAACTCGCCGGTGTGGCCGTTCGGCGGCCCTCCCGGGTCCGCGAGGGCATCGACCCCGCCCTCGTCACCACCGACGCCACCGCCCTCGTCAAGCGCGGCGACATCGACGTCGTCGTCGAGGTCATCGGGGGCATCGAGCCCGCTCGTACGCTCATCACCACCGCTTTCGAGTACGGCGCCTCCGTCGTCTCCGCGAACAAGGCGCTCCTCGCCCAGGACGGCGCCGCGCTGCACGCGGCCGCCGAGGAGCACGGCGAGGACCTCTACTACGAGGCCTCCGTCGCCGGTGCCATCCCGCTGATCCGGCCGCTGCGCGAGTCCCTCGCCGGGGACAAGGTCAACCGGGTGCTCGGGATCGTCAACGGCACCACCAACTTCATCCTCGACAAGATGGACTCCACCGGCGCCGGGTATCAGGAGGCCCTCGACGAGGCCACCGCCCTGGGATACGCCGAGGCCGACCCCACGGCCGATGTCGAGGCGTTCGACGCCGCCGCCAAGGCGGCCATCCTCGCCGGGATCGCCTTCCACACGCGCGTGCGCCTCGACGACGTCTACCGCGAGGGCATGACCGAGGTGACCGCGTCCGACTTCGCCTCCGCGAGGGAGATGGGCTGCACCATCAAGCTGCTCGCCATCTGTGAGCGGGCCGCGGACGGCGGGTCGGTCACCGCGCGCGTGCACCCCGCGATGATTCCGCTGAGCCACCCGCTGGCCTCGGTGCGCGGCGCCTACAACGCCGTGTTCGTGGAGTCGGACGCGGCCGGGCAGCTCATGTTCTACGGTCCCGGCGCCGGTGGTGCTCCCACCGCCTCCGCCGTGCTCGGCGACCTCGTCGCCGTCTGCCGCAACCGGCTCAGCGGGGCAACGGGGCCCGGCGAGTCGGCCTATGCCGCCCTGCCGGTGTCGCCGATGGGCGACGTCGTCACGCGCTACCACATCAGTCTGGACGTCGCCGACAAACCGGGTGTTCTCGCCCAGGTGGCGACCGTGTTCGCCGAGCACGGGGTGTCCATCGATACGGTGCGCCAGCAAGGGCGGCAAGACAGCGACGGCGAGGCCTCTCTCGTCGTCGTCACCCACCGCGCGTCCGACGCCTCCCTCACCGGGACCGTCGAGGCGCTGCGCAAGCTCGACACCGTGCGGGGTGTCGCCAGCATCATGCGGGTTGAAGGAGAGTAACCAGCAATGACCCACCAGTGGCGCGGAATCATCGAGGAGTACCGGGACCGGTTGCCGGTTTCCGACAGCACGGCCGTCGTGACGCTCCGTGAGGGCGGCACGCCCCTCGTGCCCGCGCAGGTGCTCTCCGAGCGCACGGGCTGCGAGGTCCACCTCAAGGTGGAGGGCGCCAACCCCACCGGGTCCTTCAAGGACCGCGGCATGACCATGGCCATCACGCGGGCGAAGGAGGAGGGCGCGCAGGCCGTCATCTGCGCCTCCACCGGCAACACCTCCGCGTCCGCCGCCGCGTACGCGGTGCGGGCCGGCATGGTCTGTGCCGTCCTCGTCCCGCAGGGCAAGATCGCGATCGGCAAGATGGGCCAGGCCCTCGTCCACGGCGCGAAGATCCTCCAGGTCGACGGCAACTTCGACGACTGCCTCACGCTCGCCCGTGCGCTGAGCGACAACTACCCGGTGGCGCTGGTCAATTCGGTGAACCCGGTGCGCATCGAGGGCCAGAAGACGGCCGCGTTCGAGATCGTGGACATGCTCGGCGACGCCCCCGACATCCACGTCCTGCCGGTCGGCAACGCGGGCAACATCACCGCGTACTGGAAGGGGTACCAGGAGTACGCCGCCGACAAGATCGCCCTGCGGACCCCCCGTATGTGGGGGTTCCAGGCGTCGGGCAGTGCCCCGATCGTGCGCGGCGAGGTCGTCAAGGACCCGTCGACCATCGCCACCGCGATCCGCATCGGCAACCCGGCCTCCTGGAAGTTCGCGCTGGCCGCGCAGGAGGAGTCCGGCGGCTTCATCGACGAGGTGACGGACCGTGAGATCCTGCGCGCCTACCGGCTGTTGGCCGCGCAGGAGGGTGTCTTCGTGGAGCCCGCGTCCGCCGCGTCCGTGGCCGGTCTGCTGAAGGCGGCCGAGCAGGGCAAGGTCGACCCGGGGCAGAAGATCGTGTGCACCGTCACCGGCAACGGCCTGAAGGACCCAGACTGGGCCGTCGCCGGCGCCCCGCAGCCCGTCACCGTCCCGGTCGACGCGGTGACGGCGGCCGAGCGCCTCGGTCTCGCGTAGCCGGACCGTGCGTCGCCCGTGCGTCACGTGCGGGCGACGCACGGGGGGCTTTCCCGTGCAGGGGTGCACAGGGGGCTTGCGACACGCATCGTGCGCCGCCCGTGCGCCCTATGTCGCCACAGAACCTTCCTTCGATAGGCTGTACTGAATCCGCCCGCCGCATATGCCGCAGTGCCGCGTTGTCGCCGTGTCGTTGCCGCGTCGTCTCCGCGGACTCCAGGGTTCTCCGTACAGGTCTCCCGTACATATCGAATGTCATTCGACAGTCCCGCAGCTCAAGGAGAGTCATCGCGAGATGGCCGGTCCCGCCTTCCGTGCCGCCCCCGTCCGGGTGCGCGTTCCCGCCACCAGCGCCAACCTCGGCCCGGGTTTCGACGCCTTCGGCCTCGCTCTGGGGCTCTACGACGACGTCGTCGTCCGGGTGGCCGACTCCGGGCTGCACATCGACATCGCGGGGGAGGGCAGCGAGACGCTTCCGCGCGACGAGAAGCACCTCCTCGTCCGCTCCCTGCGCACCGCCTTCGACGTCCTGGGCGGCCAGCCGCGCGGCCTGGAGATCGTGTGCGCCAACCGCATCCCGCACGGCCGCGGACTCGGCTCCTCCTCCGCCGCGATCTGCGCCGGAATCGTCGCCGCGCGCGCGGTGACCATAGGCGGCGAGAGCAAGCTCGACGACGCGGCCCTGCTCGAGCTCGCGACCGAGATCGAGGGCCACCCGGACAACGTGGCGGCCTGTCTGCTGGGCGGGTTCACCTTGTCCTGGATGGAGGCGGGGGCCGCTCGGGCGATCAGGATGGAGCCCGCCGATTCCATCGTTCCGGTGGTTTTCGTGCCCGGGAAGCCGGTTCTCACCGAGACCGCGCGCGGTCTGCTCCCGCGCTCCGTCCCGCACGTCGACGCCGCCGCCAACGCGGGCCGGGCCGCACTGCTCGTCGAGGCCCTCACCCGGCGCCCCGAACTGCTGCTGCCCGCCACCGAGGACCGTCTGCACCAGGAGTACCGCGCACCGGCGATGCCCGAGAGCGCGGCATTGGTGGAAAGGCTGCGCGCCGACGGGATTCCCGCCGTCATCTCCGGCGCCGGGCCCACCGTGATGGCGCTGGCCGACGCGGGCACGGCCGACAAGATCGAGGCCTCGGCCGGCGCGGACTGGGCCGCGAACCGCCTGGCCCTGGACCTGAAGGGCGCGTGCGTACTGCCGCTCGCACCCGCTGGTGACAGCCACTCCGGCGACATTTAGGCGCACGGTTGCCGGATTTCGAGAGGGGGAATGTTTGTTGGATCCGGTAGTGTTAACCTCAAGTCTGCACCCGACCCCACCATGGCGAGGTGCTTCGTGTCCCCCTTCGGGACAGACATTCTTCCGGGAGCTCCCCAAGCCGCACTGCGTTCCGTACGTCGTACCTGGGCAGTACGCAGTACAGCGACGCTGAGTGGTCCACAGGGCACGCTCCGGAATTGGTGCGACCACGCCGCGTGACACTGAGTGTCATGGCTCGTCGCGGTAGCGCCATCACCAGCAAATTCTCTTCCGCCGCTTTGGCGGACCACCGCCCCGGCTTCGCCACAGCAAGGACCGAAGTCGGACAGCACAACCGGTCGCCGAGCCAGACAGGCCGACGTCCGCTCCAGGGAAGGACCCTTCGTGAGCGACACCACCGATCTGATGGGCGCACGTGTCGAGGAGACCGCTGCCGCGCCCGCCACGGACGCCTCCGCGCCTGCCACCGGTGCCGGCTCCCGGCGGCGCCGCGGTACCGGCCTCGAGGGCATGGTGCTGGCCGAGCTTCAGCAGGTCGCATCCGGCCTTGGTATCAGGGGCACGGCGCGTATGCGCAAGAGCCAGCTGATCGAGGTCATCAAGGAGGCGCAGGCGGGAGGCGGAGCAGCCGCTTCCAAGGCCACGGCGGCCCCCGCCGGGGACGCCGCCGAGACCAAGCCCAAGCGCCGCGCCACCTCCAAGGCGCGCACCGGCGACGAGTCCGCCGAGAAGAAGGCGGACACCGCCAAGGCCGAGGCCCCCGCCGAGAAGGCCGTGGCCCAGCAGCAGATCGAGATCCCCGGTCAGCCGGCCAGCAACGACGCGCCCACCGAGCGCCGTCGCCGTCGTGCCACCGCCGACGCGGGCAGCCCGGAGACGGTCGTCGCCGAGGCGAAGGCCGCCCCGAAGGCCGAGGCGTCCGCCCCGGCGCAGACCGAGTCCCAGGCGCAGCCGCAGGGCGACGCCAAGGGTGACGTCGACGGTGGCGAGGGCCGCCGTCGCGACCGCCGTGAGCGCGGCCGCGACCGCGGTGAGCGGGGCGACCGCGGTGACCGCGGTGACCGTCGCAAGGGCGACGACCAGCAGGGTGGCGGCCAGCAGCAGCGAGGCGGCGGCCAGCAGCAGGGTCAGCAGCAGAGCGGTGGCCGTCAGGACCGCCAGCAGCGCGACAACGGCCCCCAGGACGACGACGAGTTCGGCGATGGGCGACGTGGCCGTCGCGGCCGTTACCGCGACCGCCGTGGCCGTCGTGGGCGTGACGAGATCGGCGCCGCCGAGCCGCAGGTCGCCGACGACGACGTCCTGATTCCCGTCGCGGGCATCCTGGACATCCTCGACAACTACGCGTTCATCCGTACGTCGGGCTACCTGCCGGGTCCCAACGACGTGTACGTCTCGCTCGCGCAGGTCCGCAAGAACGGTCTGCGCAAGGGCGACCACGTCACCGGCGCGGTCCGTCAGCCCAAGGACGGCGAGCGCCGCGAGAAGTTCAACGCGCTGGTCCGGCTGGACTCCACCAACGGCATGGCGCCCGATTCCGGGCGCGGGCGACCGGAGTTCAACAAGCTGACCCCGCTCTACCCGCAGGACCGCCTCCGTCTGGAGACGGACCCGGGCGTGCTGACGACCCGCATCATCGACCTCGTGTCGCCGATCGGTAAGGGCCAGCGCGGTCTGATCGTGGCCCCGCCGAAGACCGGCAAGACCATGATCATGCAGGCGATCGCCAACGCGATCACGCACAACAACCCCGAGTGCCACCTGATGGTCGTCCTGGTGGACGAGCGTCCGGAAGAGGTCACCGACATGCAGCGGTCGGTGAAGGGCGAGGTCATCTCCTCGACCTTCGACCGCCCGGCCGAGGACCACACCACGGTCGCCGAGCTCGCCATCGAGCGCGCCAAGCGTCTGGTGGAGCTGGGTCACGACGTCGTCGTGCTGCTCGACTCGATCACGCGTCTGGGCCGTGCGTACAACCTCGCCGCCCCGGCCTCCGGCCGCATCCTGTCCGGTGGTGTCGACTCGACCGCCCTGTACCCGCCGAAGCGCTTCTTCGGTGCGGCCCGCAACATCGAGGACGGCGGCTCGCTGACCATCCTCGCCACCGCTCTGGTGGACACCGGGTCCCGCATGGACGAGGTGATCTTCGAGGAGTTCAAGGGCACCGGCAACATGGAGCTCAAGCTCGACCGGAAGCTCGCCGACAAGCGCATCTTCCCGGCGGTGGACGTCGACGCGTCCGGTACCCGTAAGGAAGAGATTCTGCTCGGCAACGAGGAGCTCGCCGTCACCTGGAAGCTGCGCCGGGTGCTGCACGCCCTCGACCAGCAGCAGGCGATCGAGCTGCTCCTCGACAAGATGAAGCAGACGAAGTCGAACGGCGAGTTCCTGATGCAGATCCAGAAGACGACGCCGTCGACGGGCAACAACGACTGACGTCGTTCTGCCGGACACCGAGTGAGGGCCATCCCTGTGCAAGGGGTGGCCCTCACTCGTTTTTCACGGACGGGATACGATCTCGCTCTTCGCAGTTCTTCAGATTCGTACTTCTGATCGAACTGATCCGAACTTCTTGATCCCGAGGGGGGACTTGAGTGGGTACACCCACGTCCGGGGGCGGTCGGCACAGACGCCGGATACGGATAGCACTGCCCGTCGCCGCGGCCGGACTGGCCGTCGCCGTCGCCGGTGCGCTGCTGAGCTCGTCCGCGGAGGCGGCCGAGACGCCGCCGACGCCCAAGGCCACCGCGCCGTCTGCCAAGGAGCTCCAGAAGCGGCTCGACATCGCCCTGGCCGGCGACGACGTCGCGGGGCAGACGTCGAAGGAGACTCTGACTGAGAGCTCCCAGCCCACCAAGGTCGACCCGAAGATCATCGGCGGTACGACCACCACCATCACCAAAGCGCCGTGGATGGCCCAGCTCTGGTACGGCGACGATCGCGGCACGCCCGACAACGAGAGTGACGACATCGGCTTCTTCTGCGGCGGCGCGGTCGTCTCGCCGACGAAGATCCTCACGGCGGCGCACTGCGTCAAGGGCTACGACTGGAAGGCCCACGGCACGATCGTCACGGGCACCTCGCAGCTGCCGTCCGAGGGCGACCTGCACGGCGGCACGGCCAGTGGCGTCTGGCTCCAGTGGAACCACTGGTCGTACAACGCCTCGACGATCGACAACGACATCGCCGTGCTGACCCTGCCGAACCCGGTCAAGGCCACGCCGATCCCGCTGATCACGTCCGCGAACACCGGGTCGTACGTGGCAGGTACCAATGCCACGGTCTACGGCTGGGGCCGCACCACCTCCACCAACGAGGACATCTCCGAGACGCTGAAGACGGCCACGCTGCCGATTCAGTCGGACACCACCTGCGCGAACACCTACGGCGCCGACTTCGTCAAGGGCCACATGGTGTGCGCGGGCACCCCCGCGACCGGCAGCGACGAGGGCACCACCACGTCCTGCAACGGTGACTCGGGCGGTCCGCTGGTCGTCGGCGGCCGGATCGTGGGTGTCGTCTCCTGGGGCGTGAAGGACTGCGTGGCGAGCGGCGCGTACAGCGTCTTCAGCAAGGTCACCACGTATGTCGGCACGGTCTACCCGCGCATCGACGACACCAACCTCAGCGGCGACCACAACGCCGACCTGTGGGTGCGCAATGCTTCCACGCAGACCGGCTACGAGATCGACTCCAAGGGCACCACGCTCGCCCCCCGGCAGTCCTGGGGCACCTGGAGCGGCTACAACCTCCTCCTGCAGAACGACCTCGACCGCGACGGCTACCAGGACCTGATCGTGCGCCGCAGCTCCGACGGGGACGTCTTCTGGAAGCACTACGTGCCCTCCAGCGGTACCTGGGCCACCAAGCTCATCGGCGACAACTGGAAGACCCGCCTGTCGATCGTCACCCCCGGTGACGTCACCGGCGACTCCCTGCCCGATGTGCTCTCGGTGGATTCCGCCGGCGTCCTGTGGATCTACCCGGGCAAGGGCAACGGCAGCTTCGGCACCGTCGTGAAGGCCGGCACGGGCTGGAACAGCTTCAACTTCGTGCGCGGTCACGGCGACTACAACAACGACGGCAGGGCCGACCTGCTCGCCCGCAACAAGACCAGCGGCGCCGTCTACCTGTATAAGGGCCGGGGCGTGAGCGGTACGGGTGCCTTCGCGCCCGGCGTCAAGGTCGCGACCTGGAGCAACACCACGTACAACGCCTTCGCCGCGGTCGGCGACGTGAACGGCGACGGCATGGCCGACCTGCTGGCTCGCACGCCCGCAGGCAAGCTGGTGCTGTACCGGGGCAACGGAGGGGCCACAAATGTGATCTTTTCCGCAGCACTGTCCCTCGGGACGACTTTCAAGCAGTACGACCTGTTCGGCTGAGTCCGGCCGAACGCGCAGGTGAGCGGGGCTGGACCCCGCTCCCCCGTGTGACGCAGCGTGCCCGGTCCACTGCGGACCGGGCACACTGCGTTGTGCAACCCTGTCCCGAGTTTCCCCGTCTGACCTGGCGGAGTGACGATGGTGAGGTTGCACGAGAACAGAGGAGCACATGTCCGCCGAGAGCACGCCGGAGCCCGGAACCCCGGGTGAGACCGGCACAACGAGCGGGGCGGCCGGCAGTAACGGTCCGGGCCACCGCAGGCAGCGTGGCCGACGCAAGGGGGTGCTGATCGCCGCGTGGACCGCCGCGGGCGTCCTCGTGCTGGGCGGCACCGGTGTCGGCTACCTCTACTTCAAGCTCAACGGCAACATCAAGAGCGTCGACATCGACCAGGCCCTGGGCACCGACCGGCCCGCCAAGGCCGACAACGGCTCCGAGAACATCCTCGTGCTCGGCTCGGACACCCGCTCCGGCGCCAACAAGAAGCTCGGCGGCGGCACGGACGACGGCAGCGCCCGCTCCGACACCGCGATGATCATCCACGTGTACGAGGGCCACAAGAAGGCCAGCGTGGTCTCCCTGCCGCGCGACACGCTCATAGACCGCCCCGCCTGCACCGACACCAGAGGTGTCACGCACGACGCCGCGTCCGACGTGATGTTCAACTCGGCGTACTCGACCGGTGGCGCGGCCTGCGCGGTGAAGACGGTCGAGTCGATCAGCGGCGTCCGTATGGACCACTACCTGGAAGTCGACTTCTCCGGCTTCGAGGAGCTCATCGACGAGCTCGGCGGCGTCGAGGTCACCACGACCAAGGCCATCGACGACCCCGACAGTCACCTGAAGCTCAAGGCCGGCACGCACACGCTCACCGGCGAGCAGGCCCTCGGCCTGGTCCGCACCCGGCACGGCGTCGGCGACGGCTCCGACCTCGGCCGCATCCAGCTCCAGCAGGCCTTCATCAAGGCCCTGGTCAACCAGGTCAAGCACGTCGGCCTGTTCACCAGCGGCACCAAGCTGTACGACCTCGCCAACACCGCGACCAAGGCCGTCACGGCCGACTCCCGGCTCGGCTCGCTGAACTCCCTGATGTCCTTCGCGAACGGGCTGAAGGGCATCAGCGCGGAGAACATGAACATGGTCACGATGCCGGTCCGGTACGACCCGTCCAACCTCAACCGGGTCATCGTCGCCGAGGCGAAGGCCGAGCAGGTGTGGACGGCCCTGAAGAACGACCGGCCCATCCCGAAGGCCGCCACCGAGGGCACCGCCACGGGCGAGGCGGCGGGGGTCGTGACGTCCTCGTGAGGGGCTCGGAACACCCCGGGGAATAGATCCTCCCGCCCCCCGGTTTTGGGGGATGCGGCCAGTCCTGGCAGACTGGTACGTCGGCTCCGGTTCACGTTGGTCGTATCCCGCGACAACGACCCGGCGCCCTCCCGAAACTAGGAGACACCTTGAAGCGCGAAATCCACCCCGAGTACGTCGAGACGCAGGTCAGCTGCACCTGTGGCGCCTCGTTCACCACCCGTAGCACGATCGGGAGCGGTTCCATCCGCGCCGACGTCTGCTCCGAGTGCCACCCGTTCTACACGGGCAAGCAGAAGATCCTCGACACCGGTGGCCGTGTGGCCCGCTTCGAGGCCCGCTTCGGCAAGGCTCCCGCCGGCTCCAAGAAGTAGCGAGCCCCTCTTCGCCGGTCCACGGCAGTGTCCCCGCCCAGGGGCACGCCGGGACCGGCGTTTTTGGTCGCCCGCCCTTCCCCCACGCACGTCATTCAGGAGCGCATCATGTTCGAGGCCGTCGAGGAGCTGCTCGGAGAGCACGCCGACCTGGAGAAGAAGCTCGCCGACCCGTCGGTCCACTCCGACCAGGCCAACGCGCGCAAGCTGAACAAGCGCTACGCCGAGCTGACGCCCATCGTCGGCACGTACCGCTCCTGGAAGCAGACCGGTGACGACGTCGAGACCGCGCGCGAGTTCGCCTCCGCCGACCCGGACTTCGCCGCCGAGGTCAAGGTGCTGGAGAAGCAGCGCGAGGAGCTGACGGAGAAGCTGCGGCTGCTGCTCGTGCCGCGGGACCCGTCCGACGACAAGGACGTCATCCTCGAGATCAAGGCGGGCGCGGGCGGCGACGAGTCGGCCCTGTTCGCCGGCGACCTGCTGCGCATGTACCTGCGGTACGCCGAGCGCGTCGGCTGGAAGACCGAGATCATCGACGCGACCGAGTCCGAGCTGGGCGGCTACAAGGACGTCCAGGTCGCGGTGAAGACCAAGGGCGGCCAGGGCGCCACCGAGCCCGGACAGGGCGTCTGGGCGCGGATGAAGTACGAAGGCGGCGTGCACCGGGTGCAGCGGGTGCCGGCGACCGAGTCCCAGGGGCGGATCCACACCTCCGCCGCCGGTGTGCTCGTGACGCCCGAGGCCGAGGAGGTCGACGTCGAGATCAACGCGAACGACCTCCGCATCGACGTCTACCGGTCCTCCGGGCCCGGCGGGCAGTCCGTCAACACCACCGACTCCGCCGTGCGCATCACGCACATTCCCACCGGAGTCGTCGCCTCCTGCCAGAACGAGAAGAGCCAGTTGCAGAACAAGGAGCAGGCGATGCGTATCCTGCGCTCCAGGCTGCTCGCAGCGGCGCAGGAGGAAGCGGAGCGGGAGGCCGCCGACGCCCGCCGCAGCCAGGTCCGCACCGTCGACCGCTCCGAGAAGATCCGCACGTACAACTTCCCGGAGAACCGCATCTCGGACCACCGCGTCGGCTTCAAGTCGTACAACCTGGACCAGGTCCTGGACGGCGACCTCGACGCGGTGATCCAGGCCTGCGTCGACGCGGACTCGGCCGCCAAGCTGGCAGCCGCGTAAGCGTTGTAGGACGTACGCACGACGAGTACGACACGGAGGACTTGCGTGAACCTGCTGCTCGCAGAGGTGGCCCAGGCCACCCAGCGGCTGGCCGACGCCGGCGTGCCCTCGCCGCGCAACGACGCGGAGGAGCTCGCCGCGTTCGTGCACGGCGTGAAGCGCGGTGAACTCCACTCCGTGAAGAACTCCGACTTCGACGCCCGCTACTGGGAGACCATCGCCCGGCGGGAGCAGCGCGAGCCGCTCCAGCACATCACCGGGCGGGCCTTCTTCCGGTACCTGGAGCTCCAGGTCGGCCCCGGCGTCTTCGTACCGCGCCCCGAGACCGAGTCCGTGGTCGGCTGGGCCATAGACGCGGTACGCGCCATGGACGTCGTCGAGCCCCGCATCGTCGACCTGTGCACCGGCAGTGGCGCCATCGCGCTCGCCCTCGCCCAGGAGGTGCCGCGCTCGCGTGTGCACGCCGTGGAGCTGTCCGAGGACGCCCTGCGCTGGACGCGCAAGAACATGGAGGGGTCCAGGGTCGACCTGCGTCAGGGAGACGCCCTGGACGCCTTCCGCGACCTCGACGGCCAGGTCGACCTGGTCATCTCCAACCCGCCGTACATCCCGCTCACCGAATGGGAGTACGTGGCGCCCGAGGCGCGCGACTACGACCCCGAACTCGCCCTGTTCTCGGGGGAGGACGGCCTCGACCTGATCCGCGGCATCGAGCGCACCGCGCACCGGCTGCTGCGTCCCGGTGGTGTCGTCGTCATCGAGCACGCCGACACCCAGGGCGGCCAGGTGCCGTGGATCTTCACCGAGGAGCGGGGCTGGGCCGACGCGGCCGACCACCCCGACCTCAACAAGCGCCCGCGCTTCGCGACCGCCCGCCGGGCGACGCCGTGAACACCCCCCACCCTTTCGACCCGCAGCAGTACGTGTACGAGGAGGCCCGCTAGATGGCACGGCGATACGACACCAACGACGCGACCGACCGCGTGACCGGTCTGCGCGAGGCCGCGTCCGCCGTCCGCCGTGGCGAGCTCGTGGTCCTCCCGACCGACACGGTGTACGGCATCGGCGCCGACGCGTTCTCCTCGGAGGCCGTCGCCGACCTGCTGGCGGCCAAGGGCCGGGGCCGCAACATGCCCACCCCTGTCCTCATCGGCTCCCCGAACACGCTGCACGGGCTCGTCACGGACTTCTCCGAGATGGCCTGGGAACTGGTCGACGCGTTCTGGCCGGGCGCGCTGACGCTCGTCGCCAAGCACCAGCCGTCCCTCCAGTGGGACCTGGGCGACACCCGCGGCACGGTCGCCGTCCGTATGCCGCTGCACCCGGTCGCCATCGAACTGCTGACGGAGGTCGGTCCGATGGCGGTGTCGTCGGCGAACCTCACCGGGCACCCGTCGCCGGAGAACTGCGACTACGCGCAGGAGATGCTCGGCGACTCCGTCTCCGTCTACCTCGACGGCGGCCCGACCCCCGGCAACGTGCCCTCCTCGATCGTCGACGTCAGCCGAGAGGTGCCGCTGCTGCTGCGTGAGGGCGCGATCTCCGCGGACGAGCTGCGGAAGGTCGTACCCGACCTCGAGGTGGCGAATTGACAGCCCCTGACGCGGGGCGTGGCATAGGCAACGGGGAGCGTGCCGCGGAACAGACGACGACGTTCGGGTTTCCGCGCGACAGCTTCCGCATCCTCCACGTCAGCACCGGCAACGTCTGCCGCTCGCCGATCACCGAGCGGCTGACCCGGCATTTCGTGTCGCAGCGGCTCGGGGTGCTGGGCCGCGGGCTGATCGTGGAGAGCGCGGGCACCTGGGGTCATGAGGGCGCGTCCATGGAGGCCAACGCGGAGACCGTGCTGGCCGACTTCGGTGCGGACGCCACCGGGTTCACCGGCCGCGAGCTCCTCGACGAGCACGTCATCATGGCCGACCTGGTCCTGACGGCGACCCGCGACCACCGCGCCCAGGTCATCTCCATGGGCCACTCGGCGGGTCTGCGCACCTTCACCCTGAAGGAGTTCACCCGCCTGGTGAACGCCATCGACCCGGCCACCCTCCCGCCGCTGGACGAAGGCGTGGTGATGCGCGCCCGGGCCCTGGTCCGCGCGGCGGCGGCGCTACGCGGGTGGCTTCTCGCCCCGACCCTCGAGGCGGACGAGGTCTACGACCCGTACGGGGCACCCCTGCCGTTCTTCCGCTCGATCGGCGACGAGATACACCAGGCCCTGGATCCGGTGGTCACAGCCCTCACCGGTGTGCCCGCGCGCGCCTGAAGACGGCCGGCGCCGAGGCCCCGGGTCCGGTGGGCAGCACACAGCGCTCACCGGCGGGCCCGCACGGGCCTGAAGGCGGCCGGCGCCGGGGATCGGGCTCCGGTCGGCACCGCTCTCACCGGGGTTCGCGCGAGCGTGCAGCGGCCGCGCGCGCCCCTCACCCCGGGCCTACATTGGACGTACGTCACCGTCGACGCCCGGAGCACATCATGTCGGTCACCCATGTCCCCGAGGCCGATGTCCTGCGCCGGCAGGACCCCGAGCTGGCCGAGGTCCTGCTCGGGGAACGGGAGCGGCAGGCGTCGACGCTCCAGTTGATCGCCGCCGAGAACTTCACCTCGCCCGCGGTGCTGGCCGCGCTCGGCTCGCCGCTCGCCAACAAGTACGCGGAGGGCTACCCGGGGGCCCGGTACCACGGCGGCTGCGAGATCGTCGACATCGCCGAGCGGATCGCCGTGGACCGCGCCAAGGCGCTGTTCGGCGCCGAACACGCCAATGTGCAGGCCCACTCGGGCTCGTCCGCGATGCTGGCCGCCTACGCCGCCCTGCTCCGGCCCGGCGACACCGTCCTGGCGCTGGGCCTGCCCGACGGCGGCCATCTCACGCACGGGTCGCCGGCCAACTTCTCCGGCCGCTGGTTCGACTTCATTCCCTACGGGGTGGACGCGGAGACCGGACTCGTCGATCACGAGCAGGTCCGTACGCTGGCCCGGGGGCACCGGCCCAAGGCGATCGTGTGCGGGTCCACCTCCTACCCCCGCCACATCGACCACGCCTTCTTCCGCGAGGTCGCCGACGAGACGGGCGCGTACCTGATCGCCGACGCCGCCCATCCGATCGGGCTCGTCGCCGGGGGAGCGGCGCCCAGTCCGGTGCCGTACGCGGACATCGTCTGCGCGACCACGCACAAGGTGCTGCGAGGGCCGCGCGGCGGGATGCTCCTGTGCGGCGCCGAGCTCGCCGAACGGGTGGACCGGGCGGTCTTCCCGTTCACCCAGGGCGGCGCGCAGATGCACACCATCGCAGCGAAGGCGGTCGCGTTCGGCGAGGCGGCGACCCCGGCGTTCGGCGTGTACGCCCATCAGGTGGTCGCCAATGCGAGGGTTCTCGCGGCCGCGCTGGAGGGGGAGGGGCTGACCGTCACCACCGGGGGGACCGACACCCACCTCATCACCGCCGACCCGGCGCCGCTCGGTGTCGACGGGCGCACCGCGCGCGGGCTGCTCGCGGCCGCCGGGATGGTGCTGGACTGCTGCGCACTTCCGCATGTCTCGGGTACCGATGTCATCGCCGCGCACGCCCGTGGCCTGCGCCTGGGCACCGCGGCGCTGACCACGCAGGGCATGCGGGAGGCGGAGATGGCGCGGGTCGCGGCACTGCTGGCGGGGGTGCTGCGGGACGAGGTCGAGAGCAGGAAGGCCCGTGAGGAGGTGCGCGAGCTGGCGCTGGCGTTCCCGCCGTATCCGGGCTGAAACGGGGTGGGCGCCTCGCGTACACACCCTCCCGTGCACCCCCGTGCGTCCCCGCGCACAGCCTCACGTGAAACCATCGTCACTACCCGGTTGTCCTTACACATATGCGCCGTGCGGTAGTCGATAGCTAGGGTGTGGGACTGAGATGGCCAGCGAGACCTGTGGGGAAGCCCGTGCGTGAATACCTGCTGACGCTCTGCATCACGGCCGCGGTGACGTATCTGCTGACAGGGCCGGTACGGAAGTTCGCGATCGTGGCCGGAGCGATGCCGGAGATCAGGGCCCGTGACGTGCACCGGGAACCCACTCCGCGGCTCGGCGGGATCGCCATGTTCTTCGGCCTGTGCGCCGGTCTGCTGGTCGCCGACCATCTCACCAACCTCAACGAGGTCTTCGAGAAGTCGAACGAGCCGCGCGCCCTGCTCTCGGGGGCGGCGCTGATCTGGCTGATCGGCGTCCTGGACGACAAGTTCGAGATCGACGCCCTGATCAAGCTGGGCGGCCAGATGATCGCCGCCGGCGTCATGGTCATGCAGGGTCTGACCATCCTGTGGCTGCCGGTGCCGCTGGTCGGCACGGTCGCGCTGACCCAGTGGCAGGGCACCCTGCTGACGGTCGCGCTGGTGGTCATCACGATCAACGCGGTCAACTTCGTGGACGGCCTCGACGGCCTGGCGGCGGGCATGGTGTGCATCGCCTCGGCGGCGTTCTTCATGTACGCCTACCGCATCTGGTACTCGTACGGCATCGAGGCCGCCGCCCCGGCGACGCTCTTCGCGGCGATCCTGATGGGCATGTGCCTGGGCTTCCTGCCGCACAACATGCATCCCGCGCGGATCTTCATGGGCGACTCCGGCTCGATGCTGATCGGGCTGGTGCTGGCGGCGGGCGCGATCTCCGTCACGGGGCAGGTCGACCCGGACATCATGCGGCTGTTCTCCGGCTCCGAGCGCAACGCGGTGCACCAGATGGTGCCGGTCTACATCCCGCTGCTGATGCCGTTGACGATCATCGCGATCCCGGCGGCCGACCTGATCCTGGCGATCGTGCGCCGTACCTGGCGCGGTCAGTCGCCGTTCGCCGCGGACCGCGGGCATCTGCACCACCGGCTGCTGGAGATCGGCCACTCGCACAGCCGCGCGGTGCTGATCATGTACTTCTGGTCGGCGCTGATCGCGTTCGGCGCGCTCACCTACTCCGTCAACGCGGCTTCCATGTGGATCGTCCTCGGTGTCGTGATCCTCAGTGCGATCGGTCTGGCGCTGCTCCTGCTGCCGCGCTTCCGGCCGCGCACCCCGCGCTGGGCCGAGGCGTTCGTGCCGCCGCGTTACCGGCGTCGGAGGGCCATGCAGGCCGAGGCGCGGGAGTCCGGTGCGCAGGCCGACCGGCACGGGTCGGCGGCCGCCGACCCGGGGCAGCCCGACGCCGGCGACGAGGACGCGCAGAGCCCTGTGACGGTGGGGGTGGCGGGGGCGAACGGGGCCACCGCGATCGGTGGCCGGGGCAGCTCCAAGGTAAGAATCTGACTAGAGCATTGCCAAGTCGTGGGAGAAGCGGTGCGGGGCAAAGCGTCCCAATACCAGACAAGACCCCCGGGTTCCTGCACAGACGCGCACTGTCACTCTCATGTGTGACAGTAGGCACACCCGCCAGGTAAAGACCTCATCAAATAGTTTGTGATACGGTTCACGAGAACCCCCCGGACAGAGCCGAAGGACCGCACTACGACGGTTCATTGGAGTGAGGTGGCGTGAGGTCTCTCGCCCCTCGGGCCGGGACTACGCTCGTCCATGACGACACCCTGCCCCCCTTGAATGCGGAGTTGCCGCCATGCAGTCCAACGACGTACGAACACTCCTGCACTGTGCCCTGCCCACCGCAACCGCGGGTGTGGCGGGAGTCGCGGTGAGTGCCGCCGTTGCCGGCGGCAAGGGAGCGCTCGGCGCCGTGTTCGGTGCGGCTCTCGTCCTGCTGTTCATGGGTGGCGGTCTGGTGGTGCTGCTGCGCACCGCGCGCCAGCTTCCCCATCTGTTCCAGTCGATGGGGCTGTTGCTCTACACCACCCAGATCCTGCTGCTGATGATCGTGCTGATCATGTTCAAGGGGACCTCGGTCTTCAACCCGAAATGCTTCGCCTTCACGCTGCTGGCGGCCACCCTGGTGTGGATCGCCGCGCAGGTGGTCTCGCACATGAAGGCCAAGGTTCTCTACGTCGAGCCGGATTCCGCTCGGGCGTCGTCGTGACCTGTAGGGCCGGTGTAAAGGGACTTCCGCTCTTTTGCTATGGTCTCGCCACAACTGCGGCAGAGCTGGCGCGGGCGGCAGTCGAGCCTGTGACGTCTCACGGTTCGGAGCCCAGTCGCCGCCCCCACATCCGCAAGTCCAGTCCAGTGCCGTCCCGCGGTCGCAGGCCGCGCCGACACATCGAGGTTGCCGTACCCATGCGCCACGCTGAAGGAGCTCGCGGTGAGTAACGCCAAGACGCTCGCCTTCGAGACCGACTGTCATATTTTCGACGGGTGCGGTTTCCCGACCCCCGGCCTGCACTCGTTCCTCTTCGAACCGCTCTTCACCGTCGG
Organism: Streptomyces sp. NPDC058295; assembly: GCF_042880655.1. NCBI lineage: Bacteria > Bacillati > Actinomycetota > Actinomycetes > Kitasatosporales > Streptomycetaceae > Streptomyces > Streptomyces sp. NPDC058295. Next base: position 152,645 of record NZ_JBHVYO010000013.1, read on the forward strand.
CGGCATCGAATTCAACAAGCCGATGCTGCTCTCGCTGGTGAGCACCGTCATCGTCATCGGATTCTTCTGGGCGGCCTTCAACAAGCCGAAGCTGATCCCCGGCAAGCTCCAGATGGTCGGCGAGGCGGGTTACGACTTCGTCCGTCGTGGCGTCGTCTACGAGACGATCGGCAAGCGCGAGGGCGAGAAGTACGTCCCGCTGATGTTCTCGCTGTTCTTCTTCATCTGGATCATGAACCTGTGGTCGATCGTCCCGATCGCGCAGTTCCCGGCCACCGCGGTCATCGCGTTCCCGGTCGGTCTCGCGGCTCTCGTCTACATCGTGTGGATGAGCGTGACGTTCAAGCGCCACGGTTTCATCGGCGGTTGGAAGAACATCACGGGCTACGACCCGTCGCTCGGCCCGGTGTTCCCGATGGTCATGTTCTTCGAGTTCCTGTCGAACGTGTTCATCCGGCCGTTCACCCACGCCGTCCGGCTCTTCGCCAACATGTTCGCCGGACACGTCCTGATCCTGATCTTCACGATCGGGACCTGGTACCTGCTCAACGGCATCGGCATCGCCTACTCGGCGGTCTCGTTCCTGATGGTCATCGTGATGACGGTCTTCGAGCTGTTCATCCAGGCCCTTCAGGCCTACGTCTTCATCCTCCTGTCCTGCAGCTACATCCAGGGCGCGCTCGCCAAGCACCACTGAGCACCTGATCAACATCCCCTGAACTTCCGGTGGCCAACCCCCACCGGCCTGTGTAAAGAGAAGGAAGTTACGGCATGTCCGCTCTCGACACCCTCGCCGCGGTCGAAATCAAGGGCAACCTCGCTGCCATCGGCTACGGTCTCGCGGCCATCGGCCCCGGCGTCGGCGTTGGCATCATCTTCGGTAACGGCACCCAGGCGCTGGCTCGCCAGCCCGAGGCCGCCGGCCTGATCCGTCAGAACCAGATCCTCGGCTTCGTCCTCTGTGAGGCGCTCGCCCTGATCGGTCTGGTCATGGGCTTCGTCTACCCGACGTCCTGATCCGGTCTACGCCGACGAGAGAATTCCACGGAAGGAACTGATGTGATCTCGCCCTTGCTGCAAATCGCGGCTGAGGAGGAGGCCCAGAATCCTCTGATCCCGGAGATCCCCGAGCTCGTCATCGGTCTGATCGCGTTCGCGATCGTGTTCTTCGTCCTGGGCAAGAAGCTCCTTCCGAACATCAACAAGGTTCTGGAAGAGCGTCGCGAAGCCATCGAGGGCGGGATCGAACAGGCCGAGATTGCTCGCACTGAGGCCCAGAGCGTTCTGGAGCAGTACAAGGCCCAGCTCGCCGAGGCCCGTCACGAGGCCGCGCGGCTGCGCCAGGAGGCGCAGGAGCAGGGCGCCGCACTCATCACCGAGATGCGTGCGGAAGGCCAGCGTCAGCGCGAGGAGATCGTCGCCGCCGGGCACAGCCAGATCGAGGCGGACCGCAAGGCCGCCGCGTCCGCGCTGCGTCAGGACGTCGGCAAGCTCGCCACCGATCTGGCCGGCAAGCTCGTCGGGGAGTCCCTCGACGACCACGCCCGCCAGAGCCGCGTCATCGACCGCTTCCTCGACGACCTCGAGGAGAAGGCCGAGGCGTCTCGATGACCGCACACGGAGCGAGCCGCGAGGCATTCGCAGCAGCCCGTGAGCGTCTCGACGCGCTGACGGACTCCACGTCCGTGGACGCGGCGCAGCTCGCCGACGAGCTGGCGGCAGTCACCGCGCTGCTCGACCGCGAGGTCTCGCTGCGTCGGGTCCTCACCGACCCGGCGCAGACCGGCGAGGCCAAGGCCGAGCTGGTCCAGCGCCTGCTCGGCGCCCAGATCAGCGGTGCCACCGCCGACCTGGTGTCCGGCACGGTGCGTTCCCGCTGGTCGCAGTCCCGCGACCTGGTGGACGTGCTGGAGGAGCTGGCGGACATCGCCGACCTCACCGCCGCGCAGAAGGCCGGCAGGCTCGACAACGTCGAGGACGAGCTGTTCCGCTTCGGACGGATCGTCTCCTCGAACACCGAGCTGCGCGCCGCACTGACCAACCGGAAGGCCACCGCCTCGGCCAAGGGCGAGCTGCTGCGCAGCCTGCTCGGCGGCCGGGCCGACGCGGCCACCGAGCGACTGGTGACGCGCCTCGTGACCGCGCCCCGGGGACGTAGCCTGGAAGCGGGCCTCGAGTCCCTGTCCCGGCTCGCCGCGGAGCGCCGGGACCGCATGGTCGCCGTCGTCACCTCGGCGGTACCGCTGAGCGACCCGCAGAAGCAGCGCCTCGGCGCCGCCCTCGCCAAGCTCTACGGCCGCCCGATGCACCTCAACCTCGACGTGGACCCCGCGGTCCTCGGCGGGATCAGGGTGCAGGTCGGTGACGAAGTGATCAACGGCTCCCTCGCGGACCGCATCGAGGACGCCGCCCGCCGCATGGCGAACTAGCAGCAACTCAAGACCGCAGTACGAACTGATGGCGGCCCTGGTTGGGCCGTGCAGAGGATTCACCTCTTTCAGGGGGGAGTCCCCATCCCCCCAAAGTGAAACTTCGGGCCCAACAAGGAGAGCAGGGAACCCAGATGGCGGAGCTCACGATCCGGCCGGAGGAGATCCGGGATGCGCTGGAGAACTTTGTCCAGTCGTACAAGCCGGACGCGGCCTCGCGCGAGGAGGTCGGTACGGTCACCCTTGCCGGCGACGGCATCGCGAAGGTCGAGGGCCTTCCCTCGGCCATGGCCAACGAACTGCTGAAGTTCGAGGACGGCACCCTCGGCCTCGCGCTCAACCTCGAAGAGCGCGAGATCGGTACCGTCATCCTCGGCGAGTTCAGCGGCGTCGAGGAGGGCCAGCCGGTCACCCGCACGGGAGAGGTCCTGTCCGTCGCCGTCGGCGAGGGCTACCTCGGCCGTGTCGTCGACCCGCTCGGCAACCCGATCGACGGCCTCGGCGAGATCGAGACGTCCGGCCGCCGTGCCCTGGAGCTCCAGGCTCCGGGTGTCATGGCCCGTAAGTCGGTCCACGAGCCCATGGAGACCGGCTACAAGGCCGTCGACGCGATGACCCCGGTCGGCCGTGGTCAGCGTCAGCTGATCATCGGTGACCGCCAGACCGGCAAGACCGCCCTGGCCGTCGACACGATCATCAACCAGCGCGACAACTGGCGCTCCGGTGACGTGAACAAGCAGGTCCGCTGCGTCTACGTCGCCATCGGCCAGAAGGGCTCGACCATCGCCTCCGTGCGTGGCGCCCTCGAAGAGGCCGGCGCGCTGGAGTACACGACCATCGTCGCCGCCCCGGCGTCCGACCCGGCCGGCTTCAAGTACCTGGCGCCGTACACCGGTTCGGCCATCGGCCAGCAGTGGATGTACGAGGGCAAGCACGTCCTCATCATCTTCGACGACCTCTCGAAGCAGGCCGACGCCTACCGCGCCGTGTCCCTGCTGCTGCGCCGCCCGCCGGGCCGTGAGGCCTACCCGGGTGACGTCTTCTACCTGCACTCCCGTCTGCTGGAGCGCTGCGCGAAGCTCTCCGACGACCTGGGCGCCGGCTCGATGACCGGTCTGCCGATCGTCGAGACGAAGGCCAACGACGTCTCGGCGTTCATCCCGACCAACGTCATCTCCATCACCGACGGCCAGTGCTTCCTGGAGTCGGACCTGTTCAACGCCGGTCAGCGCCCCGCGCTGAACGTCGGTATCTCCGTCTCCCGAGTCGGTGGTTCCGCGCAGCACAAGGCGATGAAGCAGGTTTCCGGCCGTCTGCGCCTCGACCTCGCCCAGTACCGTGAGCTGGAGGCGTTCGCCGCCTTCGGTTCCGACCTGGACGCCGCGTCGAAGTCGCAGCTGGAGCGCGGTCAGCGACTGGTCGAGCTGCTCAAGCAGGCTCAGTACCAGCCCATGCCGACCGAGGACCAGGTCGTCTCCGTGTGGGCCGGTACCACCGGCAAGATGGACGACGTTCCGGTCGCCGACGTCCGCCGCTTCGAGAAGGAGCTCCTGGAGTACCTGCACCGCAAGGAGCAGGGCCTCATGACCTCCATCAAGGAGGGCGGCAAGATGTCGGACGACACCCTCATCGCCATTGCCGACGCCATCGCCGAGTTCAAGAAGCAGTTCGAGACCTCGGACGGCAAGCTTCTCGGCGAGGACGCCCCGGCCGCGGCCAAGTGACGTAAGGAAGGGACCTGACTCATGGGAGCCCAGCTCCGGGTCTACAAGCGTCGCATCCGATCCGTCACCGCGACCAAGAAGATCACCAAGGCGATGGAGATGATCGCCGCCTCGCGTGTCGTCAAGGCACAGCGCAAGGTGGCGGCCTCCACGCCGTACGCGACCGAGCTCACCCGCGCGGTCACGGCGGTCGGTACCGGCTCGAACACGAAGCACCCGCTGACCACGGAGGCGGAGACGGCGACCCGTGCCGCGGTGCTGCTCCTCACGAGCGACCGCGGACTGGCCGGCGCCTTCAACTCCAACGCGATCAAGGCCGCCGAGCAGCTGACGGCGCGCCTTGAGGCGGAGGGCAAGGAGGTCGACACGTACATCGTCGGCCGCCGCGGTCTGGCCCACTACAACTTCCGCGAGCGCAAGGTCGCGGAGTCGTGGTCGGGCTTCACAGACGAGCCCACCTATGCGGACGCGAAGAAGGTCGCGGGTCCGCTGATCGAGGCCATCGAAAAGGAGACGGCGGACGGCGGCGTGGACGAACTCCACATCGTCTTCACCGAGTTCGTCTCGATGATGACGCAGACGGCGCTCGGCGACCGTCTGCTGCCGCTCAGCCTCGACGAGGTGGCCAAGGAGTCGGCGCCGAAGGGCGAGATCCTTCCGCTGTACGACTTCGAGCCGTCGGCGGAGGACGTCCTCGACGCCCTCCTGCCGCGGTACGTCGAGAGTCGTATCTACAACGCGCTGCTCCAGTCGGCTGCCTCCAAGCACGCCGCCACGCGCCGCGCGATGAAGTCGGCGACCGACAACGCGGGAGACTTGATCAACACGCTCTCCCGCCTCGCCAACGCGGCCCGCCAGGCCGAAATCACCCAGGAAATCAGCGAGATCGTCGGTGGCTCCGCAGCCCTGGCCGACGCGACCGCGGGGAAGTGACAGGTAATGACGACGACAGTTGAGACGGCCGTTGCCACGGGCCGCGTCGCCCGGGTCATCGGCCCGGTCGTCGACGTGGAGTTCCCCGTCGACGCCATGCCGGAGATCTACAACGCCCTTCACGTCGAGGTCGCCGACCCGGCGAAGGACGGCGAGAAGAAGACGCTGACCCTGGAGGTCGCCCAGCACCTGGGTGACGGCCTGGTCCGCACGATCTCGATGCAGCCCACCGACGGTCTGGTCCGCCAGGCCGCCGTCACCGACACCGGAACGGGCATCACCGTCCCGGTCGGCGACTTCACCAAGGGCAAGGTGTTCAACACCCTCGGTGAGGTGCTGAACACCGACGAGACCTACGACGGTGAGCGCTGGACCATCCACCGCAAGGCCCCGCGCTTCGACGAGCTCGAGTCGAAGACCGAGATGTTCGAGACCGGCGTCAAGGTCATCGACCTGCTGACCCCGTACGTCAAGGGCGGCAAGATCGGTCTGTTCGGTGGTGCCGGCGTCGGCAAGACGGTGCTCATCCAGGAGATGATCTACCGCGTCGCCAACAACCACGACGGTGTCTCCGTGTTCGCCGGTGTCGGTGAGCGCACTCGTGAGGGCAACGACCTCATCGAGGAGATGGCGGAGTCGGGCGTCATCGACAAGACCGCCCTGGTCTTCGGCCAGATGGACGAGCCCCCGGGCACCCGTCTGCGCGTGGCCCTGGCCGGTCTGACCATGGCGGAGTACTTCCGCGATGTGCAGAAGCAGGACGTGCTGTTCTTCATCGACAACATCTTCCGCTTCACCCAGGCCGGTTCCGAGGTCTCGACCCTGCTCGGCCGGATGCCCTCCGCGGTGGGTTACCAGCCGAACCTGGCCGACGAGATGGGTCTCCTCCAGGAGCGCATCACCTCGACCCGTGGTCACTCGATCACCTCGATGCAGGCGATCTACGTCCCCGCGGACGACCTGACCGACCCGGCCCCGGCCACCACGTTCGCCCACCTCGACGCGACGACGGTTCTCTCCCGTCCGATCTCCGAGAAGGGCATCTACCCGGCCGTGGACCCGCTGGACTCCACGTCCCGCATCCTGGACCCCCGCTACATCGCGGCGGACCACTACAACACCGCGATGCGCGTCAAGACGGTCCTGCAGAAGTACAAGGACCTCCAGGACATCATCGCGATCCTCGGTATCGACGAGCTGGGCGAGGAGGACAAGCTCACCGTCCACCGCGCCCGTCGCGTGGAGCGCTTCCTGTCCCAGAACACCCACGTCGCCAAGCAGTTCACCGGCGTCGACGGGTCGGACGTCCCGCTGGACGAGTCGATCACCGCGTTCAACGCGATCATCGACGGCGAGTACGACCACTTCCCGGAGCAGGCGTTCTTCCTGTGCGGTGGCATTGAGGACCTCAAGGCCAACGCCAAGGAGCTCGGCGTCTCCTGAGCCTCGTGCTCATGAAGAGGGGCGGGTGCGTCCCGCCCCTCTTCGTACGCCCACGCCGCATCTTCCGGGGGGCGACCCCCGGACCCCCGGCAGAGTCCTGGGGCGGGACCCCGGCACTTCGGTGCTCGGAGCCCTACTAGACTTATACGCAACACCCGGCAGGAAAGCCGGGTGGTGACCCGAGGAGCCACCTTGGCTGCTGAGCTGCACGTCGCGCTGGTCGCGGCCGACCGAGAGGTCTGGTCCGGCGAGGCCACCCTGGTCGTCGCGCGCACCACGTCGGGCGACATCGGCGTCATGCCCGGTCACCAGCCGCTGCTCGGTGTGCTGGAGTCGGGCCCGGTGACCATCCGTACGAGTGATGGTGGAACGGTCGTCGCCGCGGTGCACGGCGGTTTCATCTCGTTCGCGGACAACAAGCTGTCGCTGCTGGCCGAGATCGCCGAGCTTTCGGACGAGATCGATGTCCAGCGCGTGGAGCGGGAACTCGAGCGCGCGAAGGCGGAGGGCGATGCCGCCGCCGAGCGTCGCGCGGACGTTCGACTGCGTGCGGCGGCCTCGCGCTGAGCCAGCGTGTAACCGCTTGACGTCAATCAGCCGCGGTCGGCACCGGAGCAATCCGGAGCCGACCGCGGCTGAGGCAGATACGGATGTTTTTTCCGTTCCGTTACCTATTTTCGGTACCTAGGAGACGAGGAGGTCGGTGTCGATGGTCCTCGCTCTGACTGTGTGCGGCATCGTCGTGGCCCTGGTGGCGCTGGGGTTGTTCGTCTTCGGCCTGCGCCGCAGACTCATCCAGCGGTCCGGCGGCACCTTCGACTGTTCCCTGCGCTGGGACGTCTCCGAGAAACCGGACACGAGCGGAAAGGGCTGGAGCTACGGGGTCGCCCGCTACAACGGCGACCGCATCGAGTGGTACCGCGTCTTCTCGTACGCCTACCGCCCGCGCCGGGTTCTGGAGCGCGGTTCGATCGAGGTGGCCGGCCGCCGTCTTCCCGAGGGCGAGGAGGAGCTGGCGCTGCTGTCCGACGCGGTGATCCTCACCTGTGTGCACCGGGGCACGCGTCTCGAGCTCGCGATGAGCGAAGACGCGCTGACCGGTTTCCTCGCGTGGCTGGAGGCAGCTCCGCCCGGTCAGCGAGTGAATGTGGCGTAGCCGCATTCACTCGCTGACCGGGGGTCCCCCCGGACGAAGTCAGGGGGAGCGTCAATGTCGCTCGACTACACGAACTTGTCTGCGACGGTCACGACAGTCCGCTGTTGATGGCGCTCACCAGCTCGCCGTTGCTGGTGTCTCCGCTGAACTCCCAGAAGAACGCGCCGCCCAGACCCTGGTTCTTGGCCCAGGTCATCTTGCCGGCGATGGTGGCCGGGGTGTCGTAGGACCACCAGTTGCTGCCGCACTTCGCGTACGCCGTGCCGGCGATGGTGCCGGTGGCCGGGCAGGACGTCTTGAGGACCTTGTAGTCCTCGATGCCCTGCTCGTAGGTGCCGGCCGCCGGGCCCGTGGCCGTGCCGCCCGGGGCGTCCTGGGTGACGCCGGTCCAGCCGCGGCCGTAGAAGCCGATGCCGATGAGCAGCTTGCTCGCGGGTACGCCCTTCGCCTTGAACTTGGCCATAGCGTCGGCCGTGGTGAATCCGGCCTGCGGGATGCCGCTGTACGAGGTGAGCGGGGAGTGCGGGGCCGTCGGGCCCTGGGCCGCCCAGGCGCCGAAGAAGTCGTACGTCATCACGTTGTACCAGTCGACGTACTGTGCCGCGCCCGCGTAGTCGGCCGCGTCGATCTTGCCGCCGGAGGAGCCGTCGGCGGTGGTGGCCGCGGTGACCAGGTTGCCCGTGCCGAACTTGGCGCGCAGGGCCTGCATCAGGTTCTTGTAGGCCGCCGCCCCGCTGGTGTCACAGGACAGGCCGCAGGCGTTCGGGTACTCCCAGTCGATGTCGATGCCGTCGAAGACGTCGGCCCAGCGCGGGTCCTCGACCAGGTTGTAGCAGGACTGCGCGAACGCCGCCGGGTTGGCCGCGGCCTGGGCGAAGCCACCGGACCAGGTCCAGCCGCCGAAGGACCACAGCACCTTGATGTTCGGGTACTTGGCCTTCAGCTGGCGCAGCTGGTTGAAGTTGCCGCGCAGTGGCTGGTCCCAGGTGTCGGCGGCGCCGCTGACCGACTGGTCCGCGGTGAAGGCCTTGTCGTAGTCGGCGTAGGAGTCGCCGATCGCGCACTGGCCGTTGGTGACGTTGCCGAAGGCGTAGTTGATGTGTGTGATCTTCGCGGCCGAACCGGACGTCACCAGGTTCTTGACGTTGTAGTTGCGGCCGTAGATGCCCCACTCGGTGAAGTAGCCGAGCTTGACCTTGGAGCCGGTGGTCGGGGGAGTGGTGCCGCCGCCGGTGGTGTGGACCGCGACCGCTCCGCTGACCGGGCCGGTCTGGTCGGCGGTGTCACGGGCCTGGACGGTGTAGGAGTAGTCGGTGCCGGCCGTCAGACCGGTGTCCGTGTACGAGGTCGTCGTGACCGTGGCGACCTTGGCGCCGTCGCGCAGGACGTCGTAGTTCTTGACGCCCTTGTCGTCGGTGGCGGCGGACCAGGCCAGCTTCACCGAGGTGTCGGTGAGGGCGGAGGCGGTCGGGGTGCCCGGGGCGGACGGGGAGGCGTCGCCCGGGACCGTCGTGCCGTCGCAACTGCCGCCGTTGAGCTTGCAGTTGGACGGAGAGCCGGCGCCCGCGCCGTTGAAGCCGAAGGAGACGGAGGCGCCGGCGGCGAGGCTGCCGTTCCAGGACTTGTTCTTGGCGGTCCAGTGGGTGCCGGAGGACGTGACGTCGGCGTCCCAGGCGGAGGTGACGGAGGTGCCGGAGGGGAAGTCCCACTCGACCGTCCATGAACTGATGGCGGTGGTGCCGGTGTTCTTCACCATCCACCTGCCCTCGAACCCGGTGCCCCAGTCCGATGCCTTGGTGTAGGTGGCGGTGGCGGTCGTGGCGGCCTGGGCGGGGCTCGCGAGGCCGACCAGGCCGGCCAGCGGGAGCAGCAGCGTCGCGAACCCTGCCGCGGCTCTGTGTCTGAAGCGCATCCTGCGCCTCCTCGGGGGGAGTCGGGGGGCGTGACTGAGCCTTCACGCCCACGGTGCCGCGAGAATAGAAAGGTCTGGACCACAGGTCAATAGGTCTGGACCACTGCGGTCCGCTAAACCTCCGGAGCCCCATCGGATCCCGCCCGGATCCCCAACTCCTGTGCCAGCACCGCCGCTTGCACCCGACTGCGCAGCTCCAGCTTCCCCAGCAGACGGCTGACGTGCGTCTTCACCGTCGCCTCCGCCATGTCGAGGCGCCCGGCGATGCCCGCGTTGGACATCCCCTCGCCCAGACAGGCCAGCACCTCGCGCTCGCGCCGGGTGAGGGCGTCCAGGACGGCGGGGTCGGCCTTCGGTGCCCGCACCGGCTTCGCGGCGAACTCGGCGATCAGCCGACGGGTCACCGCGGGAGCGATCAACCCCTCCCCAGCGGCCACCGTGCGGACCGCCGACAGCAGGTCCCTGGCCTCCGTGTTCTTCAGCAGGAACCCCGCGGCACCCGCCCGCAGCGCCCCGAACACATACTCGTCGAGGTCGAAGGTGGTCAGCACCAGCACGTCGGCGAGCCCCTCCTCGACGACCTTCCGGGTCGCCGACACCCCGTCGAGACGCGGCATCTGAACATCCATCAGCACCACGTCCGGCCGCAACTCCCGCGCCAGGGCCACCGCCTGCTCCCCGTCCGCCGCCTCGCCCACCACCTCGATGTCGGACGCGCTGCCCAGGATCAGGACGAGCCCGGCGCGTACGGCGGACTGGTCCTCGGCGACGAGGACCCGGATGGCCGAGCTCATACGGGCTCTCCTTCGGTGAGGGGGAACGTGGCCCGCACCGTCCAGCACGAGTCCTCGGGCCCGGCGTCGAACGTGCCGTCCAGCAGCGCCGCGCGCTCCCGCATGCCGACGAGCCCGGCGCCGGAACCTGGGGCGCGGGGTCCGTCCCGACGGCCGTACGGACTCCGCACCCGCACGTCGAGCACCCCGTCGCGCCGGACGAGGGCGACGGCGACCCGGCCCGGGCAGGCGTGCTTCAGCGCGTTGGTCAGCGACTCCTGGACGATCCGGTAGGCGGCGAGTTCGACGGGGGCCGGCACCGCACCGGGCTCGGAGTCGAGGGTGACGTCGAGGCCATTGGCGCGGGCACCGTCGACGAGAGCCTCCAGGCCGTCCAGGGTGGGGGCCGCGGCGGGCTCGCGGTCCCCGCTGCCGTCGCGCAGGATCCCGATCAGCCGCCGCATCTCCGCCAGCCCCTCGACGCTGTTCTCGCGGATGACGGACAGTGCCTGCCTGGACGTGTCCGGGTCGTCGATCGAGAGCGCCGCGGTCGAGTGGATCGCGATCGCCGACAGGTGGTTGGCGACCATGTCGTGCAACTCCCGTGCCATCCGCGCCCGTTCGGTGGTGACCGCCTGGACGCGGTCCATCTCGGCGAGCAGCGCGGTCTGTTCGGCCCGCAGCCGGGCCGCCTCGGCCGCGTCGCGGTGGTTGCGCACGATCCAGCCGGTGGCGGCGGGCGCGTAGGCCACGATGCCGACCACCACCCCGATCAGCAGGGCCTCCGGCACCCGCCACACCGCGAAGGGCACCAGCGTCCCGGCCACCGTCAGCAGTCCGGTGATCCACTGGATCCGGCGGGCCGACGCGAGCGGGCCGTACAGGACGGCCGCGTACATCAGGTCCGTGTACATCAGCACCGTGAACAGGTTGCCCTGGGTCAGGGTGTCCAGGACGATCGCGGCCGTGCCGACCAGCAGGGCCGTGCGCGGCGCGACCCGGCGCAGCACCTCGCAGCCGGCCATCGCACCGAGCGGCACCAGGACCGGCCAGGGGCCGTCGAGGAGCACGATCGGATCGTCGGACGGCCGGGTGCCCAGACCGATGGCGACCAGCAGCAGCCCGCCGAGCAGCCCGCCGACCGCGATGTACACGTCGAAGCGGTGCGGGCGGCGCAGGCGGTGCGGGTCTCGGACGGCCATGTCCTCCATCCAACACGCCTCGCCTCCCGTCCGCCTGCTTCCCGGGGACGGTCCCGAACTGCATCTTTCGATGTACCGCGAGTTCGTCACCGCCGACGACGAGACGCGCTGTGCCGGCCGGGAGCCTGGAAGGGTGAGCGAGAGGAGCGAACCGTGATCGTCGGACTGATCATCGCCTGTGAGGTGGCCTTCTGGGTGCTGCTGGCCGCCGGACTGGCCTTCCGGTACGTGTTCCGGATGCCGCGTCTGGGGCTGGCCCTGCTGCTGTGCGAGCCGCTGCTGGAGGCCGTGCTGTTCGTGGTGACCGCGATCGATCTCAAGAACGGTGCCGAGCCGGACTGGCGGCACGGCCTCGCCGCGGTCTACATCGGCTTCACCGTGGGCCTCGGCCACTCCACCGTCAGGTGGGCGGACGCCCGGGTCGCCCACCGGTTCGCCGGCGGCCCGCCGCCCGTGCGGCCGCCGAAGTACGGCAGGGCCCGCGCCGTCCACGAATGGAAGGTCGCGGGCCGCTGGACCCTCGCCGCACTCGTCGCCGTGGCGCTGCTCCAGGCGGCCGTCCGGTACGTCGGCGGGGACGGCGAGACCGACTCGTTGCGGGCGTGGCAGCTGCGGATGCTGTGGGTGATCGGCATCAACCTCGTCATCGCGGGGAGCTACACCCTGTTCCCGAAGCCCGAGCCGAAGCCCGAGCCGAACTCCGGACCGAAGCCCGAGCCGAACGCCGGACCGGACGGCGGATCGGACGGCGGATCGGAGCGGGAACCGGCCAAGATGCGCTAGCGCTCCCCGCCCGGCACCCAGAGCACGTCGCCGACCGCATTGTTGGCGGTGCGGGCCAGAATGAACAGCAGATCCGAGAGCCGGTTGAGGTAGGTCGCGGTGAGCGGGTTCATCCGCTCACCGTGCACCTCCAGCGCCGCCCAGGTGGAGCGTTCGGCCCGTCGGACGACCGTGCAGGCCTGGTGGAGCAGGGCCGCGCCCGGGGTGCCGCCGGGCAGGATGAACGACCGCAGCTTCTCCAGCCGCTCGTTGAACCGGTCGCAGTCCGCCTCCAGACGGTCGACGTAGAACTGCTCGACCCGAAGCGGCGGGAACTCCGGGTTCTCCACCACCGGCGTCGACAGGTCCGCGCCCACGTCGAACAGGTCGTTCTGGACCCGGGTCAGCACCCCGCCGAGCTCATCGTCCAGTCCGCCCAGCGCGAGCGCCGTGCCGAGCGCCGCGTTCGCCTCGTTGACATCGGCGTACGCGGCGATCCGCAGGTCGGTCTTGGCGACCCGGCTCATGTCGCCGAGAGCGGTGGTGCCCTGGTCGCCGGTCCTCGTGTAGATGCGCGTCAGATTGACCATGCGGCCAATCTAGACCGTCCCGGAGGATCCGTTCCGTTCCCTTGGTCACTGCTGTCGGCGCCCGGGCAGTCCCGGTCCAATCGGCGTGAATCGGACAGTAATTGACGACGTGACCGGCGTCTCACGCCCTGAGACGTGAGCCGCGTTACTAACCGGTCACACAGCGCCTCACGCCCGCTAATCTCCCGCCGAGAGGCATGCGGAGCGGCTGCGCCGGATGGTTGACGCCGGTGACATCGGACGCCTGAGCGGGCAGGGCTTCTACAAGCACCGAAACCGCACAGGCCCCATGGGCCTCACCCCTGCGAGTGAATTCGGTATCGGTTCGCTCACAGACGGCAACCTCCGACCGCTTCCCGCAGTCAGAGGATGCAACACCGGACACCACCACCGCGGAGCACGAGACGCACGCTTAGGGGAGCGCTATGCACATCAGGGGCGACCACGTAGAGCTGGTCGTCGGGGGTCGTCTCGACGTTCGCAGCGCGGCGGATGCCCGTACGGCTCTGCACACGGCCGTGGACGACGGAGTCGGCGACCTGGTGCTCGACCTGTCCGAGCTGGACTCCTGGGACGCCACCGGACTCGGCGTCATCATGGGCGTCCACCGACGGGCCGGACGGTGCGGCCGACGCCTGGTGCTGCGCGGGGTGCCTCCGCAGATGCAACGCCTGCTGGTGGCCACCCGACTGCACCGGATCCTCGCGATCGAGGGCGGTATCGGAGTGGAGTCCCTGCCCAGGGTCTGACCCCCCAGGGGGCGTGGCCTGCGGCGGAAAACAAGCGACGGGCGCAATCCTCACGAGACTGTGACGCTTCGGGCGGCCCGGCACCCCGGGCTGTCGTAGATACTGTGCGAAGGTTTACGGTTCGTCTGCCCGCCGCTCGCAGCCCTCGAGCGGGCACCGGACCAGAAGCGACAGCGCAGTGTGCAGCAAGGCCGGGAGGGGCTACCGCCACACGACGCTTTTGGGGGGCTTGAACCTATGGACCCGAACACCCGGGGACCCGAGGAGTACGGCCAGGACGACGACGGCGGCACGCCGCGCCCGCGCCCGTCCAGGGACCCCCTCACCCCCGACTTCGGCCAGCACACGCCGGCGCTGGCCCGCACCGTGCGGCTCGTCGCGGGCGAACACCTGCTCACGGTCAATCCGGTCGACGGCAGCGAGATAGAACTCTGCCCGCCTGGGGGCCCCTCCCGCTCGAGCGCAGCCGAGAGTGGGGGAGAGATACCGGAGCGCCCCGCCAAGCGCACCGCGGAGCAGCGTGCCGAGGCCGAGCGCGCCGCCCGGCCGCCGGCCCCCGCCGGAACCGCCCGGCCCGCCCAGCCGCTCCTGGGCCGCCAGGACGAACGCGAACAGCTGGTCCGCCTGCTGGCCCGCGGCCGCTCCGTCCGCCTCACCGGCCCGCCCGGCTCCGGCCGCACCAGTTTGCTCGACCTCGTCGCCGAGGACTGCGAGGACCTCGCCCCCGACGGCGTCGTCCGCCTCACCGGCTTCCGCCGCACCTCGGCCGACCTCCTGCACGACCTCTTCCACGCCGTCTACGACGCTCCCCGGTACCGCCCCGAGAGCGACGACCTGAGTGCCCTGGTCCGCGAGATCGGCGCGGTCGTCGTGGTCGACGACCTCGACCTCGGCGGCGCCGACCTCGACGAAGTCCTGGACGCGACGCCCGAGTGCGCCTTCCTGCTCGGCGCGACCCCGGACACCCCGCCGCCCTCCGCCGAGTCCGCCGTCGAGGAGGTCGTCCTCACCGGGCTGGACCGGGCGGGCGGCGTCGAGGTGATCGAGCACGCCGTCGGCCGCGTCCTCACCGAGGAGGAGGCCAACTGGGCCGGCGACCTGTGGTTCGAGTCCGAGGGCCTGCCGCTGCGGTTCGTCCAGGCCGGCGCCCTGCTCTCGCAGCGCGACCAGCTGCGGGCCGGCGCCGACGCGGTCGACGTGTTCGGTGTCTTCGAGGACGCCCGGCCGCTCGCCGACGCCGTCGACGGCCTCGCCGGAGCCGGCGAGGCCGAGGAGATACCCCTGCCCTCGCTCGGCGAGGCCGCCGCGCCCGCGCCGCTGCTCGCCGCCCGCCTCAGCGCCTCCGCCCGCGCGACGCTGCGCTTCGCCGTCGCCCTGGACGGTGAGGTCCCGCACCAGGCGCATCTGCCCGCCCTGGTCGGCGACACCCACGCCGACGCCGCTCTCGGTGAACTCACCGCCTGCGGACTCGTCTCCCCGGTCGGCACCCGCTACCGCCTCGCCGCCGGCGTCCAGACCCAGCTCGAGGCCGCCGGATACGCCGACGACGTCGAGACCCGCGCCCAGTCCGCCGCCCAGCACTACGCCTGGTGGGCCGGACACCCCTCGGTCACCCCCGAGCGGGTCTGCGCGGAGGCCGACGCCGTCCTCGCCGCCCTCGTCGTGATCGTCCCCACGACGACCCCGACGGGCGAGGACGAGGAGTCCACCGCCGTCCAGCTCGCCCGCACCGCCGCGCCCGCCTTCGCCGCGGGCCTGCGCTGGAGCGCCTGGGAGAGCAGCCTGCACGAGGGCGCCGAGGCCGCCCGGCTCGCCGGGGAGTCCGCCGACCGGGCCTACTTCCACCACGAGATGGGCGTCCTCGCCCTCTGCGGCGGGGACGTCGACCGGGCCCGCTCCGAGCTGGAGGCCTCCCTCGCCCTGCGCGGGGCGATCGCCGACAAGCGCGGGACCGTCGCCGGCCGCCGCGCCCTCGCCCTGGTCACCGACCGCTCCGGGGACCTACCCGGCCTCGCGGTGGCGACGGCCGGCGAGGAGGTGCCCGAGGCCCGCCACGAGGAGTCGGCGTCCCCGCCGCGAGGCATCCAGGCGGTGCTCCCGACCTACCCGCCGGAGGCCGAGACGGTCGTCGCCCGCCGTGGTCCCGCCGGCCCGCCCGCCCGTCACAACCGGGGCGGTCTGAAGAGCCTGGCCAAGCGCAACCTGGTCGCGGCCGGTGCGGGCGCGCTGCTCGTCGCCGTCCTCGGCACGGTCGTGACGCTCGGCGCGACCTCCGACAACGACGCCAACGACCCTTCCGACCGGGTCGGCGTCAACCCGTCCGTCAGCACCGGCCTGGACGACGGCGACCTGGACTCCGACACCCCGGGCGACGACAGCGGTTCCGCCGACACGGGCGAGGCGACCAGCAGACCCACCGACCCGGGCCCGGACGGAACGATGGGCACCTCGGACGACCCGTCCCCCACGGGAGAGGCGGAGCCGTCGTCGGAGGCGAGCAG
Organism: Streptomyces sp. NPDC058295; assembly: GCF_042880655.1. Taxonomy (NCBI): domain Bacteria; kingdom Bacillati; phylum Actinomycetota; class Actinomycetes; order Kitasatosporales; family Streptomycetaceae; genus Streptomyces; species Streptomyces sp. NPDC058295. The sequence goes on from NZ_JBHVYO010000013.1 coordinate 168,819, forward strand.
CTCACACGGGTCGGGCGACGGTGGGTCCTCGCCCAGGCCGACATCCAAGCCGTCGTCGTCGAGTTCGGGCTCCGGGTCGCCCTCGGCCTCGCCGTCCGCGTCCAGTAGCGGGACGGGCTCGTCGTCGCCTTCGCCGTCCACACCGCCCAGCGATGGAACAGGCAGCCCGCCGGCGTCCGGGGGCGCCACCCCGCCCACCTCGAACTCGGCCAGCAGTTCGATGTCCTCCTCGCCCGCGAGCTCGATCAGCTCGGCACAGAGCACCGGCGCGGCCGCCTCGGCCTCGCCGGACCAGGTGATCTGAGGCGCAGGCGCACAAAAGGGCCGGGTTCCTCTTCAGGAACCCGGCCTTGTCGTCGTACGGGTGGGGGTCAGAACAGCCGCAGCTTGTCGTCCTCGATGCCCCGCATCGCGTTGTAGTCCAGGACCTGGCAGCCGATGCCGCGGTCGGTGGCGAGCACGCGGGCCTGGGGCTTGATCTCCTGGGCCGCGAAGACACCACGCACCGGGGCGAGGTGCGGGTCGCGGTTCAACAGCTCCAGATAGCGCGTGAGTTGCTCGACGCCGTCGATCTCGCCGCGTCGCTTGATCTCCACCGCGACGGTCTGCCCCTCCGCGTCCCGGCACAGGATGTCGACCGGGCCGATGGCGGTCATGTACTCGCGGCGGATGAGGGTGTAGCCCTCGCCGAGGGTCTCGATGCGGTCGGCGAGCAGCTCCTGGAGGTGTGCTTCCACGCCGTCCTTGATCAGGCCGGGATCGACGCCGAGTTCGTGCGAAGAATCGTGGAGGATCTCCTCCATCGTGATGATGAGCTTCTCTCCGCCCTTGTTGACGACGGTCCAGACGCCTTCCTCGTCGCCCGCGCCCTCCTTCAGCGTGCAGGGGGGCGACATCCAGTTCAGGGGCTTGTAGGCCCGGTCGTCGGCATGGATCGAGACGCTGCCGTCCGCCTTCACCAGGATGAGACGGGGCGCGGAAGGGAGGTGGGCGGTGAGCCGGCCGGCGTAGTCCACGGAGCACCGGGCGATGACGAGACGCATGGTGCACCACGCTATCCGACGCCCCACCGGGCACGCGATTCGCCCGCCCGTCTCCCCACCCCCACCCGCAACCGAGGCCCCTTCTTGCCCGCCCCTTTCGACCTGGTAACCCCTCGTTCGGCAGCTGCTCGGCAGTGGCCGATTGTGTGCCTACTTGGAGTTCCCTATGTGCCCATTCTCCTGGTGCGGTCACGGTCCGTTGCCTACCGTAGTGAACGGGAGGTCGCGATGCGTGTACTCAGCGTGTGCGGTGTTTCGGCATGCGAACTCCCTTTCCCTGTCCGGCAACCCCTGATGTTCCGGGGGTGCGAGAGGAGTACCCATGTCGCTCGACGTCTCACCGGCCCTACTCGAACAGGCCGAGCGAGGCGAGGTCGACGAAGCAGAATTCGTCGACTGCGTCCGGACCTCCCTGCCCTACGCATGGGAGATGGTCAGCTCCCTGGTGGCCCAGCTGAAGGTGGACGGCGGAGACTTCGCCGACAACCAGACGCCCCCGCCGGACGAGCAGGCACGCGGGCAGTTGCTGCGCGCGCTCGCGAGTGACGCCATACGCGGCGCGCTCCAGCGGCACTTCGGTGTGCGGCTGGCCTTCCAGAACTGCCACCGGGTGGCGGTGTTCCCGTTGGAGCCGGCTGTCGACGAGAAGCTCGCCCGATTCACCTCGGTCCGCAGCCAGGTGCTGAACCAGTCCCCGGAATTCCGGGACTGCTGACACGTGAGCCTGTTGCTTGCCGCTCCTGACGCGGGAGGTTCCATCAGTACGGGAGCGGCAAGCCTCGCGGCCGGCTGGGCTGTTCACCGGAGGTGGGGGAGCACCTCCGAGCCCAGCCGCCGTACGTTCTCCTCGGTGGCCGCCAGGTCGCCGGAACCCTCGACCAGCAGGGCGAAACGCGAGATGCCGGTCCGCTCGCCGGTCGCCGCGAGACGGTCGACGCACAGCCGCGGGGTGCCCACCGGGTGCAGCCCGCAGAGCAGTTCGGTGTATGCCACCGGGTCCCGCATGGAGCGGGCCCGGCCGTCCACCGTCACATGGGCGTCGAGCCCCTGCCGCAGCCAGCCCGGCATCGCCTTCACCAAGGTCTCCACCGCGTCCGTGCGCCGGTCCGCGATCTGGCAGACGCCCGCCGAGACATGCCCCGCGCCCCGGATCTCGTCCCCGGACCGCCCGGCCGCGCGCGCGTACTGCCGCCACGCGGCGACCATCTCGGCCTTCTCCTCGTCCCCCACGTGCATGCCGAGGAGCATCGGCAGCCCGCGCTCGGCGGCCAGCCGTACGCTCGCCGGCGAGGTGCACGCGACGACGACCTCCGGGCCCGACGCGTCCGTCAGCGCCTCCGACGGCCGGGGGACCACGGGGACTTCGCGGAAGCGGAACCGCTCGCCGTCGGCCCCCACCGAGGGGTCGCGCAGCCAGCGCACCAGCAGATCGAGTGATTCCGGGAACCCCCGCTCGTACGCCTCCAGGCCCGCGCCGAACACCTCCAGGTCGACCCACGGGCCGCCGCGCCCCACGCCCAGCGAGAAGCGGCCGCCGCTCGTCAGGTGCAGCAGCGCGGCCTGCTCGCCCAGCGCTACGGGGTGGACGGTGGGCAGTACGCTGACCGCCGTGCCGACCCGGATGCGGCGGGTGCGGCCCAGCAGCAGAGCGGCGAGCGTGACCGCCGACGGGCATGTGCCGTACGGCACGAAGTGGTGCTCGGCCAGCCAGACCGAGTCGAGGCCCGCCTCCTCCGCCACCTCGGCCGAGCGGACCGCGCGGTGCAGCGCCTCTCCCTGACCCTGGCCGGGGAACTGGGCTCCCAACACGAAACTTCCAACGCGCATGGACTTTCCTGCTTCCTTGGCTCCGACACGGAGCTCCCCCACCCGGCATAACCGTCTGACACGTGCCGAGGACACGGCCTGGCGGAGAGATTTGCGGATTGTCTGGAGAACGGGACGTCCGGGAGGGCGACTTGTGGGGGCTCGCTGCCCTACGGATACCCGCGCGCACGCCGCGTAGGCTGGACAGCAATCCTGGTCCCTGTATAGCCCCGTGAGGTGTCCCGTGTCCCCGCGTCGCAACCGCCCCAAGGGTGAGGGCTCGTCCGGCCAGAGCGCCGAGGACGACCGCGCGAGACGCTACGGCGGCTGGCAGTCGGGGGAGAGCTGGCAGGGCGAGCAGTGGAGTGTGCGGCACGTGGCCGGCGCGAGCGCCCAGGGCAAGGCGTACCGGTGCCCGGGCTGCGACCAGCTGATCCCCGACGGTGTGCCGCATGTCGTCGTCTGGCCCGAGCACGCGGGCGTCGACGACCGCCGGCACTGGCACAAGGCGTGCTGGAACGCACGGGACCGCCGCACCCCGGGGGTGCGGCGGTCCCGTAACGCGCCGAGGTTCTAGCGGCCGTCGGCTGTCAGCCGTCGGCCGTCAGCTCTCAGACGTCGCGCTTCTCCAGCAGGGCGAAGGCGCCGCCGAGCACGACGGCGGTGACGCCGAGCGCGATCCACAGCGGGTCCCAGCCGGTCGGCCCGCTCTCGCTGAGCGAGGACGAGTAGAACACGCTCATCTGGCTCGGGATCGAGTACTCGAACAGCGCCTGGCGCAGGCCCTCCAGCGAGGACGAGAACATGAAGATCGCGATGACCAGCGGGGCCAGCAGGACACCGATCATGATGGTGATGGCGCCGGCCGAGTGCCGGATGATCGAGCCGACGGCCAGCGAGATCAGCCCGAGCAGCGCGATGTAGAGGGACACCCCGAAGGTGGCCTTGAGCCACTCCGAGCCGGTCGGCTGCCGGGCATCGCCCAGCATCCCCACGTGCACCATGGCGACGAAGCCCGTGGACACGAGCGTGACGACGAACGCGACGGCGAAGAACACGACCGCCTTCGCGGCGAGCACCCGGCCGCGGGACGGGCAGGCCACCATCGTCGTGCGGATCATGCCGGTGCCGTACTCCGAGGCCGTGGTCAGCACGCCGAGCGTGATGATGCACATGCTGCCCAGGAGCAGCCCGAAGAAGCCGAACGACAGGGCGGTGTCGCCCGCGAGGTCGCCCTCGGTCGCGTTCGCGGCGACGATCGCGCCGGCCAGCAGCCCGATGCCGACGACGAGCAGCACGAACACGCCCAGCGTCCACATCGTGGAGCGCACCGACCGGATCTTCGTCCACTCCGAGGTGATGGCGTGCCCGAGGTGCGTGCGCACGATCGGGATCGGCGAGGTGTAGGCGGGGCCGGCCGCGGCGTACGCGGGACCGGGCGCCCCCTGCCAGGCGGGCGCGGCCTGCGGCGACGGGTGCTGCGGGGTGCTCATCGGGCGTCCTCGGACTTGGTCGGGGCGGCGTCGGGGGCGGGAGCGGCGGGAGCGGCCGGGGCCGGCTCGGCCGGCTCGGCCGGGGCGGGTGCGGACGGTGCCGCCGCCGGCGACGCCGGGGCCTGTGCGGGCGCTTGCGCGTACGGGTTGGCCCCGTTCGGGCCGGGTGCCGTGGCGGGGGTCCCGGGGGCGCCGTACGCCCCGTAGGAGGCCGCCGGGGGCGCCTGGACCGGCTGCTGCGGCGCAGCGTATCCGGGGTGCTGCGGCGGCGGGGCGTACCAGCCCGGCTGGCCCTGGCCCGGCACCGGCATGGGCGGCTGCGCGCCGGGCGCGAGCTGCTGCTGGAGACCGGCCTTCTGGTCGATGGTGGACCGGTAGTCGACGGCGCCCTGCGTCATCCGCATGTACGCCTCTTCCAGCGAGGCCTGGTGCGGCGACAACTCCCACAGGCGGACGTCGCCTTCGTGGGCGATGTCGCTGATGCGGGGCAGCGCCAGCCCGGTCACCCGCAGCGCGCCGTCCTGTTCGGGCAGCACATGGCCGCCCGCCTCGGTGAGCGCGGAGGCCAGCTTCTCGCGCAGCTGGGGTTCGGTGTGCGGGGTGCGGACCCGCGCGAAGTCGGCGGAGTTGGCCGAGATGAAGTCCTTCACGCTCATGTCGGAGAGCAACTGCCCGCGCCCGATCACGATCAGGTGATCGGCGGTCACCGCCATCTCGCTCATGAGGTGGGAGGAGACGAACACCGTGCGGCCCTCGGCGGCCAGCGACTTCATCAGGTTGCGAACCCAGAGGATGCCCTCGGGGTCGAGGCCGTTGACCGGCTCGTCGAAGAGCAGCACCTGCGGGTCGCCGAGCAGCGCGGCCGCGATGCCGAGCCGCTGGCCCATGCCCAGGGAGAAGCCCTTGGAACGCTTGCGTGCCACGTCCTGGAGGCCGACGACGCCGAGGACCTCGTCGACCCGCCGGGCCGGGATGCCGGACAGCTGGGCCAGGCTCAGCAGGTGGTTGCGGGCGTGCCGGCCGCCGTGCACCGCCTTGGCGTCCAGCAGGGCACCCACCTGGCGGGCGGCGTTCGGCAGCTTGCGGTACGGGTAGCCGCCGATCGTCACCGTCCCGGAGGTCGGGTTGTCCAGCCCCAGGATCATCCGCATGGTCGTCGACTTGCCCGAGCCGTTCGGCCCTAGGAAGCCGGTGACAGCGCCGGGCCGCACCTGGAAGGAAAGGTTGTACACAGCGGTCTTGTCGCCGTAGCGCTTGGTCAGGCCGACTGCTTCGATCATGCTCCGCACCCATCGAAAGGTTCAGGACAGCAGGGCACACGCCCCCGTAAGGGTTAGGAGACTATCGGGGCGCTGACGGTTCCGCTCAAATGAAAGCAAAGACCAAAGCGTTACGCGTCGCGTTTCTTCAGCAGGAGATAGCCGCCCGCCAGCGCGGCGAGGGCCCACAGGGCCATGATTCCGAAACCGCCCCAGGGCCCGTACGGGGTGTCGTCGTCGATCGGCGTGACCACCTGCATGATCTTGCTGCCCGCCTGGTCGGGCAGATACCGGCCGATCTTCTTCGTCGCCGAGACGTTGCCGAGGATGTTGGAGATCAGGAAGAAGAACGGCATCAGAATGCCGAGCGACAGCATCGGCGAGCGCAGCATCGTGGCCACCCCCATCGAGAACACGGCGATGAGCGTCATGTACAGACCGCCGCCGATGACCGCCCGCAGGACTCCGGTGTCCCCGATCGACGCCTTGTGGGAGCCGAGCATGGCCTGCCCCAGGAAGAACGTGACGAAGCTGGTGGCCAGCCCCACGGCCAGCGCGAGCCCGGTGGCCACCGCGATCTTGCTGAACAGGAAGGTGCCACGTTGCGGCACGGCGGCCAGCGAGGTGCGGATCATGCCGGTGCTGTACTCGTTCGACACGACCAGCACCCCGAACACGATCATCGCGAGCTGACCGAGGCTCATCCCGGCGAAGCTGATGAAGGTGGGGTCGAAGGAGAGCCGGTCGTCGCGGCTCATGTTGTCGAACTCATTGCCCGTGAACGCCGAGATCAGCATGCCGAGGGCGACGGTGACCACCACCGCCAGCGAGAGCGTCCACACGGTGGAGGCCACCGACCGGATCTTGGTCCACTCGGACCGGATGACCTGGGTCGCCGCCATCATCGGCTCCTCGTCCAGTCGTCGCCCCACTGCGGTCCGGGCTGCTCGAACTGTTCGAGCGGACCGGGGGGTGTGTCCGTGTGCGCGTGGTACTCCACCGACTCCGCGGTGAGCTGCATGAACGCCTCCTCCAGGGAGGCCCGCTGGGGACTCAGCTCGTGCAGCACGATCTGGTGCTGCGCGGCCAGCTCCCCGATGTGCTCGGACTTGTCGCCGTCGACCTCCAGTACCCCGCTGCCGGACTCGACGACCAGGACCCCGGCGCCGTGCAGCACGTCGAGCAGCCGCTCCCGCTGCGGGGTACGGATACGGACGTACGAGCGCGAGTTCTGCGCGATGAAGTCGGCCATCGAGGTGTCGGCGAGCAGCCGGCCCTGCCCGATCACGATCAGGTGATCGGCGGTCAGCGCCATCTCGCTCATGAGGTGGGAGGAGACGAACACGGTCCGCCCCTGCGCGGCCAGCGACTTCATCAGGTTGCGGATCCAGTGGATGCCCTCGGGGTCGAGGCCGTTGACCGGCTCGTCGAACATCAGGATCCGGGGGTCGCCGAGGAGCGCGCCCGCGATGCCCAGCCGCTGTCCCATCCCCAGCGAGAACCCCTTGGCCTTCTTCCTCGCCACGGAGGTCAGACCGACGGTGTCCAGCACCTCGTGCACCCGGCTCTGCGGGATGCCGTTGCTCTGCGCCAGACACAGCAGATGGTTGAAGGCGCTGCGCCCGCCGTGCATGGCCTTGGCGTCCAGCAGGGCGCCGATGTACCTGAGGGGGTCCTTCAGCCGGTCGTAGTGCTGCCCGTCGATGCGGACGTCGCCGGCGGTCGGCCGGTCGAGGCCCAGCATCATCCGCATGGTGGTGGACTTGCCCGCGCCGTTGGGACCGAGGAAGCCCGTGACGATGCCCGGTCTGACGGTGCAGGTGAGGTTGTTCACCGCGACCTTCTCGCCGTACCGCTTCGTCAGGCCAGACAGCTCGATCATGCGGCCACGCTAAAGCGCGACAAAGCCCTCTGCCACCGGAGTGGCAAAGGGCTTCGCCGATGTTCGGTCGCCGTACCCGTGGACGTTACCGGGACTGCTGCGCCGGGACCCCGCGGGAGATCGGCTCGTCGTCCGTGGACGGCGTGCCGGCCGCGGCCACCGCGGCGCCGGTCAGCGTGGCGAGCATCTCGCGGACGTTCGTCAGCTGGGCGTTGATCGAGTCGCGGCGGTTGGTGAGGGCCGCCAGCTCGCGCTCGGACTCGGAACGGATGCGGTCCGCCTTGGCATTGGCGTCGGCCACGATGTCCTCGGCCTGGCGCTGCGCCGTCTCGACGGTCTGACGGGCCCGGCGCTCCGCGTCGGTACGCAGCTTCTCGGCCTCCAGGCGCAGCTGCTCCGCGCGGTGCTCGATCTCCGCGAGACGCTTCTCCGCCTTCTGCTGACGGGACGCCAGGTCGCGCTCCGACTGCTCGCGGCGCTTGGCGAGGTTCGTCTCGAAGTCGGCGGCGGCCTGCGCGGCCTTGGCACGGGTCTCCTCGAAGAGGGCGTCCGCCTCCTCACGCTTCGACTGCGCGTCCTTCTGCGCCTCGGACCGCAGCTGCGACGCGTCGCTCTTGGCCTTCTCGACGATCCGGACGCCCTCGTCCTCGGACTTCGCCTTGCGCTCCGCGGCGAACGACTCCGCGTCGTTGCGCACCTGCTGAGCCGCCGACTCGGCGAGCTCACGGTGCTGCTCGGCGGCGCGACGGGCCTCCTCGCGCAGATCCTTGGCCTCTTCCTCGGCGAGGCGGAGGATCTTCTCGACACGCGCGCCGAGGCCGGCGTACGACGGCTCCGCGTCGCTTACCTGAGCCTGGGCGTTCTGCGTCTCGAGGTGGAGCTCCTCGATGCGCTTTTCCAGAGCAGTGATACGGGCCAGAGCGCTGTCACGGTCGGAGACGAGCTTCGAGATGCGTTCGTCCACCTGAGCGCGGTCGTACCCACGCCGCACAAGCTCGAAGCCGTAGGGGGAAGTGTCGCTCATGGGGTTCCTGTCGAATGAGACCGGTGAGGTGATAGGTGGAATCCTAGGGCCCTGAACGGTGTGTCATCGAGCGTATACGTGTTTGATCTGGAGAATGACACCCCTTTTGGGTGGCTGAGCGGCAGAGCGCTTGCCAAAGGTCCGGTCAAAGGCGCGAGACTTTAACGCAATTCACACATTCCGCTAGCCGTCCGAGGCCTTCCCACCCGATCGGGGCGCCCCGATGGTGGCGCCCGCCTTGACGCCCCCGTCCTTGCCGCCGGTCGGTACCTCGAAGGATTCCAGCGCCTCCAGCACGTCCTGGACCCGGGAGATCTCGGCGTTGATGTCCTCACGCCGGCGCACCAGGACCTCCAGCTCGCGCTTGCCCTCCTCGACCGTGCGCCGCGCCTCGCGGATCGCCTCGGCCTTGAGCTCCTCGGCCTCCCGCACGAGCGTCGCCTTCTTCTGCTCGGCCTCCTTGAGCAGTCCCTCGGCCTTCTTCACGGCGGCGATACGGACCTTGCCCGCCTCGGAGTTGGCGTCCGACACCAGCTCCTTCGCCTTCGCCTGCGCCTTGGCGAGCTGCTCCTCGGACGCCTTGATGAGCGCGTCGCAGCGGTCGCCGGTCGACTTCATCGTCTCGGCGGCCTCGCGGCGGGCCCGCTCGTGCAGCCCCTCGATCTCGCTCGTGATGCGGTCGCGCAGCTCCTCCGCCCGCTCCCTTATGGCGGTCGCGTCCCGGCGGGCGCCGATCAGCAGTTCGTCGGCGTCCGTACGAGCCTTCTCCACCCGGGAGTTCCCCTCGACGGTCGCCTCGGAGACCAGCCGCTCGGCCTCGCTGCGGGCCGCGCCGACCATCGAGTCGGCCTGCGCCTCCGCGTCCGCCGTGACCTGCTGCGCCTGCTGCTGCGCCTCCGTGAGCAGCTTGTCCGCCTCGGCCGCGGTCTCCGTGATGAGCGTGTCGACCTGCTCGGCCGCCTCGGAGCGCCGCTTGTTGGCCTCCTTGCGGGCCTCGTCCAGCGTCGAGTCGGCCTCCTCGCGGGCGACGCTCATCAGACGGTCGGCCTCCGCGGCCGCCACCGTCCTGACGCGCTCGGACTCGGTGCGGATCCGCTCGGCGTGCTGCTGCGCGGAACCCACCGTCTCGGCGGCCTCGGCGCGCAGCCGCTCCGCGTCCCCGGCGGCGTCCGAGATCAGCTTCTCCGCCTTGGCGACGGACTCGGCCCGCAGCCGGTCGGCCTCCGCGATCGTCTCGGACTGGAGGCGCTCGGCCTCCGCGATCGTCTCCGTCTGGAGCCGCTCCGCCTCGTTGCGGGCCTCGGTGATGAGGGTGTCGGCCTGCGTCGCCGCGTCCGAGCGGATGCGGTTGGCGTCATCCCGGGCGTCCGCGCGGGTGCGCGAGGCGTCCTGGTCGGCCTGGGCGATGGCGTCCGAGGCCTCGGTGCGGACCCGCTGGGCGTGCGCGGACGCCTCCGAGCGCAGCCGCTCCGCCTCCGCGATCGCCTCGCCGACGGTCTGCTCGGCCAGCGCCTGCGCGGCCTCCGACGCCTCGCTCGCCTCACGCCGGACCCGGTTGGCGTCCTCGGCCGCCCGCTCCTGCACCGCGTAGGCGTCGGAACGGACCCGGTCCGCCTCTTCCTCGGCCTCGCGCCGGGTGCGTTCCGCCGCGTGCTCGGCGGCGGACCGCAGCCCGTTGATCTCGTCCTGCGCCTGCTCGTGCAGCCCGGCGACGGACTCCCGCACCTGCTGCGCGTGCTGCTCGGCCGCCGACACCATCTCATTGGCCCGCCGGTCGGCCTCCTCGACCAGCCGGACGGACTCGGTCTGCGCCTCCTCCACGCGCTTGCGCGCCGAGGCCAGCAGTTCCTCGCTCTGCCGACGGGCCTGCTCGCGCTCCTGGTCCGCCTCCTGGCGGGCGGAACCGAGGAGCTCCTCGGCCTCGCGACGGCGCCGGAGCGCCTCCTCCTGGGCGGCGGCCAGCGTCTCGGACGCCTCGGTGGCCAGCCGCTCGGCGGCGGCCTGCGCCTCCGCGCGCACCCGGTCGGCGGTGTCCTGCGCCTCCGACTTCAGCCGCTCCGCCTCGGCCGCGGCCTCGGAACGCAGCCGCACCGCGACGGCCTCGCCCTCGGCGCGCGAGGCGGACGCGTCGGCGGCGGCCTCGTTGCGCAGCCGGTCCACCTCGGCGGCGGCCTGCTGCTGGAGGGTGCGGATCCGCTCCGCGGCCTCCGAGCGCAGCCGGTCGGTCTCCTCGCCGGCCTCGCGGCGGATCCGCGCGGCCTCCTCGCGGGCGTCGGTGAGCGCCTGTTCGGCGGAGGCGAGCCGGGACTCCGCCTCGGTGTGCAGCCGGTTCAGCTCCTCGGCGGCCTCCGCCTGCCGGGCCTCGACCCCGCGTTCGGTCTCCTCGCGCAGCTCGCGCGCGGCCTCCTCGGCGTTCGCGGTGATGGTCTCGGCCAGCTCCACCGCCTCGTCGCGCTGGCGCTCGGCCTCCGCGCGGGTGCGCTCCAGGGTCTCCTCGGCCTGCCGGCGCAGCGTGGTGGCGCGCTCGATGGCCTCGGTGCGCACCTTCTCGCTGTCCGAGGTGGCCTTCTGGCGCAGCTCGTCGGCGTCGGCCTTCGCCTTGGACAGCAGCTCCTCGGCGGTCCTGGCCGCCTCCTCGATCTGCTGGACGGCCTCCTTGCGGGCCTCCGCGCGGATCTTCTCGCCCTCGGCGACCGCGTCCGCACGCAACTGCTCGGCGTCGCCGCGCAGCCGACGGGCCTCCTCCTGGAGCTCGACCGTCTTGGCGCGGTACTCCTTGGTGTCGTCCTTCGCCGAGCCCTTGAGCTGCTCGGCGATGTCGTGCGCCTCGGCACGCAGCCGGTCCGCCTCGGTCTCCGCCTCGCGACGGATCCGCTCGGCCTCCTCGGCGGCGGCCTTGGTGGTGTTCTGCGCGTCCTCCTGCGCCTTGTTCAGCACGTCCTCGGCGGTCTTCGCCGCCTTGGACAGCTGGGTCGCGCTCTCCTCGGCGGTGAGCGTGCGGGCCTTCTCGGCGGCCTCCGCGACGATCTTCTCGGCCTCGCTGCGGGCGTCGGCGACGAGCTGCTCGGCGTCGGCCTTGGTGGCCTCGGCCTCCTTGGTCGCCTCGCTGACCAGCCGGGCGACCTGCTCCTTCGCCGTACGGGTGCGCTGCTCCTTGGCCGCCTCCGCGCCGGCGAGCGCCTTCTCGGCAGTGGCCTTCGCCTCCGCGAGCACCTTGTCGGCCTCGGCCTGCGCCTTGCGCAGCGCCTCCTCGGCCTCGGACATGCGCTGCTCGGCGGCGCGGCTGAGCTCACCGGCCTGCCGGCGGGCCGCGTCGGACTCCGTGACGGTGGAGGTGCGCAGCTGCTCGGCGTGGTCGCTGGCCTCCTGGGCCTGGCTGGAAGCGGCGTTCAGCAGGCGTTCGGCGTCGGTGCGGGCCCGCAGCAGCAGTTGCTCGGCCTCCGCGCGGGTCGCCTCGGCGTCCGCCTGGAGCCGCTGGCGGGCCTCCGCGGCCACCCGTTCGGCCTCGGCGCGGGCGGCCGTCAGGGCCTGCTCGGCCTCGGCCCGCGACTCGTCGAGCAGCCGGCGCGCCTGAGCCTCGGTGCGGGCCCGCAACTGCTCGGCCCACGCCACGTTCTCGTTGACGTGCGACTCGACGTTCTGCCGGCGCTCGGCCAGCTCCTGGTCGAGCTGCTGACGGCGGGCCACCGCCTCCTGGTGCAGCTCCGCCTGGAGCCGGGCCGCCTGTTCGGCGTGCTCCTGGAGGATCCGCTGCGTCTGCGCCCGGGCCTGACTCAGCTCCCGTTCGGCGTCCTGCCGCAACTGGTCGGCCTGCATCTGCGCGTTACGCAGCATCTGCTCGGCCTGGTACCCGATGTCGCCGCCGTCGAAGGCGGGCCGGGACATGATGGTGCGCCGCGCCTCGTGCAACTTGGCGCGCAGCACCTCGACCTGGTAGCCGAGGTCCTCGGCATGCTGGATCGCCTTTTCCCGCTCGGTCTTCAGCCGCTTCATCTCGGCTTCGAACCGAGTCAGGTGGTCGACGTCAGCCGCCGGTTCCCGCTCCTGGCTCTCGTAGCCCCGCACTGCGCGGTCCCATCCGTCCCTGGTCGCAAGCTTCCCGAACGAGCTCCGTCCATCCGCCGAACGGGGCTCCCGGGGAATGGTGTCAGATCAACGGCGGAGCACGGGCTGCTGCCCCGACGCTCGCCCCCCGAAACCCGGACCCCGGCTGCGTCCCGCCGCCGTACGGCAGGACCGGGTCGCCCCGGTGTGAGCGGCGACCGCCCCCAACCCTACCGGCCCATATGTACGAGGGTCAGTGCTCAGGTGACTCAACGGGCGCCGATGTGACCAGTTCTGTCAGTACTCCGTGGCAATCCTTTGGATGCAGGAAGGTGATTCGTGACCCCATGGAGCCACGTCGGGGCTCTTCGTACAGAACGCGTACGCCCTTGTCCTTGATGTCCGCGGCGTCCGCGTCGACATCCGCCGTACCGAAAGCGATGTGGTGGACGCCCTCGCCGTTCTTGTCGAGCCACTTGGCGACGGTCGAATCCGGTCGTGTCGGCTCCAGGAGCTGCAGGTACGAGGCACCGCCGTCGGACGTATCGTTGATCTTGAGCATGGCCTCGCGCACGCCCTGCTCCTCGTTGACCTCGGAGTGGAACACCTCGAAGCCGTACGTGGAACGGTAGAACTCGACGGTCGCGTCGAGGTCGTGGCAGGCGATCCCGATGTGGTCGATTCGCGTCAGCATGTTGTTAGTGGAGCGCGGCCGTGATGGTTACGCAACGTGCGCGCGATCACACTGACGGCCCGATGACGGCACGGAGTGCCACTCAGTACATTCGAAGTAAACCCTCGTTCACTCCTCGGCCTGTGCGGGCCGGTAAGGGGAATCGCAGCTCATGACTGACTCGACTGGTTCCAACGGCACGACCTCGGTGATCGTCGCGGGCGCGCGGACGCCCATGGGACGACTGCTGGGCTCCCTGAAGTCCTTCTCCGGAGCCGACCTCGGCGGCTTCGCGATCAAGGCCGCCCTCGACCGTGCGGGGATCGGCGGCGACCAGGTGCAGTACGTGATCATGGGGCAGGTGCTCCAGGCCGGTGCGGGGCAGATCCCGGCCCGTCAGGCCGCGGTCAAGGCCGGCATCCCGATGAGCGTCCCGGCGCTCACGATCAACAAGGTGTGTCTGTCGGGCCTCGACGCGATCGCGCTGGCCGACCAGCTGATCCGCGCGGGTGAGTTCGACATCGTGGTGGCCGGCGGCCAGGAGTCCATGACCAACGCCCCCCACCTGCTGCCGAAGTCCCGCGAGGGCTTCAAGTACGGCGCGATCGAGATGCTCGACGCGATGGCGTACGACGGTCTCACCGACGCCTTCGAGAACATCGCCATGGGCGAGTCCACGGAGAAGCACAACACGCGGCTCGGGATCGCGCGTCCCGAGCAGGACGAGATCGCCGCGCTGAGCCATCAGAGGGCCGCCGCCGCGCAGAAGAACGGCATCTTCGAGGCCGAGATCACCCCGGTCGAGATCCCGCAGCGCAAGGGCGAGCCGGTCGTCTTCAGCAAGGACGAGGGCATCCGCGCCGACACCACCGCGGAGTCCCTGGGCAAGCTCCGCCCGGCGTTCACCCGGGACGGCACGATCACCGCGGGCACCTCCTCGCAGATCTCCGACGGCGCGGCGGCCGTGGTCGTGATGAGCAAGGCCAAGGCCGAGCAGCTGGGCCTGTCGTGGATCGCCGAGATCGGCGCCCACGGCAACGTGGCCGGGCCGGACAACTCGCTCCAGTCCCAGCCCTCCAACGCCATCCTGCACGCCCTGAAGAAGGACGGCCTGGAGGTCTCCGACCTGGACCTGGTCGAGATCAACGAGGCCTTCGCCGCGGTGGCGGTGCAGTCAATGAAGGACCTGGGCGTCTCCACGGAAAAGGTGAACGTGAACGGCGGGGCGATCGCCCTGGGCCACCCGATCGGCATGTCCGGCGCCCGTCTCGTCCTGCACCTGGCCCTGGAGCTCAGGCGCCGGGGCGGCGGTGTGGGCGCGGCCGCGCTGTGCGGCGGCGGCGGTCAGGGTGACGCGCTGATCGTGCGGGTACCCAAGGCCTGACCCCTCGCGCCTCGCGCATGTCTCATCCTGAACGGATCTGAACGGAGCTGTGATGCAGGACGTCTCCTCGCTGGTCGCCCAGGCCAGGGAAGGCCGGCCGCGGGCCGTGGCCCGGCTGATCTCCCTGGTGGAGGGGGCGTCCCCGCAGCTCAGGGAGGTCATGGAGGCGCTGGCCCCGCTCACGGGCAACGCGTATGTGGTGGGCCTGACCGGTTCACCGGGCGTGGGCAAGTCCACGTCGACGTCCGCGCTGGTCACCGCCTACCGCAAGCAGGGCCGACGGGTCGGGGTGCTGGCCGTCGACCCGTCCTCGCCGTTCTCCGGGGGCGCCCTGCTCGGCGACCGCGTCCGGATGTCGGAGCACGCCTCCGACCCCGGCGTCTACATCCGCTCGATGGCCACCCGCGGCCATCTGGGCGGCCTCGCCTGGTCGGCCCCGCAGGCGATCCGGGTACTGGATGCGGCCGGCTGCGACGTGATCCTGGTCGAGACGGTCGGCGTCGGCCAGTCGGAGGTCGAGATCGCGTCCCAGGCCGACACCAGTGTCGTCCTGCTGGCCCCGGGCATGGGCGACGGCATCCAGGCCGCCAAGGCCGGGATCCTGGAGATCGGCGACGTCTACGTCGTCAACAAGGCGGACCGGGACGGCGCCGACGCCACCGCCCGCGAACTGAACCACATGCTCGGCCTCGGGGAGGCCCGCGGCCCCGGGGACTGGCGCCCGCCGATCGTCAAGACGGTCGCCGCCCGCGCCGAGGGCATCGACGAGGTCGTCGAGGCACTGGAGAAGCACCGCGCGTGGATGGAGGAGCACGGCGTCCTCACCGAACGGCGCCGCTCCCGCGCCGCCCGCGAGGTCGAGACGATCGCCGTCACGGCCCTGCGCGAACGCATCGGGGACCTGCATGGCGACCGCCGCCTGAGCACGCTCGCCGAGCGCATCGTCGCCGGCGAACTGGACCCCTACCGGGCAGCGGACGAACTGGTGGCGGGACTGACACAGGGCTGACGCGAGAAGCGGGGGCGACCCGAGGCGAGGCGGCGGGGCGCCCGAGGCGAGGCGGCGGGGCGCCCGAGGCGAGGCGGCGATGTGGGCGTCGGTGGGGGTGGCTGCCCGGCGGTCACCGGCGTGCGGCGCGCGATGCGGGCGGGCGGGCGGTCCATTGGGGGCGCCCCGGACGCGGGAAGCGCGGCGGCCCGAGGCGGGGCGCATATGGCGAGACCGCGGGATGCCCGAGATGAGGCGGGCGGGGCGCCCGAGGCGAGGCGGCGATGTGGGCGTCGGTGGGGGTGGCTGACCGGCGGTTTCCGTGGTGCGGTGCGCGAGGCCGGGGGGCGGTGCATCGGGGGTGCCGGACATGGGGGCGAGCCGGTGAGCTCTTCGTAAAAGGCCTCGTCGGGTCCCTGGCCGCGCTGATACGGTCGCGTTCATGTTCCTTCTCTTGGCATAGGGCCCGCCTCGGCCCGTGATCGGTGAGCGGCGTACGGCCGCCCCGCTCGCGGCGATCAGGCGTCCCCTTTTTCTCCTGCCATGAGTCGAGGAACTCCTCATGTCCGCTTCGCCTGCCGTGCGGCCTTCGTATGCCGTCGTCCTGCGCGTTCCGCACGCCCGCCGTACCTTCGCCGCCGCCCTGACCGGGCGGCTGTCGTACGGGATCGTCCCGCTGTCCCTGATGCTCGCCGTGACCCGCTCCTCGGGCTCGTACGCGGTGGCGGGCACCGTGATGGCCCTGTTCGGAGCCACCACCGTCTTCCTGTCGCCGGCCCGGGCGGCCCTCATCGACCGGCACGGGCCACGCCGGGCACTCGTCCCGATGACCGCCGCCTACCTCGCGGTGCTCGTCCTGCTCACCCTGGCCCTGGCGCGCCCGGCCGGCGCCCCGGCTCCGGTGCTGGGCGCCCTGGCGGCCGTCGCGGGCGCCTGTGTGCCGCCGCTGGGGCCGACCATGCGGGCGGTGTGGGGGAGGCTCACCCCGGACCGAGCCCTGTTGCAACGCGCGTACAGCCTCGACGGGGTCGCCGAGGAACTCCTCTTCGTCACCGGGCCGTTGCTGGTCGGCGTACTCGTCGGCTTCGCACCGCCGACCGCGGGGATCGTCGTCGGGGCGGCCCTGATGGCCGGGGGCACGGCCGGGTTCCTGTCCTCGCCGGCCGTGCGGGCGGTGGGGCCGGGGAAGGCCACCGTGCCGCGGGCCGGCGGCGGTCTGCGCGGGCTCGGGCGGCCGGTGGCCGCCATCGCGGGCGTGGGGCTCGCGCTGGGTGTGGTCGATCTGCTGGTCGTGGCGTTCGCCGAGCGCCACGGGCACGGGAACGGCGGGGCGAGCGCCGCCTGGGTGCTGGCCGCGCTGTCGGCCGGCAGCGCCGTCGGCGGGCTGCTCAACGGGGCCGTCACCTGGCGGGCGCCGGCCGGGGCGCGGCTGCCGCTGCTCACGGCGGGGCTCGGTCTGACGTTGTGCGGTGCGGGACTCGCGCCGGGGCTCGGCACCCTCGCCGTCGCCGTCGCGGCCGCCGGGTTCTTCGTGTCGCCGGCGATCACCACGGCGTATCTCATCGCCGACGAGATCGCCGCGCCGGAAGCCCGGGTGCGGGCCGGGGCGTGGGTCAACACGGCCGTCAACGCGGGCAGCACGGCCGGTACCGCGGTCGCCGGAGCGCTGGCCGGGCGGCTGCCGGTGGCGGCGTGCTTCGCGCTGACCGGCGCGGTGGTGCTGATGACGGCGGCGGCCGTCGCCCGAGGCGCCCGGAGGGGCACGAACGATCTCGTGCCCCTCGCCTGACGGCCGGCGGGTCGGCGGGTCGGTCGGACGGACGCCAGGTCAGTCGTCGAGCTCCTGGGTGACCTTGCCCGTGCGTACGTCCACCTGCCACTCGCCGGCCTTGGCGGTGTCCACGCTCCAGACCGTGGCGCGGTCGTCGTCGTCCAGCTCGACGTCGGTCACCGCGCCCTCGGCGGCGACGGCCAGCGCCGCCTCGCGGGCGTCGACGTCCGCGCCCTTCAACGCGGCGAGGTCCGCACGGGCGTCGTCGGCGTCAGTGTCGTCGGCGTCGTCATCGGCGGCATCGGCGTCATCGGCGTCATCGGTGTCGCGGTGGACGCCGAGGACCTTGCCGGTGTCGGGGGAGACGGCGACGGTCCGCTCGACGCCGTCGGCCTGGACGACGTCCACGTGCCAGGTGCCCGCGTCGGCGCCGTCGTCCTCCCGGTCGGCGCCGACGGCGGTGCCCGGCGTGTGCCGCAGCGCGGCCGCGATCACCTCGGCGGCGGTGGCCTTCGAGGAGCTCGCCGTGCTCCCCTCGGTCCGGTCGGCGGCCACCGGCTTGGTGGCCCGCACCTCGGCCGCGCCGGTCCGCGCCTCGTCGTCCGCGAAGGCGACCGCCGTACCTCCGCCGATCACGACGGACGCGGCGACGGCGGCGATGACGAGCTTGCGCTTCATGGGGTTCCTCCCGATCGGTGTGCTCTCGGCCTGCTTCGGCTTCGACGGGGACCAAGCTGCCTGAACGGAGCTGAAGGCACGCTGAAGCAGCCTGAAGATCACTTCAGGTTCGGTTTGGGACGCTGGTGCCATGCGGCTGTTGATCGTGGAGGACGAGAAGCGACTGGCCCGGTCGCTCGCCGGCGGCCTGACCGCCGAGGGCTACGCCGTGGACGTCGTCCACGACGGCCTCGAAGGGCTGTACCGGGCGAGCGAGTCGCCGTACGACCTGGTCATCCTCGACATCATGCTGCCCGGCATGAACGGCTACCGGGTCTGCTCCACCCTGCGGGCCGCCGGCAACGACGTCCCGGTCCTCATGCTCACCGCCAAGGACGGCGAGTACGACGAGGCGGAGGGCCTGGACACGGGCGCGGACGACTACCTCACCAAGCCGTTCTCGTACGTCGTCCTGGTCGCCCGCGTGAAGGCGCTGCTGCGCCGGGGCGGACAGGGCACCGGGGCCCCGGCCGTGCACGTCCTGGGCGATCTGAAGGTCGACACCGCCGCCCGGCGGGTGTTCCTGCGGGACGGCGGCACGGAGGTCGAAGCCGCGCTGACCGCCAAGGAGTTCGCCGTGCTGGAACAGCTGGTCGTGCGGGCGGGCGAGGTGGTGTCCAAGACCGAGATCCTCGACCACGTCTGGGACTTCGCCTACGACGGCGACCCCAACATCGTCGAGGTGTACGTCAGCGCGCTGCGCCGCAAGCTGGGCGCGGGGCTCATCCGGACGGTGCGCGGCGCCGGCTACCGGCTGGAGCGGCCGGAGGCGGCGCGATGAACCGCCGGTTCGGGTCCGTGCGGGCCCGGGCGACGCTCGGCGCCACGTTCGTGGTCACGGTGGCGCTCCTCGCGGCGGGGACGGCCGTGCTGCTCTCGCTGCGCTCCAGCCTGACCGGCCGGGCCGACGGCCAGGCGGAACGCTCCGCGCGGACCGTCGCCGCCCAACTGGCCCTCGGTACGCCCTACGACAAGCTCTCCTCGCTGGACGACGACGAGCGGGTGGTCCAGGTCGTCGACGCGAACGGGGACCAGGCCGCCGCCACCGAGGACCTGGAGCGGATCAGCGGCGCCGGCACGAGCGTGCCGCGGGCGCGGGAGGACACCGGGGACGACCCCTCGGGGGAGCCGGGAGGGGAGGCGGGGGAGAAGCCGGGAGCGGAAGCGGGGGAGGATCCCTGGGAGGACGGCGGGAGTGGCGACCTCGACGGCGACTCCGCCCAGGGGGACTCGCTCGAACCCGGCGAGATCGGCGACGAGACCCGCTTCGGTGACGGCTCCGCGACCGTCGACGGCGCCACGGCCGACTACCGCTTCGCCGCCGTGGACGTGCGGGACCCGAAGAAGGGCCTGCTCACCGTGTACGCGGGTGCGTCCCTGGCGGCCGAGCAGAGCGCTGTACGCACGGCACTCACCGTCATGCTGATCGGTTTCCCCCTGCTGCTCGCCGTGGTCGCGGGAGTGACCTGGCTGGTCACCCGGCGGGCGCTGCGCCCGGTCGAGGACATCCGGCGGGAGATGGCCGCGATCACCGCCGCCGCCGATCTGACCCGCCGGGTGCCCGAGCCGGACACCCACGACGAGGTCGCCCGGCTCGCCCGCACGACGAACGAGACGCTGGCCGCGCTGGAGACCTCCGTGGAGCGTCAGCGCCGGTTCGTGGCCGACGCCTCGCACGAGCTGCGCAGCCCCATCGCCTCGCTGCGCACCCAGCTCGAAGTGGGTGCCGCGCACCCCGGGCTGCTGGACGTGCCGGGCGCGGTCGAGGACACCGTACGGCTCCAGCGGCTGGCCGCCGACCTGCTGCTGCTCGCCCGGCTGGACGCGGGGGAGGGGCCGGTGGCCGGCGCGCGGGTGGATCCGGTGGCGCTGGCCCGGGAGGAGGCGGCCGGGCGACCGGACGTGACGGTGCTGGTGGAGCCCGGGGAGCCGGCGTCCGGGGAGGTGGCGTCCGGGGAGGTGGCCGGATCGCGGGGGCAGCTGGGGCGGGTGCTGGCCAACCTGCTCGACAACGCCCACCGGCACGCCCGTTCGGCCGTCACGGTGACCGTGCGGAGGGCGGGCGGGCAGGTCGTCGTCGAGGTCGCCGACGACGGGGACGGGGTGCCCGAGGCGGACCGGGAGCGGATCTTCGAGCGGTTCGTGCGGCTCGACGACGCCCGCGGCCGTGACGACGGCGGGGCGGGCCTCGGCCTGGCGATCGCCCGCGACGTGGCCGTCCGGCACGGTGGCACGCTCACGGTCCGTGAGACGCCGACAGGCGGAGCCCTGTTCGCGCTCCGCCTGCCGATCGCCTGAACCCGGTCACCGGGACCGATCACCCGTACCGATCACCCGTACCGATCGCCTGAACCGATCGGTCGGCGGGGGTCCCTCACGGGCGTCCCCGCTGCCCGCGGAGGTGTTCCGCGACGGGCTTCAGGGCCTTGGACAGCTCCGTCGTGGCGTCGGGGGAGAGGAGGTCGATGAAGTGCCGCCGCACGGACTCCACATGACGGGGAGCGACCTTCTGCATCGTCTCCAGGCCGTGCTCGGTCAGGACCGCGTACAGGCCGCGGCGGTCGGACTCGCAGTTCTCACGGCGCACCAGGTTGGCGCTCTCCATGCGGGTGATCTGGTGCGAGAGACGGCTCTTGGACTGGAGGGTGGCGGACGCGAGGTCGCTCATCCGCATCCGGACGCCCTCCGACTCGGAGAGGTTCACCAGGATCTCGTAGTCGTTCATGGTCAGGCCGAACGGTTGGAGATCCTTTTCGAGCTGGTACGTCAACAGCCTGTTGACCTCCAGGTGGGTGCGCCAAGCGCACTGCTCCGCATCGGTCAGCCAGCGCGTGGCCGTTTCGGTCTCCATAATTGAAGTCTACCTAAAATGTTGAAAGGCGAACTAGTAAGGGCGGTGTGACGGTGCGCACGCGTTCGATGTCACACTCCGCAGACTACCGCTCACAGCCCGAAGCGACGCTGGAGGTCCCCCAGCTGTCCGGGAAGGCGCGGTGCGCCGGTTTGCGCGCCGTGGCCACCCTGTCCACCGGGTACGCCGCCCCCGCCGGGCACTCCCGGCTCGTGCGGAACCGCCCCCGTCGCCTGCTCGGCCATGAGCAGCTCGGTCGACTGGAGCAGCACCGTCCCGGCCCCCACGAACTCGAACTGGTGCTCCTCCCCGGAAGCCCCTCCGAGGCCTGTCAGTGCACGTAGACCGCCCATCAGGCCGGTCATGTACCCGTGGTCGTAGTGATGGCACGGAGAGGGGCAGTCGGCCCAGCCGACAAGTGCCTGCGGATCGACCCGGATCGGCGGCTCCATGAACACCACCGGACCGTTAGATGCCGCGACGAACTTGCCGGTTCCGATCAGCGTGAGAAATCCCGGCACGATCGACTGCTTGAGCGACAGAGTTGGCTGAAAAGCGAGCAGATTGCCCGAGCGAATGGTCAGGTTGCCGTCGTCCAGGTCGTACGAATTCACGTCGAAGGCCCGGTCGGCGAGGAGCATCTTGCCCGAACCCTCCGCCACGACCCAGTCGCTGGCGTGCAGAGGCGAATGGAACGAAGTGCGCACCAGACGGTCCAGACGGCCGTGTCCGATGCCGTTGAAGTCGATCGACCCGTAGTAGGCGATCATCTTCCCCTTCTGGAGGAACCACTGGCTCCCCTTGAGCTCCACGCAGAAGGTGTAGCTGTTCACGTTGTCGTCGACCGGCAGGGTCATCGGGTCGTGCACCGTCGGGCCGCCGCCCGGAGCCCCGTACATGCTCACAGCTTCTCCTCCGACGCCTGGACGAACACCGCACCGCTGCCGCTCAGCTCCAGCTGGAACGCCTCGCCGGAGCCCCGGCCCACCATGTCCCGCCAGCCCAGCGCGGTGGACAGCTTGTTGCGGACATCGCCGTGGTGGGCGACGTAGGCCTGGGGGTCGACATGGATCGGGCGCTGCGGGGTGATCGGCACCTCGAAGACTCCGCCGTGGGCCATCACGGCGACGGCTCCGTGCCCCTTGAGGGTGGTGGTGAACAGGCCCTGCCCGCTGACCTGGCCGCGGACCATGCCCATGACCCCGCCCTGGGAGCCCAGGAACATCGTGCCCTGCTGGAGGGTGCCCTCGAAGGCGAGCAGCCGGTCCGCCTCGACGTACAGCGTGTCGCCGGTGAGCCGGATGACCTGGACGTGGTGGCCGCCGTGCCCGAAGAGGACCGTGCCACTGCCCTCGACGGTCATCAGGGGGGTGTCCTCGTTGGCGAGGCGCCGCCCGATCATGGACATCACCCCGCCCTGCCCGCCCTGGACGTTCGGGGTGAAGGCCACCTCGCCGCGGTAGGCGAGCATGGCGCCGCGCTGGCTGAAGAGCCGTTGGCCGGGGACGAGGGTCGCCTCGACCATCTTGGAGTTGATCTCGCGGAAGGTCATCTCACACATCCCCCGCGATCGTGTTGCGCTCGCTCGGCTGGACGTACACCAGGCCGTCCCCCTCGAACCGGATCTGGAAGGCCTCGCCGCCGCCCTCACCCATGAACGTGCGGAAGGTCACACCGGACTGGAAGGTCTGCCGGACGTTGCCCTGGTGCGCGACATAGGCCCCGGGGTCGACGGTCAGCGGGTACTGCGGACTGACCCGCAGCACCACGGCCGGCCCGTCCGAAGTGATGGCCGCCTGCCCGGTGCCCTCGACGGTCGTCGTGAACAGTCCGTTGCCCTGGCTCGCGCCGCGCAGGCCGGTGAAACTCGTCCCGGTCCTGAGGCCGGCGTCGGTCGCGAGCAGGTTGCTCGACTCGACGTACAGCTTGTCCCCCTGGAGCTGCACGAGATTGATCTCGGAGGCACGATCGGCCAGCCAGCACGTGCCCTGCCCCCTCACCTCCATCATGGTCATCTGCTCGCCGGTGAGCCGCCGGGTGACCATCCCCCGGATGCCCTCACCGCCGCCGCTGAGCTTCTTGAACGCCATCTGCCCGTCGTACGCGACCATCGAGCCGTTCTTCGCCTTCACGGCGTCCCCGGTCACGTCGACGGCGAGCACTTTGCTGCCTTGAAGTCGAAACATCGCCACGCTGCGAAAGGTATCGGCCGGACGGGTGCGTCGAACAGCACCCGGGGGTGGAGAACGACCCTGAACGCACCCTTAGGCGGACCGTTTGCCACAATGGGCGAACGCTTGTGCGTGCATTCACAAACCGACCTGTTCGTCGCCGTACCTCCCCCCGAAGGTGACTCGTGGACCTGAAGACAGCCTCCGCCCTCCGCCGCCTGCGCCTGGTCTCCGCCCCCGAGGCCGTGTCCTTCCTTCTCCTGCTGGTCTGCTCGGTGCTGAAGCGGACCACGGACTTCAACGCGGTGCCCGTGATGGGCATGGTCCACGGCGTGCTGTTCGTCCTCTACGTGCTCTTCTGGGCGGACGCCTGGAACCGTGCGAAGTGGTCGCTGAAGACCGCGGCCCTCTACTTCGTCCTGTCGGTCCTGCCGACCGGCGGCTTCTTCGCCGAGCGCAGGCTGCGCCGTGAGGCCGAGGACGCGGTCATCGCCTCCCGCGCCCGCCGGGAAACGGTGGCGAAGGCATGATCGTCGCGTTCTCGGTCACACCGCTGGGGGTCGGTGAGGACGTCGGTGACTACGTCGCCGACGCCGTCCGGGTCGTCCGCGCGTCCGGCCTCCCGAACCGCACCGACGCCATGTTCACCTCCATCGAGGGTGAATGGGACGAGGTCATGGACGTCGTCAAGCGCGCCGTGGCCGCCGTCGAGGAACGCGCCCCCCGGGTCTCCCTGGTCCTGAAGGCGGACATCCGCCCCGGTGTCACGGACGGTCTGACCTCCAAGGTGGAGACGGTGGAGCGGCATCTGGGGGAGCGCTCGGCGTAGCGGGAGGGGCAGCGACGGAACACCCGTTTGAGCAGTCGCTCGAACGGGTGATATCGGATGGGGTTTTCGGCCGGTGCCGCCTGGCTAATGTCTCCCGAGGCCGATCAGGTTCCGCGCGGTGGCGTGGCGTTGAAGGGGAGTGTGCGGTGGCAGGGCGGCGCGGACCGGGACTGGTCGGCAGGGCGGTCACGGCGCTCCTGGTGGCGGCATCGCTGTCGGTGGTCTGTGTGGGGGAGGTGCCCCGGCCGCCCGCGTGCGCACTCGCCCGCGGCGAGCTGACCGTGGACGACCTGCCCGCCGGCTCGTCGGTCCTCGACTGCCTCGCCGTCGGCCGGGTGGTCACCCACGAGGGCGCCGGAGTGGCGGTGCCCGGACCCGGCACGACGGTCAGCGTCGACGCGCTCACGGTGGACGGCTCGGCGCACGGTTTCACCCTGACGGTCGCCGCCGACGGAACGGTCTCCTACGCCTACGAGGCGGCCCACGGGTCGACCCACACGGCGGCGGCCGCGTCCAGGGCCCGCGCCGACGCCCCCGCTCCCTGCGCCGACGGTGCCTACTCCACCGCGGGCCGCAAGGAGTACGGCACGTACGAGTGGTTCATCGGCGACGGGCCCCTGCCGGGCCGGCTGTCCCACGCCGAGGGCCGGCGGGCCTTCGAGGACGCCATCGCCACCATCACCACCAGCCGCAACGACTGCGGCTACGACGACACGGTGACGGCGAAGGCCAGGTTCCTGTCGAGCACCGGCAACGAGGCCGGCATCGACCGCGCGGCCCACTGCACCCGCCGGGACGGTCTGAGCGTGTGGGACGCGGGCGACATCGGCGCCGAGACCGTCGCGACGACCTGCTCCTGGAGCCGTCCGGTGCCCGACGGACCCGAGGAACTGCTCGAGGCCGACGTCCGCTTCAACACCCATGACTTCCCGTTCACGAACCGCCCGTCCGGCGCCTGCACGCACGCGTACGACATCCGCAGCGTCGCCACGCACGAGGCAGGGCACGTCTTCGGCCTCGGCCACTCCGGCGCCGGACACGAGAACCTGACCATGTACGCGAACTCCTTCGCCTGCTCCACGGACGCCCGCACCCTCGGCAAGGGCGACATCCTCGGCCTGCGCAGCCTCTACTGAGCGTCGCCCGACACCAGCGCCATTCCCAGCGGCGTCCGTTCGTACAGCACCTGGTGGCCGTAGCGCCGGGACACCAGCAGCCCGGAGTCGCGCAGCACCGTCAGGTGCGCGGAGACCGAGGACGGGGCGAGGCCGAGCCGGTGGGCGAGGGCCGAGGTGGTCGCCGGCTCGTCGAGCGCGCCGAGCACGCCGGCCCGGCCCCGGCCCAGCAGCCGGACGAGCGCCTCGGGGGAGTGGGCGGTGGTGTCGGTCCACAGGCCGCCGATGCCCCGCGCCGGGTACACGAGCGTCGGCTGCCACGGAGGGTCGAAGCCGCTCACGACGTCCGGCCACGAGAACACGCTCGGCATCAGCACCAGCCCCGCGCCGCCCAGGTGCCGCTCGTGCTCGCCGTTCGACTCGACGGTCAGGGTCCCGGCCCGCCAGCCGCACCGCCGGTTGATCTCCGGCAGCAGCCCGCCCAGGCCCACCTCGGCCAGCCGTCGGGAGTGGAAGGCGACGTCCGCCTCCAGCAGGGCGCGCAGCCGGGGCCAGTCCGGTGCGAGCAGGGTGTGCCAGATCCCCTCCAGCACGCCGGTCAGCTCCCGGATCATCCGCTCCGGATCCGCCAGCCAGGCCCGTCCTCGGGGCGAGTCCAGGGCGCCGGGGGTGTCCGCGAGCGAGCGCGCGGTGTCCGCGCGGGCGGCCTCGGGGTCGGCGGCCCGGACCGCGGCGAGCTCCTCCTCGAAGTCGGCCGCGGGCCCGACCGGCGGCGGGCACAGCCAGTCGGGGGAGTGCCCCCGGCGCGGCATCAGCAGCCACAGCCCGGTCAGGTCGAGCGTCTCGGCGGCGGTACGGATCCGGCGCAGCCAGGGCGTGTGGTAGCCGTGCCGGTCGGGCCGCTTGAGGGTGCGCGCGACCTCCTGCGTCTCCCACAGCGGGGACACGGCGAAGCGGCAGCGCAGGAAGTCGTCCTCCCCGAAGTGCAGGTATGACGGCACGACCTCACCCCTCGAACATTCGGCGGTGACCGAAACACTAGGGCCTGCGCGCTCCGCCGAGCACGCTGCCGCCATGTCAGAAGTCACGACGCCCTCGACGCCCCCGACAGCCGAGAAACCCCCGACACCCGCGACAGCAGCGACACCCACGACCGGGACGCCCCCCGCCGGCTACCTGCGTGTCTTCGCCGTCCGTGAGTTCCGGGCCGTCTTCGCCGCCCATCTGCTGTCGATGCTCGGCGTGATCGTCGCCGAGATCGCGCTGTCCGTCCTCGTCTACGACCTGACCGGCTCGCCGCTGATGAGCGCCCTGGCCTGGGCCCTCGGCTTCCTGCCCTACGTCGTCGGCGGCACCCTGCTCGCCGGGGTCGCCGACCGCTTCCCGGCCCGGCGTGTGCTCGTGGGCTGCGACCTGGTGTGCGCGGTGTGCGTGGTGCCGATGACGGCGCAGGGCGCTCCCCTCGCCGTGCTGCTCGCCCTGCGCTGCTGTCTCGCCGTGGTCTCGCCGATCTTCGCGGGCACCCGGATGGCCACCCTCGCGGACATCCTCGGCGACGGCGACCTGTTCGTCCTCGGCCGCTCCCTGCTGCGCATCACCGCACAGAGCGCGCTGCTCGTCGGCTTCGGTCTCGGCGGCCTGCTGCTCACCGTCGCCTCCCCGCGCCAGGCCCTGCTCGTCACCGTCGGCACCTTCCTCGCCTCCGCCGCACTGCTGAGGCTCGGCACCCGCCGCCGCCCCGCCCGGACAGGGGCCGGCGGCGCCCTGGTCGCGGAGTCCCTCAAGGGCGCCCGGCAGATCCTCGCCGACCGGCGCGTACGGGCGCTGCTGCTGCTCTTCTGGGTGCCGCCGGCCTTCACGGTCGCCCCGGAGGCGCTGTCCGCGCCCTACGCCGACGGCCTCGGCGTCGGCCCCACCGGCCTCGGCCTGCTGATGTGCGCGCTGCCGGTCGGCGCGATCGCCGGCGAGCTGTACGCGGGCTCCCGGCTGCGCCCGGTCACCCGTGAGCGCGTCGCGCTGCCGCTCGTCTGTGTGATCCTGCTGCCCTATCTCGGCTACGCCCTCCACCCCGGCCTCGCCGTCTCGCTGCTCCTGCTGGTGGTCTCGGGCGCCGGGTCGGCGTACACCCTCGGCCTCGACCGGTGGATCGTCCGGGACGTGCCCGAGGAACTGCGCGGACGGGCCATGACGCTGCTCACCGCCGGGCTCATGACGTTCCAGGGGGTCGGCATGGCTCTCGCCGGGGTGGCCGCGGAGCTGGTGGGCGTGGCGGCCGCGGTCACCGGGGCCGGTGCGCTGGGTACGGTCTGCTGCGTACTGGCGGCCCTGGAGGTCCGGCGGACCGAAGGCCGAGACGGGGCTGACCACGATATGACCGGCCGGTAAGGTCTGGAGGCGTGCCGAAACCGCCCAGTCTCCCGTTCGACCCCATCGCCCGCGCCGACGAGCTCTGGAAGCAGCGCTGGGGGAACACGCCGTCCATGGCCGCGATCACCTCGATCATGCGCGCGCACCAGATCCTGCTCGCCGAGGTGGACGCCGTGGTCAAGCCGTACGGCCTGACGTTCGCACGCTTCGAGGCGCTGGTGCTGCTCACCTTCTCCAAGGAGGGCGAGCTGACCATGTCGAAGATCGGTGAGCGCCTCCAGGTGCACCCCACCTCGGTGACGAACACCGTCGACCGCCTGGTGAAGTCGGGCCTGGTGGCCCGGCGGCCCAACCCCAACGACGGCCGCGGCACCCTCGCCGTCATCACCGACAAGGGGCGGGAGGTCGTCGAGGAGGCCACCCGCGACCTGATGGCGATGGACTTCGGCCTCGGGGTGTACGACGCGGAGGAGTGCGGGGAGATCTTCGCGATGCTCCGGCCGCTGCGGGTCGCCGCGCAGGACTTCGACGAGGAGTGACCCGGCTCCGGCAGGGGTGACCCGGGACAAGATCTCCCGGAACGGGTCGTTACGCTCGTCGGCATGAAGAAGAGCGTGCTGACCCGCTACCGCGTCCTGGCCTATGTCACCGGTGTGCTGCTGGTCCTGCTGTGCCTGGGCATGATCGCCAAGTACGGCCTGGACGTCGACGGGGCCGCGGACTTCACCCGCGTCGTCGCCATCGCGCACGGCTGGCTCTACGTCCTCTACCTGGTCTTCGCCTTCGACCTGGGCTCCAAGGCGAAGTGGCCGGTGGGCAAGCAGCTGTGGGTGCTGCTCGCCGGGACCGTTCCGACGGCCGCCTTCTTCGTGGAGCGCAGGATCAGCCGCGAGCTGGAGGGCCGGGTCGCCGACGAGGCCCCGGTGGCCGCCAAGGCCTAGTTCCGGCGCCGTTCCAGGCACCGATTCCGGAGCCGATCCCGCTACCGATTCCGCCGTCGTACCCGTGCCCACGCGCGCGTGTACGGCGGCGTTTCGGTGCTCGGACACGCACAGTTACTAGGATGTCCTACCAATAGCCATCGACATTTACTTGGACGTCCTAGTAAATTTGAGTCATGGACGCTGACGCCATCGAGGAGGGCCGCCGTCGCTGGCAGGCCCGGTACGACGCTTCGCGCAAGCGTGAGGCCGACTTCACCACGCTCTCCGGGGACCCCGTGGAGCCGGCGTACGGGCCCCGGCCCGGTGACACGTACGACGGCTTCGAGCGGATCGGCTGGCCCGGGGAGTACCCCTTCACGCGCGGCCTGTACCCGACCGGCTACCGGGGGCGCACGTGGACCATCCGGCAGTTCGCCGGCTTCGGCAACGCCGAGCAGACCAACGAGCGCTACAAGATGATCCTGGCCAACGGCGGCGGGGGTCTGTCCGTGGCCTTCGACATGCCGACATTGATGGGGCGCGACTCCGACGACCGGCACGCGCTGGGCGAGGTCGGGCACTGCGGGGTCGCCATCGACTCGGCCGCCGACATGGAGGTCCTGTTCAAGGACATCCCGCTGGGTGACGTCACGACCTCCATGACGATCAGCGGGCCGGCCGTCCCGGTCTTCTGCATGTATCTCGTCGCCGCCGAACGGCAGGGCGTCGACCCGGGCCTGCTCAACGGCACGCTCCAGACGGACATCTTCAAGGAGTACATCGCCCAGAAGGAGTGGCTCTTCCAGCCCGAGCCGCATCTGCGTCTCATCGGCGACCTGATGGAGTACTGCGCGGCCGGCATCCCCGCCTACAAGCCGCTCTCCGTCTCCGGCTACCACATCCGCGAGGCCGGCGCGACGGCCGCGCAGGAGCTGGCCTACACGCTGGCGGACGGCTTCGGGTACGTGGAGCTGGGGCTCAGCCGCGGTCTCGACGTGGACGTGTTCGCGCCCGGACTGTCCTTCTTCTTCGACGCGCACGTCGACTTCTTCGAGGAGATCGCCAAGTTCCGCGCGGCGCGCAGGATCTGGGCGCGCTGGATGCGGGACGTCTACGGGGCGAAGTCCGAGAAGGCGCAGTGGCTGCGTTTCCACACCCAGACCGCCGGGGTCTCGCTGACCGCCCAGCAGCCGTACAACAACGTGGTGCGTACGGCCGTGGAGGCCCTCGCGGCGGTGCTCGGCGGGACCAACTCGCTGCACACGAACGCCCTGGACGAGACCCTCGCGCTGCCGAGCGAGCAGGCGGCGGAGATCGCGCTGCGCACCCAGCAGGTGCTGATGGAGGAGACCGGCGTCGCCAACGTCGCCGACCCGCTGGGCGGTTCCTGGTACGTCGAGCAGCTGACGGACCGGATCGAGGCCGACGCCGAGAAGATCTTCGAGCAGATCAGGGAGCGGGGGCTGCGGGCCCACCCCGACGGGCGGCACCCGATCGGACCGATCACCTCCGGGATCCTGCGCGGGATCGAGGACGGCTGGTTCACCGGGGAGATCGCGGAGTCCGCGTTCCAGTACCAACAGGCCGTGGAGAAGGGCGAGAAGCGGGTCGTCGGCGTCAACGCGCACCACGGGTCGGTGACCGGGGACCTGGAGATCCTGCGGGTCAGCCACGAGGTGGAGCGGGAGCAGGTGCGGGCGTTGGGCGCCCGCAGGGCCGCTCGGGACGAGACGGCCGTGCGGGCCGCGCTCACCGCCATGCTGGGCGCGGCTCGTGACGGCTCCAACATGATCGGGCCGATGCTGGACGCGGTGCGGGCCGAGGCCACGCTGGGCGAGATCTGTGACGTGCTGCGGGACGAGTGGGGGGTGTACACCGAGCCCGCGGGGTTCTAGACGGCGCCGGCAGGGGCGTCTGCGAGACGTCGGCGGGGGCGGGGGCGAGCAGCGGCCCCCGCCCTCAGACGTGTTCGCCGGGGAGGTCTTCGGACGGGCCGGTGGACGCGGTCAGGCCCAGCAGCAGGACCCGGGTGAAGCTGCGTACCCACTCCTCGTCCGCGGGTTCCGCGCTGACCAGGGTGCGGTGGACCACCGCACCCGCCACGACGTCGAAGATGAGGTCGACCGTGCGGGCGGCCTCGGCCGGGTCGGTCTGCGGGGGGAGTTCACCGCGCGCCTGGGCGCGGGCGCGGCCCTCCAGCACCAGATCCTTCTGCGGGTCGACGATGGAGGCGCGGATGCGCTCGCGCAGGGCGTCGTCGCGGGTGGACTCGGCGACGGCCGCCATCAGGCCGCTCTTGGCCTCCGGCCGGGCCAGGATCGCCGCGAACTGCAGGACCACACCCTCGATGTCGGCGGCGAGGCTGCCCCGGTCGGGGAGTTCGAGTTCCCCGAAGAGTTCCGCGACCGCGTCGACGACCAGTTCGTTCTTGCCCGCCCAGCGGCGGTAGAGCGTCGTCTTGGCGACCCCGGCGCGTGTCGCCACGTCCCCCAGCGTCAGCTTGGACCAGCCCAGCTCGACCAGCGCCTCCCGAGTCGCGGCCAGGATCGCCGTGTCGGCCGCGGCGCTGCGCGGACGGCCCGTGCGACAGGCGGGGGTGCGGATCTGCATTCCCCGACCATAACCGGCGGTTTGTCATGGGCTTCCGTGAGGGAGATCACCGAGGCGGGGTGTTGCGGAGGCACTCGGTGCCATTACGCTACGACTCGTAGCGAAAGCTCGCGCTGGACGTGCGCGGGCCGTCGGCCCGACAGGGTGCGGGGTGGGGACCCCGGCTCTCGTGTTCGGGATGTTCGGTACGTATTCGGAACGCTTTTCACGCAGGCGCGCGGACGGGGGAGGATAGACGCATGCAGCCACGGAACATGTCCATGAGCGGAGTCGTCGACCTCGCCGCGGTGAAGGCGGCCCAGGAGGCCAAGGCGAAGGCGGAGCAGACGCGCGCCGAAACGGCACGGCAGGGTGGCGCGGGGGCCGTCTCCCCGGCCGATCTCGTCATCGACGTCGATGAGGCGGGCTTCGAGCGGGAGGTCCTTCAGCGGTCCGCCGAGGTGCCCGTCGTCATCGACTTCTGGGCCGAGTGGTGCCAGCCCTGCAAGCAACTGAGCCCCGTCCTCGAGCGGCTCGCCGTCGAGTACAACGGCCGCTTCCTGCTCGCCAAGATCGACGTCGACGCCAATCAGATGCTGATGCAGCAGTTCGGGGTGCAGGGCATCCCGGCCGTCTTCGCGGTCGTCGCGGGGCAGGCGCTGCCGCTCTTCCAGGGGGCCGCCGGCGAAGAGCAGATCCGGCAGACCCTCGACCAGCTGGTGCAGGTCGCCGAGCAGCGGTTCGGGCTCACCGGTCTGACCGTCGACGCCGATGCCGGGCCGGGCGCCGTGGAGGCGGTCGAGGCCGAGCCCGTCGGACCGTACGACGCGCTGCTCGAAGCCGCCGTACAGGCGCTGGACGCCGGTGACTTCGGCGGTGCCGTGCAGGCGTACCGCAATGTGCTCGCCGACGACCCGGGCAACAGCGAGGCCAAGCTCGGGCTCGCGCAGGCCGAGTTGCTCCAGCGGGTGGGCGGTATGGACCCCCAGCAGGTGCGCAAGGACGCCGCCGACAAGCCCGAGAACGCCGAGGCGCAGATCGCCGCGGCCGACCTGGATCTGGTGGGCGGTCATGTCGAGGACGCCTTCGGACGGCTCATCGACACCGTGCGGCGCACGGCCGGTGACGACCGGGAAGCCGTACGGCTGCGGCTGCTCGAACTGTTCGAGGTGGTAGGGCCGGACGACCCCCGGGTCGCGGCGGCCCGGCGAGCGCTGGCGCGCGCCCTCTTCTGATCCGGCGGGCGCCGGGTTCTGACCAGTCACTAAACGTCAGAGCCCGTGGTGCCCGAGTGAAAGTTCTGCCGATGTGGTTCCTCTGCGGCCGCGCTTTACCAAATCTTGGTAATCGCGGCCGCTGTTACTTCAAGTAAGACTCGGGCGTTGTTCTGTCGGATTCTGTCCAGCGATCAACAGCTTTGTCCCGGGCATCGATGACACCCTGTGTTGCCGGTCGAGACCTATGGGTCGTTGTTCGGTTATCCGGCCGTTACTAGCGAGTAACGAACCCCCTTGTGCGGGCGGCGAGAATGCACCACGATCGGCCACGCTCGGTCCAATCCCGTACCCCGACAGCCGGTTGGGTCAACGGGTTTTCCTGGGTCCCCACCGAGCAGAGCCGACGGCAGTGGAGTCGGCTCTCGGACAGGGGGGTCTTCGCTGCGGTGAAGCCTGTCCAGCAAGGTTGTGCGTGATGCGTGTCAGGCGCGACCAGTGGTTGTCGCTCGGGGGTGATCGCCGGTGATCGGTGCGCGGTTCGCGCCTCCGAGAAAGGCGCTCCCCTTCCCGAGGACGTAGCACTTCTCCCATCCCTGCCCGGCTGAGCCGCCGTCCGAGGGGGCCCAGCGGGATCAGGAGATGTACGTCCGAGAAGGAGGAAATATGGAGTCCCAGGTGCGTGGCGGGACCAGATGGAAGCGCTTCGCTGTGGTCATGGTGCCCAGCGTTGCCGCTACGGCATGTATAGGTGTCGCCCTCGCGCAGGGTGCACTGGCCGCGTCGTTCAGCGTGTCCGGTCAGTCGTTCAAGGTGACGGCCGACAAGCTCGAAGGCACGGGCTTCTCGCAGTACGGCGCGATCGACTCGGGTTACACCCTCGACGGCAAGAAGACGGCTCACGCCGTTGCCGTCTCGGCGTTCAAGAGCGCCTCGATCACGAACATGTGCCAGTCCGTGGTCACCCCGAACATCCCGCTGCTCGGTTCCGTCAGCCTCACGCTGAAGGCGGGTGGCGGCGGTAAGCCGGTCGAGGCAGAGAACCTGTACATCGACGTCGAGGACCTGCAGGCGGACGCCGTCTTCAAGGGCATCGACATCGGCGTTGCGGCCAAGGACGCCTCCAAGGGTCCGGGCCTCAAGAGCGGTGACACGGCCAACCCGTACGGGTTCGCCCAGCAGGCGGACTCCGCCACGCTGACCGACGTGAAGCAGACGGCGTGGGCCACCACCGCCGGAACCTTCAAGCTCAGCGGCCTGAAGATGTCGCTGTCGACGGGTGTCAAGGAGTGCTACTAAGCACTCTCTGACGGGCGGGGGGGCCGGTGGCGCCCCCGCCCGTCCAGTCTGAAGCCCGGGGCTTCACCAGCACTTCGACCCACCACCACAGAAACGCCGCACCAGGGAGCTGTTTTCCATGAGCGCCGAGACCCCTGTCGCCCCCGGTCAGTTCACCCGCCGGAGGCAGCAGTTCCGCGCATGGCGGGGCACCAGGCCGTTCTGGGCGGGCCTGTTCGTCCTCCTCGCCGGCTTCCCCATCGCCTACTTCCCTTACGCGCACCTCCAGGTGGGCCACCTGACGCTGGCGATGGCCACCACCGCGGGCGCGGGGTCGCTGATCATCGGCGTGCTGCTGGGCGTACTGGGCATCAGTCTGTGGTTCCAGAAGCACGTACAGGTCTTCGCGGGAGTCGCGGCGATCCTGCTCGGTCTGGTCTCCATCCCGGTGTCGAACCTGGGCGGCTTCCTCATCGGCTTCCTGTTCGCGCTGATCGGCGGGGCGATGGCCGTGTCCTGGGTGCCGGGCACACCGCCCGGCCAGGCTCCGGGGCCGGAAGCCGGTGCGACCGCCGGAGGCGCCCCCGAAGGCGCGTTCCCCGCAACTCCCGCCGACGCGGGCGACCTCACCGAGAACCCGTACAGCACGGGCCCGGCCCCCGTCGAGAAGCCGTCCTTCACGAAGGACGACCACGGGGCGAACGAGCCGCACGATCTGCACGATCTGTCAGGAACGAGCCCGGCCAACGGGGCGAACGGGAGGCACAGTGCCGGCTGACGAGGTTTCCACCGGGAGCGATGTGGACGCTGCCCGCGTGAGAACCACCGGGCCGCGGCACGCGGCACCCAAGAAGCCGATCTTCACCAGGTTCCACATGCCGGCCGGCAAGGCGATAGCCCTGGCGGCCATGCCGACGGCGGTCCTGATGGGCATGGGGTTCACGCCGACCCTTGCCAACGCCGAGGATCAGCCGGCGTCCAAGAGCCTCACGATCGACGAGTACAAGGACTGTGTGGCGGCCCTGGAGGGCGCGGACGCCTCCGCGTCGGCCTCCCCGTCGCCGTCCGCCTCGGCGAGCGCGAGCGAATCGGCCGACGACTCCAAGGACGACTCGAAGGACGACTCCAAGGACGAGTCCACGGACGACTCGAAGGACACGTCGAGCGGCTCGGGCGACACGGGTGACTCCGGTTCGTCGGATTCAGGTTCCGACGACACGGCAGAGCCCGCTCCCGCCGCGTCCTCGGCGGCCGCCGCGCCCGACAAGTCTTCGACGTCCGGTGACACCGCGACGGCGAGCCCCTCGGCCTCCGCGACGGACAAGAACGTCCTGGAGAACATCGGCGACGCCATCACGGACCTCTTCGACGGCAGCGACTCCGACGCGACGGCCGGTACGAGCCCGTCTCCGTCGGCTTCGGCCTCGGCCTCGGAGTCGGCGTCGACCGGCGACTCGTCGTCGGACGCCGGCTCGGGCTCCTCGGACGGTTCCGGCTCCTCCGACTCCGGCAAGGACTCGTCCGGTACCTCCAAGGACACCACCGACGCCGTCACCGACACGGTGAAGGACACCGTCAAGGACACCGCCGACACGGACACCGAGGAGGCCGCCGAGGACACCACGGCCTCGCCGAGTCCCTCGGAGAGCGCCACCACGGACGCCGACGACTGCCCCGCCGCCACGGACGACGAGGGCGGCATCGACAACAAGATCCGGCTGCCCGACGACCCCTGGTACCTGAACGCCAGTTCGCTGCTCCTCAAGGGCGCCGACTACCAGGGCATCGTCAAGGTGAAGACCGCCAACGGCACGGTCAAGGAGGTGCTGAAGTACGTCATCTCCGACGGCACCGACATCGGCGACCTCCACCAGACGGTGGACGACAAGCAGTCCGGCAAGACCTACCACGTGCAGGCGGGCAAGGGCACCACGTCCACCATCCGTGACGGCGACACGATCATGTACACGGAGAGCATCTCCGGCAACCTGTTCGGCCTGATACCGATCACGTTCACCCCGAAGAGCCCGCCGCCGCTGAACATCCCGCTGATCTACTTCACCGACGTGAAGGTCCAGCAGGCGGGCCAGCTCGGCGGCACGCTGACCGTCCCCGGCCTGCACCAGTACACGACCGGCTGAGCCGTACCGGCCGATCGTCCCCAGACCCGTCCGGGAGCCGCAACAAACGCTGAGGGCGCCCCCTGTTCACAGGGGGCGCCCTCAGCGCCGTACGAGCCGCCTCAGGCGGCCGGGGCCGCCCGCTCAGTCGCGGGAGCCGCCACCGAGGTGGTGGACCCGGAGCATGTTGGTGGTGCCGGCCACGCCGGGGGGCGAACCGGCGGTGATGATGACGATCTCGCCCGGGCTGAAGCGGTTGATCTTGGCGATCTGCTGGTCGACCATGTCGACCATCTCGTCGGTGGTGTTCACGAACGGCACGATGTGCGACTCGACGCCCCAGCTGAGCGTCAGCTGGTTGCGGGTGCCCTCGTCGGTGGTGAAGGCGATGATCGGCTGGGCCGCGCGGTAGCGCGAGAGCCGGCGGGCGGTGTCGCCGGACTGGGTGAAGGCCACCAGACCCCGGCCGCCGAGGAAGTCGGAGATCTCGCACGCGGCGCGCGCGATCGAACCACCCTGCGTGCGCGGCTTCTTGCCCGGCACGAGCGGCTGGAGACCCTTGCTGAGCAGCTCCTGCTCGGCCGCGGTGACGATCTTCGACATCGTCTTCACGGTCTCGATCGGATACGCGCCCACGCTCGACTCGGCGGACAGCATGACCGCGTCCGCGCCGTCCAGGATCGCGTTGGCCACGTCGGAGGCCTCGGCGCGGGTCGGACGGGAGTTGGTGATCATCGACTCCATCATCTGGGTCGCCACGATCACCGGCTTGGCGTTACGGCGGCACAGCTCGATGAGGCGCTTCTGCACCATGGGGACCTTCTCGAGCGGGTACTCGACGGCCAGGTCGCCACGGGCCACCATGACGGCGTCGAACGCCGCGACGACGTCCTCCATGTTCTCCACGGCCTGCGGCTTCTCCACCTTGGCGATGACGGGGACCCGGCGGCCCTCCTCGTCCATCACCCGGTGGACGTCGGCCACGTCCTTGGCGTCCCGCACGAAGGACAGCGCGACCAGGTCGGCGCCCATCCGCAGCGCGAACCGCAGGTCCTCGATGTCCTTCTCGCTCAGCGCGGGCACGTTGACGGCCGCGCCGGGCAGGTTGATGCCCTTGTGGTCGGAGATGACACCGCCCTCGATGACGATCGTCTTCACCCGCGGACCCTCGACGTCCAGGACCTTCAGCTCGACGTTGCCGTCGTTGATGAGGATCTGGTCGCCGCGCGAGACGTCGCCCGGCAGACCCTTGTACGTCGTGCCGCAGATCGTCTTGTCGCCGGGGACGTCCTCGGCGGTGATGATGAACTCGTCACCCCGCACCAGCTCGACCGGACCCTCGGCGAAGGTCTCGAGGCGGATCTTCGGGCCCTGGAGGTCGGCGAGGACACCGATGGCCCGGCCGGTCTCCTTGGCGGCGGCCCGGACCCGGTCGTAGCGGCCCTGGTGCTCGGCGTGGGTGCCGTGGCTGAAGTTGAAGCGGGCCACGTTCATGCCGGCCTCGATCAGCGACACGAGCATTTCGTGGGAGTCGACCGCGGGGCCGAGAGTACAGACGATTTTCGAACGGCGCATGGGGCGATCCTATCGGTTTGTTTCGCTACGGAATATTCCGTCTGGTGGAAGATACAAATGAGAGGGGTTGTGCTCAGTTGCTTTCCTGCTCAGTTTGTCTTTTGCACCAGTGCGTAGGTCTGTGTGGCGATCTCCAGTTCCTCGTCCGTCGGCACCACGGCGACCGCCACCCGCGCGCCGGCGGGCGAGATCAGCCGCGGCTCGTCACCGCGTACCGCGTTCAGCTCGTCGTCCACCGCCAGGCCCAGGGAACCCAGGCCCGCAACGGCCGCCTCCCGCACCGGCGCGGCGTTCTCCCCGACCCCGGCGGTGAACGCGACCGCGTCCACGTGCCCGAGTACGGCGTAATAGGCGCCGATGTACTTCTTCAGCCGGTGAATGTAGATGTCGAACGCGAGCTTCGCCCGCTCGTCACCCTCGTCGATCCGGCGCCGGATCTCCCGCATGTCGTTGTCACCGCACAGCCCGATCAGCCCGCTCTTCTTGTTGAGAAGAGTGTCGATTTCATCGATGGACATTTCACCAACACGCGCCAAATGGAAGATGACGGCCGGATCGATGTCCCCGGAGCGCGTACCCATCACGAGCCCCTCCAAGGGCGTCAGCCCCATCGAGGTGTCCACGCACCGGCCCCTCTCGACGGCCGAGGCGGACGCCCCGTTGCCGAGGTGCAGCACGATGACATTCACCTCTTCGGGTGCCTTGCCCAGCAGCTTCGCCGTCGCCCGGGAGACGTACGCGTGCGAGGTCCCGTGGAAGCCGTAGCGCCGCACGCGGTGCGCCTCGGCGGTCTCGACGTCGATCGCGTAGCGGGCCGCCGCCTCCGGCATCGTGGTGTGGAACGCGGTGTCGAAGACGGCGACCTGGGGCAGGTCGGGACGCAGGGCCGTCGCGGTGCGGATGCCGGTGAGGTTGGCCGGGTTGTGCAGCGGGGCGACCGGGATCAGCCGCTCGATCTCGGCGAGGACGGCGTCGTCGATCACGGTCGGCTCGGTGAAGTGCTTGCCGCCGTGCACGACCCGGTGCCCGATGGCGGCGAGTTCGGGGGAGTCGAGGCCGAGCCCGTCCTTCGCGAGCTCCTCCGCCACGGCCTTCAGCGCTGCGTCGTGGTCGGCGATCGGCCCGGTCCACTCCCGGCTCTCCCCGCCGGTCGCGAGGGGCGTGTGCTTGAGCCGGGAGGGCTGCTCGCCGATCCGCTCGACGAGCCCGTTCGCCAGCCGGCCGCTGTCCCGCATGTCGAGCAGCTGGTACTTCACCGACGAGGAGCCGGAGTTGAGGACGAGGACACGGGTTGCCGTCACTGCTGGGAAGCCTTCTCGCTCGGGGTCTGGGCCTGGATCGCCGTGATGGCGACGGTGTTGACGATGTCCTGGACCAGGGCGCCCCGGGACAGGTCGTTGACCGGCTTGCGCAGGCCCTGGAGCACCGGCCCGACCGCGATCGCGCCGGCCGAACGCTGCACGGCCTTGTAGGTGTTGTTGCCGGTGTTGAGGTCCGGGAAGATCAACACGCTGGCCTGACCGGCGACTTCGGAGTCCGGCAGCTTGGTCGCGGCGACGGTCGGCTCCACGGCGGCGTCGTACTGGATCGGCCCCTCGATCCTCAGGTCGGGGCGCCGCTCGCGGACGAGCTTCGTCGCCTCCCGCACCTTGTCGACGTCGGCGCCCGAGCCGGACGTACCGGTGGAGTACGACAGCATCGCGATCCGCGGCTCCACACCGAACTGGGCGGCGGTCGCGGCCGCCTGGATGGCGATGTCGGCGAGCTGCTCGGCGTTCGGGTCCGGGTTCACGGCACAGTCGCCGTACACGAGGACCTTGTCGGCCAGGCACATGAAGAAGACGGACGAGACGATGTCGGCGTCCGGCTTGGTCTTGATGATCTCGAAGGCCGGCCGGATGGTGGCTGCCGTGGAGTGCACCGACCCGGAGACCATGCCGTCGGCGAGGCCCTCCTGGACCATGAGCGTGCCGAAGTAGTTCACGTCCGAGACGACGTCGTACGCCAGCTCCACCGTGACACCCTTGTGGGCCCGCAGCCGGGCGTACTTCTCGGCGAAGGAGTCGCGCAGCTCGGAGGTGGCCGGGTCGATCAGCGAGCAGTCGCCGAGGTCGATGCCGAGGTCGGCGGCCTTCTTGCGGATCTGGTCGACCGGCCCGAGGAGCGTCAGGTCGCAGACGCCCCGGCGCAGCAGCACCTCGGCCGCGTGCAGCACACGCTCCTCGGTCCCCTCCGGAAGGACGACCCGGCGCTTGTCGACGCGGGCCCGCTCCAGGAGCTTGTGCTCGAACATCATCGGCGTGACGCGGTCGGTGCTCGGCGCGGAGACACGGCGGAGCAGATCGACCGTGTCCACGTGCCGCTCGAACAGCCCCAGCGCGGTCTCGGCCTTGCGCGGGGTGGCCGCGTTCAGCTTGCCCTCGAGGGAGAACAGCTGCTCGGCGGTGAGGAAGCTGTTGCCGGGCACCGAGACGACGGGCGTACCGGGGGCGAGGCGGGCGGCGAGGGTGAGGACCTCGGGGCTCGGCACCTCGTCGAGGGTGAGCAGCAGTCCGGCTATCGGCGGGGTGCCGGCGCTGTGCGCGGCCAGCGAGCCGATGACCAGGTCGGCGCGGTCTCCCGGGGTGACGACCAGGCAGCCCGGGGTCAGCGCGTTGAGGAAGTTCGGCAGCATCGCCCCGCCGAAGACGAAGTCGAGCGCGTCACGGGCCAGCCCGGAGTCGTCGCCGAGCAGCACCTTCGCGCCCAGCGCGTGGCTGATCTGCGCGACGGTCGGCGCGGAGAGCGCGGGCTCGTCGGGCAGCACGTAACAGGGCACGGGCAGCCGGGTCGCGAGCCGGGCGGCGATCTCCTCCCGGTCGTCCGGGGCCACCCGGTTGGTCACCACGGCGAGGACGTCGCAGCCGAGGACCTGGTACGCCCGGTAGGCGTTGCGGGTCTCCGCGAACACCGACTCGACCGTCTGCTTGCGGCCGCCGACGACCGGGATCACGGACGCGCCGAACTCGTTCGCGAGGCGCGCGTTGAGGGCGAGTTCGTCCGGGAACTGGGTGTCGGCGTAGTCCGTTCCCAGGACGAGGACGACGTCGTAGTCGCGGGCGACGCGGTGGAACCGCTCGACGAGGGTGGAGACCAGTTCGTCCGTCCCCTGCTCCGCCTGCAGGGCGGAGGCCTCGTGGTAGTCCATGCCGTAGACGGTGGCCGGATCCTGCGCCAGCCGGTAGCGCGCACGCAGCAGCTCGAAGAGCCGGTCGGGCCCGTCATGGACGAGGGGACGGAAGACGCCCACCCGGTCGACCTGCCGGGTCAGGAGCTCCATGACCCCCAGCTCGACGACCTGACGGCCGTCGCCGCGGTCGATTCCGGTCACGTACACGCTGCGGGTCACGCGAGCTCTCCGTCTCTGTACAAGGGTGAGGGCACGGGGCACAAAAATCGCCCACCTAGGTGAGCAGATCCCTCTTGACAATACCTCTGGCCGTAGTTAAGGCGCCCGTCAAGAGACAGCCCGCTCGGCGGCGTGAAACAATCGAATCTGGCTCACCGGTACCAACAGCGAGCAGGAGACACAGCACGATGCGCATCGGAGTTCTCACCGCAGGTGGCGACTGTCCCGGCCTGAACGCAGTGATCCGGTCGGTCGTGCACCGCGCCGTCGACAACTACGGCGACGAGGTGATCGGCTTCGAGGACGGTTACGCGGGTCTGCTGGACGGCCGTTACCGCGGCCTCGACCTCAACGCCGTGAGCGGCATCCTGGCCCGCGGCGGCACCATTCTCGGCTCGTCCCGCCTGGAGCGCGACCGGCTGCGCGAGGCCTGCGAGAGCGCCTCCGACATGATCCACGACTTCGGCATCGACGCGCTGATCCCGATCGGCGGCGAGGGCACGCTGACGGCGGCGCGGATGCTGTCGGACGCCGGCCTGCCGGTGGTGGGCGTGCCGAAGACGATCGACAACGACATCTCGTCGACGGACCGCACCTTCGGCTTCGACACGGCGGTGGGCGTCGCGACGGAGGCGATGGACCGCCTCAAGACCACGGCGGAGTCCCACCAGCGGGTGATGGTGGTCGAGGTCATGGGTCGGCACGCGGGCTGGATCGCGCTGGAGTCCGGCATGGCCGCGGGCGCGCACGGGATCTGCCTGCCGGAGCGCCCCTTCGACCCCGCCGACCTGGTGAAGATGGTCGAGGAGCGGTTCGCGCGCGGCAAGAAGTTCGCGGTGATCTGCGTCGCGGAGGGCGCGCACCCGGCCGACGGCACCATGGACTACAGCAAGGGCGCGATCGACCAGTTCGGTCACGAGCGCTTCCAGGGCATCGGCACGGCGCTGGCCTACGAGCTGGAGAAGCGGCTCGGCAAGGAGGCCCGACCGGTGATTCTCGGCCACGTCCAGCGTGGCGGTGTCCCGACGGCGTACGACCGTGTCCTGGCGACCCGCTTCGGCTGGCATGCGGTCGAGGCGGCGCACCGGGGCCAGTTCGGGCGGATGACCGCGCTGCGCGGGACGGACGTGGTGATGGTGCCGCTGGCGGAGGCGGTCACCGAGCTGAAGACGGTCCCGAAGGACCGGATCGTCGAGGCGGAGTCGGTCTTCTAGGCCGGGCCCCGGGGCGCCGGCTTCGCGGACCCGACCTGGACCCGACCTGGGCGGTCCGGTGCTCGAGGCTCGTCCAGAAGGCGTCGACGATCCGGTCGAGGAAGTCCCGCCCGGCGTCGCTCGCCTCACCGGCCGCGCTGCCGCCGCCCCAGCTCAGCGTGGCGACCATCTGCCCCTGGTAGTCCTGGTGCAGCTCCTGGAGGGTCTCCTCCAGGAGCCGCCGGTCCAGGGGCACGATCCTGCCCACGGGCCTGACGTACGCCTGCCAGCGGGTGCGGGCGGCGGTGCGCAGCAGGTCCGCCAGCTTGGCTTCGAGGCCGGTGACGGTGACCAGGTCGGGCAGCGAGAGGTCGAGCAGCTCGGCGAGGGCCGCGGACTGCCGGTCCGTGCCGCGCCACTGCCCGCTCTCCTCCATCCGCGTGTACGCCAGGAACTCGTGCCCCACGGCCCGGGCGACGTCCTCCGGGGCGAAGCCCTGGGCGACGCGGTGTTCGCGCAGGGTGCGCGGCCTGCCGATCAGTTCACCCGGAGAACACCACAACACGCCCGCGAGAGCGGTGAGTTCGGGGTGCGTGGGGGTGAGTGCCCCGCGTTCCCAGGCGATGACGAGATCGGGGGTGGCGTGCGGCAGGGCGTAGGAGGCGCGCAGTCCGTGGGCGACGTGGTCCGGGGTCATACCGAGGGCGGCGCGGAGCCTGCGGGCGGCGGGAGCGTTGAAGGGGGGACCTGGCTGACGGGTGTGGGCTGGAGGTCTGGGCACGGGGGACAAGGTAGGGGGCGCAGGGTGCGATGACTACAGGGTGTTTGGACACAGTCACGGGTTGTAGGAACCTACGGTGGTGACCGGTCGGTCAGTTGTGCCGGGTGATCTTTCCGACGACCGGCCCGTAGTAGGTACCGCCCTGGAAGGTGATGGTGTCGCCGCCCGAGCCGGCACCTGAGCCCGAGTTTGGGCCTGCGCCTCCACCCGGGCCTGTACCCGCGCCGGGTCGGGGCTCCTCCTGGGTGCCGGGGGAGTTCCGTGGGCGTGGGTCGTGCTTGCGCAGGACCGCCAGCGCGACCTTGGCCGCCTGCCCCGCCGCCAGCTCCTGCGAGCCCTCCGCGTCGGCCGTGCCCTTCCCGGCGTCGGCGAGGTCGCTGATGCCCCGGATGACGAGGGCGTCCAGCCGGCCGCTGAGATGCGCCGCGTGGGACGCCCCGGAGCCCTCCATCTCGATGGCGTACGCGTCGTCGTACGTCCGTCGGATGTGATCCCGCAGCGCGGACCGCTCGTCGGCCAGCACGACGTCCCCGCAGGCGATCGGCTTGCGGTGGGCCCGCACCCCGTCCAGGTCCCGCAGCGCCGAGCGGGCCGCCTGGACCAGGCGGTGCGAGCCGTGCCATGCCTCGGGACGGGCCAGGAAACCCCCCGGGGTCTGCTTGCCGCCGTGGACGGCGTAGACCTTGGTGCCGACGACGACGTCACCGAGCCGCAGGTCGTCCTTGAGGCCGCCCGCGACGCCCACGAAGAGCAGGCACTCGGGGGCGAGCGCGGACACGATACGGCTGGTGAGCGCGGCCGTGGTCAGGGCGCCCTCGCCGAGCTCGGCGAGCGCCACCGTCCAGCCCGTACCGGAGAGCCGGCCCTGTTCGAGACGGGTTCCGTCGTCGAGGACGACTTCGTCGAGGGATTCCAGGAGGGCGCGCACGGCGTCGTACTCGACGGGAAGCGCGGTGAGGACCACGGCGAGGGGTTCGGTCTCGGGCACCCCTTTAAGGTACTGCCAGGATCATCGGGGGAAGGGGCGGTCGCCATGGCCGAACAGGACGTCAGCGTCGGGCAGTTGCTGCTCGCCGAGTACCAGAGCATCAAGGACGAGCAGAAGGCGCGGATCGGGTTCCGGGACAACCTGCTGTACGTGACCCTGGCGGTGGTGGCGGCGGTGATCGCCGCGGCGGCCCAGGCCGAACAGACGTCGATGCTGCTGGCGTTGCCGCCGGTGTGCGTGGTGCTGGGATGGACCTACCTGGTCAACGACGAGAAGATCTCGGCCGTCGGGCGTTATGTGCGCCAGGAGTTGGCGCCGAGACTCGCCGAACTGGCCGGGACCGAGGTGGCGTTCCGGTGGGAGACCTACCACCGGGTCGGCCCCGGGCGGATCTCCCGGAAGATCGCGCAGTGCGTGGTCGATCTGCTGGCGTTCTGTGTCGTGCCGACGGCCGCGCTGATCGTGTACTGGGGCGGGGGACAGGTGTCGGCGGGGCTG
Source organism: Streptomyces sp. NPDC058295 (assembly GCF_042880655.1). Taxonomy (NCBI): domain Bacteria; kingdom Bacillati; phylum Actinomycetota; class Actinomycetes; order Kitasatosporales; family Streptomycetaceae; genus Streptomyces; species Streptomyces sp. NPDC058295. The sequence continues at coordinate 212,783 of NZ_JBHVYO010000013.1, forward strand.
CTGGTGCTGTCCGTGGCCGAGGCGGGAGCGGTGGCGGGGCTGGGCGTGTTCGTCGTGCGGTACGCGGTGCCGTTCGGGGGCGGAGGTGAGTGAGGGTGGTGGCGGTGCGTGAGGTCGCGGCGGTGAGTGAGGGTGGTGGCGGTGAGTGAGGGTGGTGGCGGGAGTGGGGGTGGTGGCGGTGAGGGCGCGGAGGTCACTTCCCGCGGGCCGCACGCACCCAGCGGTAGACCAGTTCCGGCCTCCCCACCTGCCCGTACAGCGGCTTCCGCTCGGCCCTCCCCGCCTCCACCAGATGCTCCAGATACCGGCGGGCCGTGATGCGTGAGATGCCCACCGACTCGGCGACCCCCGCCGCGGTCAGCCCCTGCTCCGCCTCCCGTACGGTCTCCGTCACCCGCTCCAGCGTGGGCGCGCTCAGCCCCTTGGGCAGCGCGGCGGGTCCCGGCGCGCGCAGGGTCGCCAGCGCCCGGTCGACCTCGTCCTGGCCGCTCGCCTCACCCGCGGCCCCCCGGAACTCGGCGTACCGCACCAGCCGGTCCCGCAGCGTGGCGAAGGTGAAGGGCTTCAGTACGTACTGCACGACGCCGAGTGACACGCCCTCCCGCACCACCGTCAGGTCCCGTGCCGACGTCACCGCTATCACGTCCGCGTGATACCCCGCCGCCCGCAGCGAGCGGGCCAGCTGGAGCCCGTGCGCGTCGGGCAGGTGCAGGTCCAGCAGCAGCAGGTCGACCGGCGTGCGGTCGAGCAGCCGCCGGGCCTCCGCGCCGGTGTGCGCCTTGCCCACCGCGACGAACCCCGGCACCCGGCCCACGTACATCACATGGGCGTCCGCGGCGACCGGATCGTCCTCCACGACCAGCACTCTGATCGGCTCTTCGCTCGTCATCCCTTGCCTCCAGACCCCGACGCGGACCCGGTGGTACCGGACGCGACGGCACCGGAGGCCGCCGTCGTCGGCAACGGCAGGCGCACCAGGAACTCCGCCCCGCCGCCCGCGGCCTCCGCCACCGACAGCGTCCCGTCGTGCCGCTGCACCGCCTGCCGGACCAGTGCCAGCCCGAGGCCCCGCCCGCCCGGCCCGGCCGGCTTCGTCGAGAAGCCGCGTTCGAAGACCAGGGTGGCGTGCGCGGGATCCACTCCCGCTCCCGTGTCCGCCACCCGCAGCAGCAGCTCGGCGCCCTCCGTGGCGGCGGTCACCGTCACCTGCGCCCGGGTGCTGCCCTGGGCCGCGTCCACCGCGTTGTCGATGAGGTTGCCCAGGATCGTCACCAGATCCCTGGCAGGGAGCGACTCCGGCAGCAGACCGTCGTCCAGGCTGCTCTCCTGCGACACCACCAGCTCCACGCCTCGCTCGTTCGCCTGGGCCGTCTTGCCCAGCAGCAGGGCCGCCAGGACCGGCTCGCTGACCGCCGCGACCACCTGGTCGGTCAGCGCCTGGGCCAGTTCCAGTTCCGCCGTGGCGAAGTCCACCGCCTCCTCCGCCCGGCCCAGCTCGATCAGCGACACCACCGTGTGCAGCCGGTTCGCAGCCTCGTGGGCCTGTGAGCGCAGTGCCTGCGTGAAGCCGCGTTCGGAGTCCAACTCGCCCATCACGGACTGGAGTTCGGTCACATCGCGCAGGGTGACCACACTGCCCCGGCGCTCGCCGCCCGAGACCGGGGAGGTGTTCACCACGAGCACCCGGTCCGCCGTCAGGTGCACCTCGTCCACCCGGGGCTCCGAGGAGAGCAGCGCACCCGTCAGCGGGGCCGGCAGACCCAGTTCCGCGACCGACATGCCCACCACCTCTCCCGAGACGCCCAGCAGCTCCCGGCCCCCGTCGTTGATCAGCGCCACCTTGTACTGTCCGTCCAGCATCAGCAACCCCTCCCGCACCGCGTGCAGTGCGGCCTGGTGGTAGTCGTGCATATGGCTCAGCTCGGCCGCGTTCATGCCATGGGTGTGGCGGCGCAGGGACGCGTTGATGACGTACGTGCCGATCGCGCCGAGGGCGAGGGCGCCGCCGGCCACCGCGAACAGGGCCGTCACCTGGTCCTGCACCCGCTTGCTGATGGACTCGACCTTGATCCCCGCGCTGACCAGGCCGATGATCGTGCCGTCGTCCTCGATCGGGGTGACCGCGCGGACGGACGCGCCGAGGGTGCCGGTGTAGGTCTCGGTGAAGGTGTCGCCCCGCAGGGCCTGCGCCGTGTTGCCGCGGAAGCGCTGGCCGATCTGGGTCTTGTCCGGATGGGTCCAGCGAATGCCCTCGGGATTCATGATCGTGACGAAGTCGACCTCCGTGTCCCTCATGACCCGCAGGGCGTAGGGCTGGAGCTCGGCGGTGGGCTTCGCGGTCCGGATCGCCGCGCGCACGGAGGGCGAGTCGGCGACCGAGCGGGCCACGGCCGTGGCCTGGCGGCCCGCCGCCTCCTCGGCCTGGGTGCGGTCGCTGACGTAGGTGAACAGCGCGTATCCCGCGACGAGCACCGCTATCAGCACCGCCTGCATGGCGAAGAGCTGGCCGGCCAGGCTGCGGGGTCTCGGCAGAGCGGGGATGCGCATGTCGTCAGTGTGCCCCCGGTGTTAAGTGTGAACTAAATGAACGGAAGGGTGACCGCCCTCACAGGGCGGGAGATAGTCACGGCAATCCCCCATGAACCCCGGACGTGAGCCGCACGCCGGTGATGCCGACGAAGACGTCAAGGAGGGCAGCCGTGGCCGCCAGCACCTCACATACGGCACCTGCCGCACCCGCCGCGAAGCGGGACCGCACCCACTACCTGTACATCGCGGTGATCGTCGCGGTGGCGCTCGGCATCGCCGTGGGCCTGATCTGGCCCGACGCGGGAGTCGAGCTCAAGCCCCTGGGCACAGGCTTCGTGAACCTGATCAAGATGATGATCTCGCCGATCATCTTCTGCACGATCGTGCTGGGCATCGGATCCGTCCGGAAGGCGGCCAAGGTCGGCGCCGTCGGCGGTATCGCGCTCGGCTACTTCACGGTGATGTCGCTCGTCGCCCTCACCATCGGTCTCGTCGTCGGCAACGTCCTGCACCCGGGCGACGGAATGCACCTCACCGACGCGATCAAGGCGTCCGGCCATGACCAGGTGTCCGCCGACGCGCTGCCGCCGGTCGACTTCGTGCTGTCGATCATCCCGCTCACCTTCGTCTCCGCCTTCACCGAGGGGCAGGTGCTGCAGACGCTGCTCGTCGCGCTGCTCGCCGGGTTCGCCCTGCAGGCCATGGGGCCGGTCGGCCAGCCGGTACTGCGCGGTGTCGAGCACATCCAGCGACTCGTCTTCCGCATCCTCGCGATGGTCATGTGGGCGGCCCCGATCGGCGCGTTCGGCGCCATCGCCGCGGTGGTCGGTTCGGCCGGTGTGGACGCACTGAAGAGCCTCGCCGTCCTGATGCTCGGCTTCTACGCGACCTGCTTCCTGTTCGTCTTCATCGTGCTCGCCGCGCTGCTGCGGGCCTTCACCGGCCTGAACATCCTCAAGCTCTTCAAGTACCTGGCCCGTGAGTTCCTGCTGATCCTGTCCACCTCCTCCTCCGAGTCCGCGCTGCCGCGGCTCATCGCGAAGATGGAGCACCTGGGCGTCAGCAAGCCCGTCGTCGGCATCACCGTCCCGACCGGCTACTCCTTCAACCTCGACGGCACCATGATCTACATGACCATGGCGTCGCTCTACATCGCCGACGCCATGGGCACCCCGATGTCGATCGGCGAGCAGATCCCGCTGCTGCTCTTCCTGCTCCTCGCCTCCAAGGGCGCGGCCGGTGTCAGCGGCGCCGGTCTGGCCACCCTGGCCGGTGGTCTCCAGTCGCACAAGCCCGCCCTGGTGGACGGCATCGGCCTCATCGTCGGCATCGACCGCTTCATGAGCGAGGCCCGCGCCCTCACCAACTTCGCCGGCAACGCCGTCGCCACGGTCCTGATCGGCACATGGACCAAGGAGATCGACAAGGAGCGGGTCCAGCTGGTGCTCGCCGGCGGCCTGCCCTTCGACGAGAAGACCCTGCTCGACGACGACGCCGACGGCGCCGAGTCGGCCGCCCCGGCGGACGTCCCCGAGCAGCGCGAGGGCGGCGAGAAGGAACTCGCCAAGGCCTAGTCCTCCCGACTCCGGGTGTCCGGCTCCGCCTGAACCGGGGCCGGACACCCGGGCCACCACCCCACCCTCTCCGGGCGGCCGAGCACTCCCCCGTGGCTCGGCCGCCCGGTCTCTTTGTCCCGGGCCCCCGGCCCCGGCAGCGCCCCGCTAAGC
>NZ_JBHVYO010000014.1:0-67799 GCF_042880655.1 Streptomyces sp. NPDC058295
GGGAAGCAGTCGGCGAGACGGCGGGTGTCCACGAGCACGATCGCGCCGATCGCGCCGCGCACCAGGTCGTCCCACATGAACCAGAAGCGGTCCTGGCCCGGCGTACCGAACAGGTACAGGATCAGGTCCTGGTCCAGGGTGATACGGCCGAAGTCCATGGCGACCGTGGTGGTCGTCTTGTCCCCGGTGTGGGTGAGGTCGTCGATCCCCGCGGACGCGGACGTCATGACGGCCTCGGTGCGCAGCGGGTTGATCTCCGAGACGGCCCCGACGAACGTGGTCTTGCCCACGCCGAAGCCGCCCGCCACCACGATCTTCGCGGACGTGGTGGAGCGGGAAGGCCCTCCGCTAGAGCTTGCGAAGTCCACTGAGCACCCTTTCGAGCAATGTCACGGCTGGCTGGCCGCCGGCGCTCTCGTCGCCGCCGGGCTGATGGATGGCGACCAGTCCCGCCTCCGCCAAGTCGGCGACGAGGATCCTGGCCACGCCGAGAGGGATGGTCAGCAGCGCCGAGATCTCGGCGACCGACTTGATCTCTCGGCAGAGGTTGCAGATCCGCTGATGCTCGGGCAGTTGGCCCTGCATCTGGTGCGGCTGCGCAGTGGTGTGCACCAGCGCCTCGATGGCGAGCTGGTAACGCGGGCGGGTCCGGCCACCGGTCATGGCGTACGGACGCACCAGCGGGTTGTTCGACGCCCCTGCGGGCGCCGGCTCCGGGGTGCGGCGGTGCGGCTGTACGGGCTGGATGCGCGGGGCCGACGGCTGGTCGTACGGTGACGGCCCGGGACCCTGCGGACCCTGGGGCGTGTACGGCCGCTGCTGGCTGGGCGCGGAGGGGAAGTTGTAACGGTTCGGGTTCTGGGAACCGTCGCCCTGGCCCTGGGCAGGGCCGTACGACCAGTTGCCCGAATTCGATCCGCCTGGGGGTGTTGCCACTCTCTCTCCTCCTCCGATGTGCCTGGCACCCATCACGTGGAAGCCGCGTCCCGAAACCCTACGGCCTCGGGACGCCAAAACGCACCGTTCGTTTGTTAGTTGAGAAGGCTCCCTTGGAGCTCCGCACGAAGGTCAGGGGTCAGGACCGAACCCGCGCGGTCCACCAGAAGGGCCATCTCATACCCAATGAGGCCGATGTCCGCCTCGGGATGAGCAAGAACCGCGAGCGAGGAACCGTCGGAAATGGACATGAGGAAGAGGAATCCCCGCTCCATCTCCACAACCGTCTGGTTCACGCTGCCTCCCTCGAAGATCCGGGAGGCGCCTGCCGTCAGGGACGTCAGACCGGAGGCGACGGCCGCGAGCTGGTCGGCCCGGTCGCGGGGGAAGCCTTCGGACATCGCCAGAAGGAGTCCGTCGGCGGAGACCACCACGGTGTGGGACACCCCCGGGGTGTTGTCCACGAAGTTGGTGATCACCCAGTTCAGGTTCTGTGCCGCCTGGCTCATCGGGCTCACACTAACGCTCCTGGTTGTAGGTGCTGTCAGGACCGAGGCCCTGGCCGTTCGTTTCACTGCTGCCTGCGCTGCGTCCGCGCTGGACGCCCCTGCGCAGGTTGCTCAACCTGCCACGGACGTCCTCCGGGGCGCGGGAGACCTGAGGGCCTCCCTGGGGGGTGGTCTCGGCGGCGCCCTCGATCAGATTGGCCTTGGGCACCCGCCGCGGCAGGCCGGAGGAGGTGACCCCACCCGCCTTGGGCTTCTTCAGAGCGGAGGCCTGCTGCCAGCGCTCGTCGTTGGCCGAGCGCCAGGAGTCGCCGCCGCCGCCGTTGCTCTCCGCGGGGGAGGCCGCCGGCTCCTGCTTCGCGGGCCGGGCGCCGTTCGCACCGCTTGCGGCGGATCCGCGGCGGGGGAGACCGGCGTCGGTCAGCGCGTGGGAGGCGGAGGAAGACGGTCCCGGACGGTCGAAGCCTACGCGGTTCTGCTCACCCGCGTCAGCGGCCTGCGTGGATTCCGCTTCCGGAGCGTACTGGTCCTGGTAGCCGTTCTGGTAACCGTTCGTGTGGCCGTTCTGCTGGGGCCAGTCGTCCTGGTAGGACTGCTGCTCCTGGTACGGCTGGAAGCCCTCGGAGGCGGCGGCGGGGGCCGCCGGACGCTCCTCCCGGCCGGGCTCCGCATACGCGGGGTCCGGGTAGCCGCCGTTCGACGCGAAGCCGTCGCCCTGCGGAACGCCGTTGTGCGGAAGTCCGCTGTTGCCGGAGAACGACTCGCCCTGCGGCATGCCACCGTTCGGCGCGAAGTACTGGTCGTCGTACGCCGGGCGCTGCTGCTCCTCGTACGACGTCTGCTGGTCGAACGCCGCAGGCTGCTCGGCGTACCCGGTCGCACCGTTGTCGTAGCCGGCCCCGGTGCCCTGCTGGGCGGGGTCGTAGCCGTTCTGCCCGGCGTCGTACGACTGCTGCTGCTGACGGGGCGCGTCGAAGCCCTCGGCCTGCTGCTGCCCGGTCGGCTGGCCCTGCTGGCCCGGCTGGCCCGGCTGGCCGTCCAGGGCCGCACGGCGCTCCTCGCGCATCAGCGAGCGGCCCACCGGGTCCAGGTCGCGGATGTCGTCGGGAACCTCGTACTGGCTGTCGTCGAAGCCGAGCTCCGCGGCGGTGCGCATCGGCAGACCGCTGTTGAAGTCCTCGCCGGGACCGCCGCCGTAGTTCTGCTCCGGGATGATCTGCGAGACGGTGAAATCGTCGCGCGGTTGCTGCTGCTCGCCGCCGCCACCGTGGGTGATGGCGTCCGGGAGCATGACCAGCGAGGTGGTGCCGGCCTGCTCGCCCGAGGGGCGCAGCTGGACCCGGATACCGTGCCGGTCGGACAGCCGGCCGACCACGAACAGGCCCATGCGCTGCGAGATCGCGGCGTCCACCGTCGGCGGGTTGGCCAGCTTGTGGTTGATGTCCGCGAAGTCCTCGGCGGTGAGGCCGATGCCCTTGTCGTGGATCTCGATCATGACCCGGCCGTCGGGAAGACGGGTGGCCGTGACCCGGACCTTGGTCTGCGGGGAGGAGAACGTGGTCGCGTTCTCCAGAAGCTCGGCGAGCAGGTGCACGAGGTCGGTCACGGCACGGCCGTGGATCTCGGCCTCGGGTACGCCGGACAGCTCGATGCGCTCGTACTGCTCCACCTCGGAGGAGGCGGCGCGCAGCACGTCGACCAGCGGGACCGGCTGGTCCCAGCGGCGGCCGGGCTCCTCGCCGGCGAGCACCAGGAGGTTCTCGCCGTTGCGGCGCATACGGGTGGCGAGGTGGTCCAGGCGGAAGAGGTGCTCCAGCTGGTCCGGGTCGGCCTCGTTGTTCTCCAGGTCGGTGATCAGGGTCAGCTGGCCCTCGATCAGGGACTGGTTGCGGCGCGAGAGGTTGGTGAAGATCGCGTTGATGTTGCCCCGGAGCAGAGCCTGCTCGGCGGCCAGTCGGACGGCCTCGCGGTGGACCTGGTCGAAGGCGCGGGCGACTTCGCCGATCTCGTCCCTGGTGTTGATGGGGATCGGCTGGACACGGGTGTCCACCCGGCCCGGGTCGGTGCGCGAGAGCTGGTCGACCAGCATCGGCAGCCGCTGCTCGGCGATACCGAAGGCGGCGTTGCGCAGCTGGCGCATGGCCTGGCTCATCTGGCGGGCCATGAGACTGGCGACGATGAACGCGGCGAGCAGGGCGATGATGACGATGGCGCCGTTGATGATGGCGTCCTGCTGCGCGTCGGAGGCGATCTCTCCGGCGTCGGTCACCGCACGGTCGATGAGCTCGCTCTCGACCTGGCTGTAGCCCTCGAACTTCAGCGTCGCGGCCGCCATCCAGGCATCGGCGGTGACGCCCTTCTCGGCGAGCTGGGCCGGAGACTGACCACTGCTGATCGCCTGGATCATCTTGGTCATGGTCGGCGGAGCGGTGAAGTCCTCGCCCGCGGCGTCGGCCTTGGCCTTCGCGTCGGCGGCCTGCTGCGCGCCCTCCTCGGTCTTCTCCTTCATGACCTCGGTGAGCCGCGCGGCGTCCTCGGTGGTGCCACCGGAGACGTACTCCTGCTGGGCGATGCCCTCGAGGTAGGCGTACGAGGTGAAGGCGGTGAGCTGCTGCCGGAAGACCGTCTCGTCGGGGCTGGGCCGGACCAGCAGGTGCATGCCGATCGCACGCTGGAGGGACTCGGCGCCCTTGGCCAGGGCGACCGCGTAGACGGTACGGCCGTAGGCGGTGATGTTGCCGGTGCCGAGGCCGAGTTCGTTGGAGAACTCCATCAGCAGGTGCTCGACCGCGACGTAGCCCTCTTCGGTCTTCACCGGGTCCAGGGCCTTGGTGTAGGCGGCGGCGCGAATCTTCGTCAGAGTCGGCTCGGCCTCCTCCACCAGCTTCAGACGGCGCTTGAGACCGTCCTTGTCCGGCATCCCGACGACCTCGTCGTGGAAGGCGGTGGCCTTCGCGTCGGTGGTGGCGCGGGCCGCCTTGACGGTCGAGTCGTCCTTCTTGGACTGGAGCAGCGGCTGGGCGCTGACGTCCCGCTCGTTGAGCAGTGCCTCGGCGTACTCGCCGGCGGCGGCCACGATCTTCGCCGTCTTCTCGGCGTCGCGGGCCTCCTGCCAGGTGTCGATCGAGTTCTTCACCTGGAAGCCGCCCATGACCAGGCCGACCACCACGGGTATGAGCAGGATCGCGTTCAGCCGGGTGGGCACCCGCCAGTTCCGTGGGGAGAGACGGCCGCCGCTCTTCGCGGGTGCGGACGCCGGCTCCGAACCGGGCACAGGGGCGGGCGCCGCTCCGCGCGGCGGCGGGGTGAAGTTGCCCCGGGCCGCCGGCTCGGGACTTTGCTTGCTTCGCCTCACTCGACCAACAACCTCTCGGCGGTCGGCACCTTCGTCGTGCCGCAGTGTCTCAGAGCCCGGTCAGCCATCGACCATCAGTACGTCATTGACTATTGGGCAGTTCAGGCATTCCAGCACGACGACCAGCGCTCTTCCAAACATGGGAAAGCGCTGGTTCGATGTGATGTAAGCCCCAGATAAAACGGTCATAAAGAACGAGCCCCGCCAAAAGGCGGGGCTTTCGTGCGCGCAGCGAGACCAAGCGACCGCGACGCGTGTCGGTACCTGTGGATTCCACTGCCGAAACGTTATGAACACCGGAGCCGACCGTGTCAAAGGCCACAGTCGGCTCCAGAACGTCTACGACAACCGCCGTACGGCACCGGGTGCTTGAAAATTACCGCAGTCGCGCCATGAGCGCGTGCTCGACCAGCGTGATCAGCGCGCTCTTGGCATCCGAGCGGTGCCGGGCGTCCGTCGTGATGATCGGGGTGTCCGGTCCGATCTGGAGCGCCTCGCGCACCTCTTCGGGCTGGTAGGGCTGCGAGCCGTCGAAGCCGTTGAGGGCGACGACGAACGGCAGGCCGCTGTTCTCGAAGTAGTCGACCGCCGGGAAGCAGTCGGCGAGACGGCGGGTGTCCACGAGCACGATCGCGCCGATCGCGCCGCGCACCAGGTCGTCCCACATGAACCAGAAGCGGTCCTGACCCGGCGTACCGAACAGGTAGAGGATCAGGTCCTGGTCGAGCGTGATACGGCCGAAGTCCATGGCCACCGTGGTGGTGGTCTTGTCCCCGGTGTGGGTGAGGTCGTCGATGCCCGCGCTCGCGGACGTCATGACGGCCTCCGTGCGCAGCGGGTTGATCTCGGAGACGGCGCCCACGAACGTGGTCTTGCCCACGCCGAAGCCGCCCGCCACCACGATCTTCGCGGAGGTGGTGGCCCGCCCCCCGTCAGAGCTTGCGAAGTCCACTGAGCACCCTTTCGAGCAGCGTCACGTCCGGAGCGCCGCCGTTGTTCTCGTCGCCGCCCGGCTGGTGGATGGCCACCAGTCCGGCTTCGGCGAGGTCCGCGACCAGGATCCGCGCCACCCCGAGCGGCATGGCCAGGAGAGCCGAGACCTCCGCGACCGACTTCACCTCACGGCACAGATGGCAGATGCGCTGGTGCTCCGGGAGCAGCCCCATGAGCGCTGCCGGGTCGGCCGTGGTGCTGATCAGCGCCTCGATGGCGAGCTGATAGCGCGGCCGCGTCCGGCCGCCGGTCATCGCGTACGGACGCACCAGCGGCTGGTCGCCCTCATCCCCGTACGGCTCCGCGTACGGATCATGATGGGCGGTGGGCGGGGTCATGGATCCTCCGGGCGGGACAGCATTCGCGGTCAGTCGTGCCGTCCGTCGAGGCCGGTGGGGGGATTGTGTCGGCCGGACGGTGATTTCGTGAGGTGGGTAGTGCTGGGGCGGGTCAGTGGAGCAGACTGCCCTGGAGTTCGGCGCGCAGGTCGGGCGTGAGGACCGCGCCCGCCCGGTCGACAAGCAGCGTCATCTCGTAGCCGACGAGGCCGATGTCGCACTCGGGGTGCGCGAGAACGGCGAGCGACGAGCCGTCCGAGACGGACATGAGGAAGAGGAACCCTCGTTCCATCTCGACGACGGTCTGCGCGACGCTGCCGCCTTCGAAGATCCGGGAGGCGCCGGCCGTCAGCGAGGTCAGCCCCGACGCGACGGCCGCCAGCTGGTCGGCCCTGTCGCGCGGGAAGCCCTCGGACATCGCGAGCAGGAGCCCGTCGGCGGACACGACAACGGTGTGGGACACCCCAGGGGTGTTGTCCACGAAGTTGGTGATCAACCAGTTCAGGTTCTGTGCCGCCTGGCTCATCTGACTCAACTAACGCTCCTGCTGGTGAGTGGGGCTCGGGAAACTGCCGGTCTGACCGTTGCCGGCCTGACGACCCTGCGCGATGCCCCGACGGAGATTGGTCAGCCGTCCGCGTACGTCGTCAGGCGCACGCGAGACCTGCGGACCGGGTTGGTGCTGTTGCTGCTGAGCCGTGCCCGGGACGAGGTTCGCCCTGGGCACCCGGCGCGGCAGGCCGGACGTGGTGACGCCGCCCGCGGCCGGTTGCCTGACCCGCTCGGCCTGCCGGACGAGTTCGTCGTTCGGCGAGGTGCGCCAGGAGGCATTGGCGGCGGGACGCTGGGGTGCAGCCGGAGCCTGCGGCTCCTGGTGCTGCTGTTGCTGCGGAGCCTGGGCCGCATCGCCCGCCTGCTGACCGTGGAACCAGTTGGTCTCCAGCGTGTCGTAGAGCGGGGTGCGCCCGTCACCGGGACCCGAGGCCGGCGGCAGTGCCTCCGGCTCCGGACGCCCGACGGGACGCTGAGGGCCCGACGGCTGCGCCGGGGTGCCGTAGCCGCCGGACTGCGGAGCGGCGAACTGGCCGGTGGACGAGGGGTCCTGGCGGCCGGGCAGCGAGTGCTGACCGGTCGGGGAGCCGTCGTAGCCGGGTGCGGCGAACTGGCCGGTGGAGCCGTTGTCGTACGCCTGCGGAGCGAACTGGTTCGGGGCCGCCGAGCCGTTCTGGCCGCCGGGGGCGCCGAAGACGTCGGACCGGGTGAAGCCGTTCTCGTCCTGCTGGCCGCTGGTGCCGGGGCGCTGGAACTGCGCCGGGTCCGGCCGGCCGTTCGTGCCCGGACGCTGGAACTGGCTGTTGTCCTGCCGTCCGCCCGGACCCGTCTGGGGGTTGGCCACGGCCGGGAACTGGCCGGTGCTGTGGAGACCGTTCGCGACGGGACGGCCGAAGTCGGCGGGACCCGCCGGGCTCTGGCGGTCGTCGGTGCGCGGGATCGCCGGTATCTCGGCGGTGGCGCCGGGACCCTGCCGGTCGTCGATACGGGGCATGCGCGACGTCTGGGCGACGTCCGGCTCCTCGTGACCGCGCGGGGCGTCCATCGGGCTGCGCGGGACCGGCGGCTGGGCGTTCTCGTCGCCCCAGCTGGTCACCCGCGGCTGCGGGTTGCCACCCGGCAGCTCGGCGCGCGGACCACCGCGCGGCGGCAGCTGCGGCTGACGGCCGCGGCCGCCCTGGTCGGCCTTGTTGCCCCGCGGCTGGGTCGGACGACCACCGAACATGTCCACACCCTGGGAGGCCGTTCCGGCCGCCTGGAGACCCTGCGGCGCGCCCGGCGTCTGACCGCCGAAGCCGGAACCCGCACCGGCCGGAGCCGGTCGGCCCTGCTGGGGCGAGGCCGGAGGCTGCTGCGGTCCGCGCGGCGGCTGACCACCGGGGCGGCCACCGCCGTCACGGCCGGGCAGCGCGGCCCGGGGACCCTGACCGGGAGCGAGCCGGCCGCCGGTGTTGGGACCGGAGCCGAGGGCACCGCCCTGCGAACCGTTCTGCGAGCCGTTCTGGCGACGCGCGGCGGCGACGCCCGCGGCGGCCTGCGCGGCGGCGGGACCACCCGCGACGCTGCCCTGGCCGGGCTTGGGCTGAGGCTTCTTGCCGCCCTGGGCGACGTCCACGGGCAGCATGACCAGCGCGGTCGTGCCACCGGAGTCGGAGGGACGCAGCTGGATGCGGATGCCGTGTCGCTGGGACAGCCGGCCGACCACGAACAGACCCATGCGTCGGGAGACCGACACGTCCACGGTGGGCGGCGAGGCGAGCCGCTCGTTGATCGCGGCGAGGTCCTCGGGGGAGAGGCCGATACCGGTGTCGTGGATCTCGATCAGGACGCGGCCGTCGGGCAGCGCGTGACCGGTGACCTTGACCTTGGTCTGCGGGGAGGAGAACGAGGTGGCGTTCTCGAGCAGCTCGGCGAGCAGGTGCACGAGGTCGTTGACGACCCGGCCGGCCACTTCGGTGGTCGGCACGGAGGCCAGTTCGATGCGCTCGTACTGCTCCACCTCGGACGCGGCGGCGCGGAGCACGTCGACCAGCGGGACCGGACGGGTCCAGCGACGGCCGGGCTCCTCACCCGCGAGGACGAGGAGGTTCTCACCGTTACGGCGCATGCGGGTCGCGAGGTGGTCGAGCTTGAAGAGCGAGGACAGCTGGTCCGGGTCGGCCTCGCGGGACTCCAGTTCGGAGATGAGCGAGAGCTGACGCTGGATGAGGCCCTGGGAGCGGCGCGAGAGGTTGGTGAACATCGCGTTGACGTTGCCCCGCAGCAGGGCCTGCTCGGCGGCGAGGCGGACCGCCTCGCGGTGCACGTCGTCGAAGGCCGCGGCCACCTGGCCGATCTCGTCCCGGGAGTGCACACCGACCGACTCCACGGACGTGTCGACGTCCTGCGGGTCGGACTCGGACAGCTGCTTGACCAGCTCGGGCAGCCGGTCCTGGGCGACCTTGGTGGCGGTCTCCTGGAGGCGGCGCAGCGAACGGATCATGGACCGGGCGACGACGAACGCGCCGACCAGCGAGACACCGAGGACGAGCAGGATGAGCGCACCGGAGATGATCGCTTCGCGCTCCGACTCGGCGCGCAGCTCACGCGCCTTCTGCTCCATGTTCTCGAGCAGCGTGAGCTCGATGTTGCCCATCTGCTTGATCTTGGTGGAGCTGGCGTCGATCCAGTCCTGGTACGACTGCTTGTCCAGCGACTGCAGGCCGCTGGAGGAGCTGAGCGCCCGGTTGGCGTAGGTGTCGGCGTCCTCGATGACCGGGTTGCCCTGCTCGATCGGCTTCAGCAGCTCCTCGGCGCCGCTGTCGCCGTAGATGCTGCGGAAACTCGAGAGCTCGGAGTCCTGGTTCTCGAGGCCGGCCTGGGCGTACTGCCGGTCGTTCTCGGAGAGGTCGCCGTAGACGGTGTTGCCCACCGGCAGCGCCGCCGCGATCACGGCGCGCTGGACGGAGGCGTACTCCTTGGCGGAGGAGAACGCGGCCAGCGCACGCGTGCGCTGGATCATCTCCGGGTTGCTGGTGGCCTGCGCCATGTCCTGGGAGAGGTCGAGCAGGCTGGTGATGAGGCGGTGGTAGGCCTCCACCGTCTGGGTGGAGTTGTTCTTCTCCGCGTAGGCCGTCGACCGGATCTTGGCGAGGTTGGCCAGGTCGCTCAGCAGACCGACGAGGCTGTCCCGGACGCCCTGGAGGTTGCCGTCCGCGGTGGCGCCGTCGATCTCCTCCGACGAGTCCTGGAAGGCGCTGAGCGCGCGGTCCGTCTTCTCGCGCAGGCCCTTGATACCGGGGTCGGTCGCCTTGCCGTTGTGCGCCAGCGGGCCGGCCGAGCGGTCGCGCTCGTCCTGGAGCGCGTCGGCCAGGTCGGTGGCCTGCTTGGTCATGTCCGTCAGCAGCTTCATGTTGTCGAGCTGCTGGATGTCGTCCATCGACTGGTTGATGCGCAGCGCGCCCAGCGAGGTGGCCGCGACCACGGGAAGGGTCAGCAGCGCCACCAGACGCGTGGAGATGCGCCAGTTGCGCAGCGCCACCCGCGGTCCGGGGCCGCTGGGGCCGGTCGGAGGCTTCGTCGGAGCCGGGGGAGGAGTAGTCGCCGACGCGGACGCACCGGGTCGCCCGGAGCGGTCACCGCCGTCGCCGGACGGATTGGGGCCCTGGTTCTGGGCGTGCTGGGGCGAGGAGCCGACTGCCATCGGGCCAGTCCCGCCGTGCGGCTCCGGCTCGGCCGAAGCGCTGCCATCCCTCTTGAAACGTCCCTGCACTAGCGTCGCAACCTCTGGACCAGGCGCCCCTCCGCGCGAACGGAAGGACGGTGTCGGCGTGTTGGCGGGCGTCCTGAATACGCCCGCCAATTGGTCGTGAGTACCGGCGCTCCCCCTGTTCCTCGCCGCCACCGGGCGCGCTGGGCGCCCTCTGTGCGCCGGCTCGATCCCGCGGCGGTCCGAGGAATTCCAACACAGTGCAGGATCTCCAACAAGGCCCGTTGGCCAGGCTGTGACATCCGTGACACGACGTGAGGGTCAAGTTACGGGATGTAGAAAGTGATCCCACGTAAGGCGGACATAAGGGTGGGAAGGGGTGGTGGCCGGGGGGTGTCCCAGTCGCCATGATCAGGAGCGGAATGGATGCTTCAGGTGGTTAATGTCCGTTTCGTGAGGGTCGCCGGGTGGTCCGGAATGGCCGCTTTGCCCAGTGATTCGTGAGCAAACTCACACGCTGATCATGCGACCTTCACGTCTTCACCGGGAATCGCGTGTTTAGCCTGACGCTTTACAGGGATGGCACATCCGACAAACCGCGTCTGTGCGGAGGCCCTTGAGGGCTTCCCGGACGCCCGGACACGACAGGGTCACGTACAACAGTGAAGACGACGACGATGTTCCACAAGATCGCCAACCCCCGGCGTACGACCCTGGCGCACCTCACGGACGCCGACGAACTCCAGCTCCCGGAGCAGCAGGAGCACTCCGTCGAACTTCCCGCCCAGACTGCCAACCCCAAGCGCACCATCCTCATGGAGATGCCGGTGGCGGTCTCCGTCGCGGAGTAGATCTTCACGCGGAGATACGGGCACCGGCCGCCGAATGCTCAAGGCGGCCACCCACGGATGTCAAGGGCGTCCCCGGCCGGGGACGCCCTTCCGCGTTAGCCTGGGGCGTCACACTCCAGCCAGCTCAGTCAAGGGGCCAACCAACCCGTGCGCATCGCCAGGTTCTCCATCGACGGGAACGTCGCCTTCGGCGCGGTCGAGGGCGACCAGCCGGACGAGCTCGTCCTCGACATCATCAAGGGCATCCCGTTCACGGACTTCGAGCTCTCCGGCACCAAGGTGCCTGTGAGCAAGGTCCGACTGCTCCCGCCCGTCCTGCCCAACAAGGTCGTGGCCTTCGGCCGCAACTACGCCGAGCACGCGCGCGAGCTGGGCAACGAGGTGCCGGACGCGCCGTTCGCCTTCTTCAAGCCGTCCACCTCGGTGATCGGCCCCGGCGACGCCATCCAGTACCCGGCCTTCTCCGAGGAGGTCCACCACGAGGCCGAGCTCGCCGTGGTCATCGGCCGGCTCTGCCGCGAGGTCCCCCGGGAGCGCGTCAAGGACGTGATCTTCGGCTACACCTGCGCCAACGACGTCACCGCCCGCGACGTCCAGAAGCGCGAGAAGCAATGGGCCCGGGCCAAGGGCTTCGACACCTCGTGCCCGCTGGGCCCCTGGGTGGAGACCGGCCTGGACCTCGAGACCGCGGGCGACCTCACCGTCCAGCTGACGGTCAACGGGCAGCAGCGGCAGCTCGGCCGCACCAGCGAGATGATCCACTCGATCGAGGATCTGATCGTCAACATCTCCGAGGCCATGACGCTGCTCCCCGGCGACGTGATCCTCACGGGCACCCCGGCAGGGGTAGGCCCCCTGGTCGTCGGCGACGAGGTCGCCGTCACCATCGAAGGCATCGGCACTCTCACCAACAAGGTTGTCAAGCGTGGCTAGCGCACCCGGCTCCCCCGTACGCGTCCGTTTCTGTCCCTCGCCCACCGGTAACCCCCACGTGGGCCTGGTCCGCACCGCCCTGTTCAACTGGGCGTTCGCCAAGCACCACCAGGGCACGCTGGTCTTCCGCATCGAGGACACCGACGCGGCCCGTGACTCCGAGGAGTCCTACCGCCAGCTCCTGGACTCGCTGCGCTGGCTGGGCTTCGACTGGGACGAGGGCCCCGAGGTCGGCGGCCCGCACGCGCCGTACCGCCAGTCGGAGCGGATGGACCTCTACGCCGACGTCGCCCGCAAGCTCCTCGACGCCGGCCACGCCTACCACTGCTACTGCTCCCAGGAGGAGCTGGACACCCGCCGCGACGCCGCCCGTGCGGCCGGCAGGCCCTCCGGCTACGACGGCCACTGCCGCGACCTCACCGAGGCGCAGGTGGCGGAGTACAAGGCCCAGGGCCGCACCCCGATCGTCCGCTTCCGCATGCCCGACGAGACGATCACCTTCACGGACCTGGTCCGCGGCGAGCTGACCTTCACCCCGGAGAACGTGCCCGACTTCGGCATCGTCCGTGCGAACGGCGCCCCGCTGTACACGCTGGTCAACCCGGTGGACGACGCGCTGATGGAGATCACGCACGTCCTGCGCGGCGAGGACCTGCTCTCCTCGACCCCCCGCCAGATCGCCCTCTACAAGGCGCTGACCGAACTGGGCATCGCCCAGGGGACCCCGCACTTCGGCCACCTGCCGTACGTGATGGGCGAGGGCAACAAGAAGCTGTCGAAGCGGGACCCGGAGTCCTCGCTCAACCTCTACCGCGAGCGCGGCTTCCTCCCCGAGGGCCTGCTCAACTACCTCTCGCTGCTCGGCTGGTCGCTCTCGGCCGACCAGGACATCTTCACGATGGACGAGATGACCGCGGCCTTCGACATCGCGGACGTCAACCCCAACCCGGCGCGCTTCGACCTGAAGAAGTGCGAGGCGATCAACGCCGACCACATCCGCCTGCTGGACGTGAAGGACTTCACGGAGCGCTGCGCGCCCTGGCTGAAGGCCCCCTTCGCCCCCTGGTCCCCGCAGGACTTCGACGAGGCGAAGTGGGAGGCGATCGCCCCGCACGCCCAGACCCGGCTGAAGGTGCTGTCGGAGATCACCGACAACGTCGACTTCCTCTTCCTCCCGGAGCCGGCCGTCGACGAGGCCAGCTGGACGAAGGCGATGAAGGAGGGCAGCGACGCGCTGCTCGCGACGGCCCGCGAGAAGCTGGCGGCCGCCGACTGGACCTCGTCCGAGTCCCTGAAGGAGGCCGTCCTGGCCGCCGGCGAGGCGCACGGCCTCAAGCTCGGCAAGGCCCAGGCCCCGGTCCGCGTCGCCGTCACCGGCCGCACGGTCGGCCTGCCGCTCTTCGAGTCCCTGGAGATCCTGGGCAAGGAGAAGACGCTGGCCCGCGTCGACGCGGCCCTGGCGAAGCTCGCCGCATAGCCGCACCCGCGCCGAAGGGGCAGCACCCGGCGACCGGGTGCCGCCCCTTCGGCATCCCCCGGACAGGGCGGCCCCCGCCGCGTTACCGTTGGATCATGAGCATCCTCGCCGTGGTCTGGGACGTGGACGACACCCTCTTCGACTACACGACCGCCGACCGCGAGGGCATGCGGTCCTATCTGACAGCCGAGGGGCTGCTCGACCGGTTCGGTACCGCGGAGCAGGGGCTCGCGCGGTGGCGGGAGGTCACCGAAGAGCACTGGGCCCGGTTCTCGGCGGGCGGGATCACCTTCGAGGACCAGCGCCGGGACCGGGTACGGGCGTTCCTGGGCCGTGAGCTGGCCGACGCGGAGGCCGACGACTGGCTGCTGCGGTACCACGCGCACTACGAGGCGGCCTGGTCGCTCTTCCCGGACGTCCTGCCCGTGCTCGACGACCTCGCCGCCAGCCACCGCCACGCCGTGCTCTCCAACTCCAGCATCCATGTCCAGGATCACAAGCTGCGCACCCTCGGCGTCCACGACCGATTCGAGGTCATCCTGTGCGCGGCGGAACTCGGCGTCTCCAAGCCGGAGCCCGGCGCCTTCCTCGCGGCCTGCGAGGCCCTGTCGCTGGCCCCGCACCAGGTGGCCTACGTGGGTGACCATCCGGAGATCGACGGCCGGGGCGCCGCCGACGCCGGACTGCTCTCCGTGTGGATCGACCGCTACGGCGCGGCCACCGTCGAGCTCCCGTCCGGACGCCACCGGATCGTCTCGCTCGCCGAACTGCCCGCGATCCTCGGCCCCGATACCCGTTTTGGAGCCCGGTCCACCTTCAGGTAATGTTCTTCCTGCGCCGCCGGGGAGCGGGCCGAAAGGCCGGAACCGGAGGAGCAACGCTAGAACAAGAACCCCTACGGGGCTTGCGTTCCAGTGGCCTATGGTGTAATTGGCAGCACGACTGATTCTGGTTCAGTTAGTCTTGGTTCGAGTCCAGGTAGGCCAGCTCGCAGAGCTTATCTGCGCCTGTGGAGATCTACTCCACGAAGCCCCCGTTGTGTAGCGGCCTAGCACGCTGCCCTCTCAAGGCAGTAGCGCCGGTTCGAATCCGGTCGGGGGTACAGATCCTTCCCGCGAGGAGAGCTCGGGTAGCTCCCTCTCTCGTCGATGCAGGATCGCTAGGGCCCCCGTTGTGTAGCGGCCTAGCACGCCGCCCTCTCAAGGCGGTAGCGCCGGTTCGAATCCGGTCGGGGGTACGATTTTCCTTGAATCACCTTGGTCTATGGTGTAATTGGCAACACTACGGTTTCTGGTACCGTCATTCTTGGTTCGAGTCCAGGTAGACCAGCTCTGACCTGCGGAAACGCAGTGTTTTAGGCCCCCGTTGTGTAGCGGCCTAGCACGCCGCCCTCTCAAGGCGGTAGCGCCGGTTCGAATCCGGTCGGGGGTACGCGATCGGAAAGCCCCTCGCTTCGGCGGGGGGCTTTCCGCGTGTCCGGCCGCTTTCCGTGTGTCCGGCCTCAGTCGAAGCCGTACCGCCGCGCCGACTCCTCCTCCTGCGCCAGCCGGTGCAGCGCCTGCATCATCGGCTCGACGAGAATCGCGCCCAGCACCGCCGCCTCGATCCGCTCCGGTTCCGACTCCCGGCTCTCCACGAAGTCCAGGTCCAGTACGGCCGCCCGGTGCATCAACCGGGCGTAGGACACGAGAAGTTCGGCGTTCCAGTCGTAGCCGAGCCGGCGCAGCGCGGCCACCGCCACCACCAGTGAGCGGTACGCGGGGGAGATGGTCGTCAGCTGCCGGGCGTTCGACCAGCCCAGGGTGCCCAGCAGTTCGTCCGCCTCCCGGTGGGCGGCGCGCACGTACTCGTCCTCCGCGTCCGGCTCGGCCACCTGTGGCAGCGCCCACAGGGCCGCGCCGAGCCGGATCGTGCGGCCCAGGGAGTCGTCGTCGACATGGCCCAGCACGTTGCGGACCGTGGCCACCGGCAGCCCGCCCACCTGGATCATCGCCCGCACCAGACGCAGCCGGCGCAGATGCTCGTCGTCGTAGTCGGCGGTCGTGGCGTTCACCTGGCGGCCGGGCGGCACGAGCCCCTCGCGCAGGTAGTACTTGATCGTCGCGGTGGACACACCGCTGCGTTCGCTCAGTTCGGCCAGCCGCATGCCTTGTGCCCTTCATTGGTTAGCGGCACTATCCAAGCATGTCCTTCACAGCCAGCCGTACCACCGCGGACGCCCGGGGAGACGTGGTCGTCCTGCTGATCGGAATGCGCGTCAACCACTTCTGGGCCGTGCATCAGTGGGTGCCGGTCATGCTGGCGATGTTCCGCATGCTGGCGGAGCTGAAGAAGGATCCGGGCCGCGGTCTGCTCTCCCGGGTGCTCCTGACGGCCTCGCCGCGGACGTACTACGTCGTTCAGTACTGGGAGTCGAAGGAGAAGCTGTACGCATACGCGACCGCGCCCGACGCGTTCCACCACGAGGCCTGGGCGAAGATCAACCGCATGGAACGGGGCGGGAGGGTGCGCGGGCACGTGGGGATCTGGCACGAGACGTACGTCGTGCCGGAGGGGTCGTACGAGGCGATCTACGGAGACATGCCGGCGTTCGGCCTCGCGGCGGCGCACGGGCAGGTTCCGCTGGAGGAGCGGGGGCGGTACGCGAAGGACCGTTTCTCGTACCGGTCCGCGCCGTAAGGGCTGCTGCCGTTCGTCGGGTGCGGGTCCGTCGGGGCTCGTCGCGCCCGCGCGGCGGAGTCGCACATCGGCACAGTCCGGCGCCCCCGGGGTGGGTGACCTTGCCGTACCGGAAAGGGCTGCCGCGGCGTTGAGGCCGCCCTTCCCTGCCGGTGTCAGCCGGTGCGGCGCAGGGCCTCCGAGAGGCGGGCGGCCGCGTCGATGACCGCCTGGGCGTGCATGCGGCCGGGGTGGCGGGTCAGGCGCTCGATGGGGCCCGAGACGGAGACGGCGGCCACCACGCGGTTGGAGGGGCCGCGGACGGGCGCCGACACGGACGCGACGCCCGGCTCGCGCTCGCCGATGGACTGGGCCCAGCCGCGGCGCCGTACGCCCGACAGGGCCGTCGCCGTGAAGCGGGCGCCCTGGAGGCCGCGGTGCAGACGCTCGGGTTCCTCCCAGGCCATCAGGATCTGGGCCGAGGAACCGGCCTTCATCGTCAGCGTGGAACCGACCGGGACCGTGTCCCGAAGGCCGGACAGGCGTTCCGCCGCGGCCACGCAGATGCGCATGTCGCCCTGGCGGCGGTAGAGCTGTGCGCTCTCGCCCGTGATGTCACGCAGATGCGTCAGCACCGGTCCGGCGGTGGCGAGGAGACGGTCCTCGCCGGCGGCCGCGGCCAGCTCGGCCAGGCGGGGGCCGAGGATGAAACGGCCCTGCATGTCGCGCGCCACCATACGGTGGTGTTCCAAAGCCACGGCCAGCCGGTGAGCCGTGGGTCGTGCGAGTCCGGTGGCAGCGACCAAGCCTGCGAGGGTGGCCGGACCGGACTCCAGGGCGCTCAGGACAAGGGCTGCCTTGTCCAGAACGCCGACGCCGCTACTGTTGTCCATGCAACGATACTCCCGTCTCACTCTGTGAAACGCAAGTTCATTTTTCCGTGAGACGCGCAACCCTTGGACGCATGGTGGCCCGCGGACCAACGGGCCTGGCGGCGGGTGCCCGGGAACAGGGGCAACGGGCGTCGCCTCCACAAGATCTCTAGTTGGGCCGGTGCGTCATTGCCGGCCGGAGGGAAAGCGATGGGTAGGACACTCGCGGAGAAGGTCTGGGACGACCACGTCGTCCGGCGCGCCGAGGGCGAGCCCGACCTCCTCTTCATCGATCTGCACCTTCTGCACGAGGTGACCAGCCCGCAGGCCTTCGACGGGCTGCGGCAGAACGGCCGCCCGGTGCGCCGTCTCGACCTCACCATCGCGACCGAGGACCACAACACCCCGACCCTCGACATCGACAAGCCGATCGCCGACCCGGTCTCGCGCGCCCAGCTGGAGACGCTGCGCAAGAACTGCGCCGACTTCGGGGTGCGGCTGCATCCGCTCGGTGATGTCGAGCAGGGCGTCGTGCACGTCGTCGGCCCGCAGCTGGGTCTGACCCAGCCCGGCACCACCGTCGTCTGCGGCGACTCCCACACCTCCACGCACGGCGCGTTCGGCGCGCTGGCGTTCGGCATCGGCACCTCGCAGGTCGAGCACGTGCTGGCCACCCAGACGCTGCCGCTGGCCCGCCCCAAGACCATGGCGATCACGGTAGAGGGCGAGCTGCCCGACGCGGTGACCGCCAAGGACCTGATCCTGGCGATCATCGCCAAGATCGGTACCGGCGGCGGCCAGGGCTACATCCTGGAGTACCGGGGCTCCGCCATCGAGAAGCTCTCGATGGAGGCCCGGATGACCATCTGCAACATGTCGATCGAGGCCGGCGCCCGCGCGGGCATGATCGCCCCCGACGAGACCACCTTCGCGTACATCCAGGGCCGCGACCACGCCCCCGAGGGCGCGGACTGGGACGCGGCGGTCGAGTACTGGAAGACGCTGAAGACGGACGCGGACGCCGAGTTCGACGCCGAGGTCGTCATCGACGGTGCCGCGCTGTCGCCGTTCGTCACCTGGGGCACCAACCCCGGTCAGGGCGCGCCGCTTTCGGCGTCCGTCCCCGACCCGGCTTCGTACGAAGACGCTTCGGAGCGCCTCGCCGCCGAAAAGGCCCTGGAATACATGGGGTTGGAGGCCGGGCAGCCGCTGCGCTCCATCAACGTGGACACCGTCTTCGTAGGTTCGTGCACCAACGGTCGGATCGAGGACCTGCGGGCCGCCGCCGCCATCGTCGAGGGCCGCAAAGTCGCCGACGGCGTACGGATGCTGGTCGTCCCCGGTTCGGTGCGGGTCGGTCTCCAGGCCGTCTCCGAGGGTCTGGACGTCGTCTTCAAGGACGCCGGCGCCGAATGGCGGCACGCGGGCTGCTCGATGTGCCTCGGCATGAACCCCGACCAGCTGGCGCCGGGTGAGCGCTCGGCGTCCACCTCCAACCGCAACTTCGAGGGCCGGCAGGGCAAGGGCGGTCGCACGCACCTGGTGTCGCCGCAGGTCGCGGCCGCCACGGCCGTCCTGGGCCACCTGGCCTCCCCGGCCGACCTGTCCGACGCCGAGACCCGTACGCCCGCTGGAGTCTGATCAGTCATGGAAGCATTCATCTCGCACACCGGCCGGGCCGTCCCGCTGCGTCGCTCCAACGTCGACACCGACCAGATCATCCCTGCTCACTGGCTCAAGAAGGTCACGCGGGACGGGTTCGAGGACGGGCTGTTCGAGGCCTGGCGCAAGGACGAGACCTTCATCCTCAACCGCCCCGAGCGGCAGGGCGCCAGCGTGCTGGTCGCCGGACCCGACTTCGGCACCGGGTCCTCGCGTGAGCACGCCGTCTGGGCGCTCCAGAACTACGGCTTCAAGACCGTGATCTCGTCCCGTTTCGCTGACATCTTCCGGGGCAACTCGCTGAAGAACGGCCTGCTCACGGTAGTGATCGAGCAGAAGATCGTGGACGCGCTGTGGGAGCTCACCGAGCGGGACCCGCAGGCCGAGATCACGGTGGATCTCGAGGCGCGTGAGGTGCGGGCCGAGGGCATCACCGCCTCCTTCGAGCTGGACGAGAACTCCCGCTGGCGGCTGCTGAACGGGCTTGACGACATCTCCATCACCCTCCAGAACGAGGGCGACATCGCCGCCTACGAGGCCAAGCGCCCGACGTACAAGCCGAGGACGCTCCAGCTCTGACCCCCGGGCCCGAGCAGGCCCTGAGCAGGTCGAGTTTCGGCCACCGCGACACCCCCGCCGTACCCCCGATCGGTCCGATCGGGGGTACGGCTGTGTCTGCACCCGTTCGGCCCCGTGGATCTTCGCCCCATCTCCCAACTTCCCCCGTTAGAGGGGTTGTTGCCGGGGTACGCGCCTTGTGTGGAAGCGACCGCCGGAAGTGCCGGGGCGGCCGTTTGAGGCGGCAGTTGCCCCCTGGGCGGGCGACAACTCGCCCCAGATGGCACAATCTGTGCATGGAACACGACGGCCAACTCGAGCTCTATACGGCGGTCGCGAACCAGCTCAAGGAAGCGCACACAAGAGTGCGTGCACTGCAAGTCCCGGAGGGCGTACGGATGGCGCTGACCCGGAAGCTGCTGGTCATTACGGCCGCGGCCAAGCACGATCTCGCCGATGCGACAAGGCGTCTGGAGCGGTTCATGGCGGACCTGGACGAGGGGCGAATGCCCGAAGGGGAGCGTTGATCGTCTCCGGAGGGGCCGATTTCGTTGCGGCACAAGGGTGATTAGCCCGTTTCGTGTTTGATTTGCGGTATATATCTGCCTAACGTGCGAAAAAGCTTGAACAGTTTCGTTCCGGCTAATGTCTCCGAAGGGGAAGACGTGAACAAGGCGCAGCTCGTAGAAGCGATTGCCGACAAGGTGGGCGGCCGCCAGCAGGCCGCCGAGGCGGTCGACGCGGTCCTGGACGCCATCGTCCGCGCGACGGTCGCGGGGGACCGGGTCTCGGTCACCGGCTTCGGTTCGTTCGAGAAGGTCGACCGGCCGGCCCGCTACGCTCGCAACCCCCAGACGGGCGAGCGGGTTCGGGTCAAGAAGACGTCCGTGCCGCGCTTCCGCGCAGGACAGGGCTTCAAGGACCTGGTGAGCGGCTCGAAGAAGCTCCCGCGCGGTGGCGAGGTCGCCGTGAAGAAGGCCCCCAAGGGCAGCCTGACCGGCGGCGCTTCCGCCACGGTCAAGAAGGCCGCCGCGAAGAAGGCCGCCCCGGCGAAGAGGGCGTCGGCCGCCGCGAAGAAGACCACGGCCGCGGCCAAGAAGACGACGGCAGCCGCCAAGAAGACCACGGCGACCGCCAAGAAGACCACCGCGAAGAAGGCCACCACCAAGAAGACGACCGCGGCCGCGAAGACCACCACCGCGAAGTCCGCCACCGCCAAGAAGACGACGGCCAAGAAGGCCCCGGCCGCGAAGAAGGCGACGGCGACCAAGGCCCCCGCCAAGAAGTCGACCGCGCGCAAGACCACCGCCAAGAAGACCACCGCCCGCAAGGCGTAGGACAGCAGGGGCACTCACGCGCCGGGCCGGACTCCCTCTCGGAAGTCCGGCCCGCGGCGTGTCGGGGGGCGCCGGGAGGGCCCCGGCGGAGAGCCCGAGCCCGTCAGAACGTCTGGAGCGTCACCAGGGTGATCCGGGGGCTGTCCTTCGGCCCCTCCACCTCGATCCGCACCCGCTGTCCGGGCCGCAGCAGCCGCAGCCCGCCCGCGTCGAACGCCGGGGCGTCGAAGGGCACCGGTGTGCCGTCGTCCAGCAGCACCTGTCCGCTGCGGGTATCGGGGTCGTACGTGTATGCGGTCGCCTGCATGGCGGCAGCCTACTGCCCCGGAATCAACAGATGCGCCGCCGCCGCGGCCGTCCGGGGACCCACCCCCAGGGACAGCGCCGCGCGCAGATCCACGCCGGTGTCCACGTCCTGGCGAACGGAATCCACCCCCTCCGGGCGGAGTTCCACGGCCCCCGTGGAGCGGTGCCGGGCCCGGGAATCCGTGCCGAATGCGGGAAGCAATTCACGGCCGGCGGCCACGGCGAGAAGCGTGGTGCCGATCCCGGCCGCGTCCGGGAGGAAAGAGCGCGGGAATTCCCCGGCCGCCTTCAGGACCCGGGCCAATTCCGACGGGCGCAGGGCGGGCAGATCGGCGTTGAGGGCGGCCAGCGGTGAATCGGGACGGAAGGCGCGCACGGCGGCGGCCCCGTGGGCCAGGGCGGCGTTGAGTCCCCCGCGCGGCTCGTCGGCGACGATCCGGGCGCCCAGGGCCGCCAGGACCCGCCCGGCCAGGGCGTCGTCCGTGACTACTGCCACATCCCGCACCGCAGGTGAGGCCAGTGCGGCCGCCACGGTGTCCTCGGCGAAGGCGAGGGCGAGGCCCGGGCGCAGCCCGTCGGTGGCGGCGTCCGCGAGCCTGCTCTTGGCCAGCGCCAAGGGCTTCAGGGGTATGACCAAGGTCCACTGCACCGGCGTACCGTCCCTCTCGTGTCGCGGCCATTGTCACCCGGCCCATCCACCGGCCGGACGCGCGGGCGTACCGTGTTCTCGACAGACCGGCGGCCCGGGGCGACACTTGTGCGGCCCCCAGGCCCCGGAGCAGGCCATGGGAAGTCCTAGAGGAAGGTGTCCGCGTGCCCCGCCGCAGAATCGGCTTCTGGTACCGCTTCGCTGCGGTCCTCTGCAAACCCTGGCTGGTGGTTCTGATCAAGCGGGACTGGCGCGGAATGGAGCATATTCCGGACGACGGCGGTTTTATCACCGCGGTGAACCACAATTCGCATGTCGATCCCTTCGCCTACGCGCACTTCCAGTACAACAGCGGACGCGTGCCGCGATTCCTGGCGAAGAGCGGTCTTTTCAAGGAGGGATTCGTCGGCGCCGCGATGCGCGGCACCGGGCAGATCCCCGTCTACCGCGAGAGCTCGGACGCGCTGAGCGCCTTCCGGGCCGCGATCGACGCCGTGGAGCGCGGCGAGTGCGTCGCGTTCTACCCCGAGGGCACCCTGACCCGCGACCCCGACGGCTGGCCCATGACCGCCAAGACCGGTGCCGCGCGCGTCGCCCTCCAGACCAAGTGCCCGGTGATCCCCGTCGCCCAGTGGGGCGCCAACGAACTCCTGCCGCCGTACGCCAGGAAGCCCAACCTCCTTCCGCGCAAGACCCACCACGTGCTGGCCGGCCCGCCCGTGGACCTCACGCGGTTCTACGGCCACGAGATGACTCCGGAACTCCTCAAGGAGGCGACGGAGGTCATCATGGCGGCCGTCACCGCCCAGCTGGAGGAGATCCGCGGCGAGAAGGCGCCCGAGACGCCCTACGACCCGCGCCGCGAGCGGATCGAGCAGCGCCGCCGCACCCGGGCCGAGAACGGGACGGCATCCGGTGCGGAGGGCCGTGCGGAGTCCGGTGCCGAGGCCGCCGCGGAGATCGACGGCGCGGTGTCCGGACACGCGCAGACCAGCCACGCGCAGAGCGGTCACACGAAGACCACGCACGCGCGGACCAGTCACGAGGGGGAGAACAGCAAGTGAGCAAGTCCGTGAAGGCGGCCGTCTTCGGTACCGGATCATGGGGGACCGCCTTCGGTACGGTCCTCGCCGACGCGGGCTGCGAGGTGACGCTGTGGGCACGCCGTCCCGAGCTCGTCGACGCGGTCAACTCCACGCACACCAACCCCGACTACCTCCCCGGCGTCGCACTCCCGCGCAACCTGCGCGCCACCGCCGACGCGGCGGAGGCCGCCCGGGACGCCGACTTCACCGTCCTCGCGGTCCCCTCGCAGACCCTGCGCGCCAACCTCGCCGACTGGACGCCGCTGCTCGCCCCGAACACCGTCCTGGTGTCGCTGATGAAGGGCGTCGAGCTCGGTACGACGATGCGGATGAGCGAGGTCATCGACGACGTCGCCAAGGTGGGCCCCGGCCGGATCGCCGTCGTCACCGGGCCCAACCTCGCGCGGGAGATCGCCTCCCGGATGCCCGCCGCGGCCGTGGTCGCCTGCACCGACGAGGCCGTCGCCCAGAAGCTCCAGGCCGCCTCCCACACGCCGTACTTCCGCCCCTACACCAACACCGACGTGGTGGGCTGCGAGCTGGGCGGCGCGGTCAAGAACGTGATCGGCCTCGCGGTCGGCATCGCGGACGGCATGGGCCTCGGCGACAACGCCAAGGGCTCGCTGATCACGCGCGGCCTCGCCGAGACCACCCGGCTGGGACTGGCGATGGGCGCGGACCCGCTGACCTTCGCCGGACTCGCCGGGCTCGGCGACCTGGTGGCGACCTGCTCCTCGCCGCTCTCCCGCAACCACACCTTCGGCACCAACCTCGGCAAGGGCATGACCCTCCAGGAGACCATCGCCGTCACCCGGCAGACCGCCGAGGGCGTCAAGTCCTGTGAGTCGGTGCTGGATCTGGCCCGCCGGCACGGCGTCGACATGCCCATCACCGAGACGGTCGTCGGCATCGTCCACGAGGGGAAGCCTCCGGTGGTCGCCCTCAAGGAGCTGATGTCGCGCAGCGCGAAGCCCGAGCGACGCTGAGCGAACCCGGTGGGCGGACGCTGACTCCCGGCCCTACCACCGGGTACTCTCAAGCCGATATGAGCACCGAGAACCTCCCCCAGAGCCCTCAGCAGCCCGTCCGCAAGCCGCGGGTGGCCGTTGTCTTCGGCGGTCGCAGCTCCGAGCACGGGATCTCCGTGGTCACGGCCGGCGCGGTCCTGCGGGCCATCGACCGGACCAAGTACGAGGTCCTGCCGATCGGCATCACGCGAGAGGGCCGCTGGTACCTCACCGCCGACGCACCCGAGCGCATGGCGATCACCGACCGCCGTACGCCCGACGTGGACGAACTCGCCGAGTCGCGGGACGGCGGCGTGGTGCTCCCCGTCGACCCCGCCAACCGTGAAGTCGTCTACTACGAGCCGGGATCGGTGCCGAAGGCCCTCGGCGAGGTCGACGTCGTCTTCCCGGTCCTGCACGGCCCGTACGGCGAGGACGGCACCCTGCAGGGTCTGCTGGAGCTCTCCGGCGTCCCGTACGTGGGTGCGGGTGTGCTCGCCTCGGCCGTCGGCCAGGACAAGGAGTACATGAAGCGGGTGTTCACCTCCTTCGGGCTCAAGGTCGGCCCGTACGTGGTGATCCGGCCGCGCGAGTGGGAGCAGGACGAGCAGGCCGCCCGCAAGAAGATCGTCGACCTCGCCGGCGAACACGGCTGGCCGCTCTTCGTGAAGCCCGCGCGCGCGGGCTCGTCCATCGGCATCACCAAGGTCGACGACCTGTCCGGGCTCGACGAGGCGATCGCCGAGGCCCGGCGCCACGACCCGAAGATCCTGGTCGAGGCGGCGCTGCGGGGCCGCGAGATCGAGTGCGGTGTCCTGGAGTTCGAGGACGGCCCCCGCGCCTCCGTCCCGGCCGAGATCCCGCCGCCGGACGCGCACGCGTACTACGACTTCGACGCCAAGTACATCGACTCGACCCCGGGGATCGTCCCGGCGCCGCTGACGGACGAGGAGACGGCGGAGGTCCGCGGGCTGGCGGTGGAGGCCTTCGAGGCGGCGTCCTGCGAGGGCCTGGTCCGGGCGGACTTCTTCCTCACGGACGAGGGCGAGTTCGTCATCAACGAGATCAACACGATGCCCGGCTTCACCCCGATCTCCATGTACCCGCAGATGTGGCAGGCGACCGGCATCGACTACCCGGAGCTGGTGGACCGCCTGGTGCAGGCGGCTCTGCGCAGGTCGACGGGCCTGCGTTGATCCACGTCTGACCGATCCGGGTCCGGTCCCGGACCGATCCGGGTCCGGTCCCGGACCGATCCGGGACCGGACCGGTCGGATGATCTAGTCGGCGATCCCCACGGGGATCGCCTTCTTGATGGCCGGAGCCAGATCGACCAGAGCCCCGGAGCTGTCCGCGCTCTCGGGCACCGTCACCTCGACATACGCGCCCCGATTGGCCGTGGTGAAGCGGCTGCCCCCGCCGTCCCGCTTCTCCATCAGCCAGTCGACGCCGTTCACCCCGCCGGCCACCGCGTCCGGGTCGGTGCCCTCGGCGACCTTCGGGTCGATCATCTTCGGCGGCCGCGTGACACCGCAGCGCAGTATGATCGCCGGGCCTCCCCAGCCCGCGGTCAGCGCGGAGGCGGGCTCGGGATCGTGGCGGCTCTCACCGTCCACCTTCGACGGCAGTACCTTGTCCAGGTTCCGGCACAGCTTCGTCGCGTTCGCGCCGGGGCTGGGAACCACCGTCGACGCGCTGTCGTCTGCTGAGGAGCAGCCCGCGGTCGCGAACAGCAGGACGAGAGCGGGCAGCCCGAGGACAGTGCGGTGCCGGTGCCGGTGCCGGAAAAGGTTCACCGGCCAAGGTTAGACGGGGGCTACAGATGCACGACCGGGCAGGTCAGGGTGCGGGTGATCCCGTCCACCTGCTGGACCTTGGCGACCACCATGCGGCCGAGGTCGTCCACCGTGTCGGCCTGGGCCCGCACGATCACGTCATAAGGTCCCGTCACGTCCTCGGCCTGGACGACGCCAGGGATTTTGCCGATCTCCTCGGCGACGGTCGACGCTTTGCCGACCTCGGTCTGGATCAGGATGTACGCCTGTACCACGGAACCTCCAGGGCGGCCACGAGGATCATGTGGGGAAAAGGAACGCCACGGTATCGCGTCGCCGCTCGCCGCGGGGAGACCTGCGCGAACCACGGCTCGCGCGCCGGGGTGCGGGCAGGACAGAAGTTGACGGCTGACTCGACCGTATCGAGGACACTGGTTACGCGCGACCGGGCACGTACAGGTACAGAAGGGGTGAAAGGGCAATGAAGGGCACTGTTGGTGAGCTCGGGGAGTTCGGGCTCATCAGGGAGCTCACCTCCCGTCTCACCACCACCCCCGCGGTACGGGTCGGCCCCGGCGACGACGCCGCGGTGGTTGCCGCGCCCGACCGCCGGGTCGTGGCCAGCACCGACATCCTGTTGGAGGGCCGGCACTTCCGCCGCGACTGGTCCACGGCCTACGACGTGGGCCGTAAGGCCGCCGCGCAGAACCTCGCCGACATCGCCGCCATGGGCGCGGTGCCGACGGCCCTGCTGCTCGGCCTCGTCGTGCCCGCCGAACTGCCGGTCACCTGGCCGTCCGAGATGATGGACGGCCTGCGCGACGAGTGCCAGGTCGCCGGTGCCTCGGTGGTCGGCGGCGACGTCGTACGGGGCGACACGATCATGGTGTCGATCACCGCGCTCGGCGACCTGCGCAACCAGGAGCCGGTCACCCGGGGCGGCGCCCAGCCCGGCGACCTCGTCGCGGTGACCGGCTGGCTGGGCTGGTCCGCCGCCGGGTACGCGGTCCTCTCCCGCGGCTTCCGCTCGCCCCGCGCCTTCGTCGAGGCCCACCGCCGTCCCGAGCCGCCGTACCACGCGGGTCCGGCCGCGGCCTCGCTCGGCGCGACGGCGATGTGCGACGTCAGCGACGGGCTCATCGCCGACCTCGGGCACATCGCCGAGGCCAGCAAGGTCCGGATCGACATCCGCTCCGGCGCCATCGACATCCCCACCCAGATGCACGACATCGGGCAGGCCGTCGGCGTCGACCCGATCCAGTGGGTGCTGACCGGGGGAGAGGACCACGCGATCGTGGCGACCTTCCCCCCGGACGTGAAGCTGCCCGCCCGCTGGAAGGTGATCGGCGAGGTGCTCAACCCGTCCGCCCTGCCCCAGGTGACGGTCGACGGGGCGCCCTGGACCAGCAAGGGCGGCTGGGACCACTTCGGGGACGGGGACCTGGAGTCGTGAGCTCGTCGACGGCCCCGCCCCGGGTGCTGACCGTCGCCGGCTCCGACTCCGGCGGCGGGGCCGGGATCCAGGCCGACCTGAAGACGATGCTCGCGCTCGGCGTGCACGGCATGAGCGTGATCACGGCCGTCACCGCCCAGAACTCCCAGGGCGTGCAAGGGGCTTGGGAGCTTCCGGTGGAGGCGGTACGCGCCCAGTACCGCAGCGTCGTCGACGACATCGGCGTCCAGGCGGTGAAGACGGGCATGCTCGCCTCCGCCGAACTCGTCGAGACGGTCGCCGAGTTGCTCGCGGGCACCGGTGCTCCCGTCGTCGTCGACCCGGTCGGGGTCTCCAAGCACGGGGACCCGCTGCTGGCCGCCTCCGCGCTGGACTCCGTACGGACGAAACTGCTGCCGGTCGCCACCGTCGCCACCCCGAACCTCGACGAGGTGGCCCAACTGACCGGCGTGCGGGTCGAGTCGGAGGAGCAGCTGAGGGACGCGGCGGCCGCCGTGCTGGTGTACGGGCCGCGCTGGGCGCTCATCAAGGGCGGCCATCTCCCCGGTGCCGCCGTCGACCTGCTGACGGACGGCCGCGAGGAGCACTGGCTGCGGGCACCGAGGTACGACAACCGGCACACGCACGGCACGGGCTGCACCCTCGCGTCCGCGATCGCGGCACAGCTGGCGAAGGGGAGCTCCGTACCGCAGGCGGTGACGGCGGCCAAGCATTATGTCACCGGGGCGATCGCCGCCGGGTTCGCCCTCGGCGCCGGCATCGGCCCCGTGGACCACGGATGGGATCTCACCCGGGGTACGGCCGGAGCCTGATGTCGGTCGCGGCCTTCTCGGTGAGCCGCTTGAAGACACCGGCCAGCAGCGGCGAGCCGAGCAGCCGGTACATCCGGTCCCGGTTGCGGATGCGCCGCTCGGTCGGCGGGGCGAAGAAGGGGCCCGCGTTGCCGGAGATCTTCTGGCAGCCCTTGGCGAAGGACCGGATCCTGCTCTCGTACTCGGCGAACGCGGTCCGGTGGTCGCCGCCCGCGAGGGCCAGCTCACCGGCCAGGACGTGGGCGCCGACGACGGCCGCGCCCGTTCCCATGCCGCCCATGGTCGCGCCGTACCCGGCGTCCCCCAGCAGGGCCACCCGGCCCTCGGCGAGGCGGTCGACGTGGATCTGCGCGATCGCGTCGAAGTACAGCCGGTCGGCGTCCGCGAGCGCCCCGAGCACCTTCGGCGCCTCCCAGCCCATCCCCGCGAACCGCTCGGCGAGGATCCGCTTCTGCGCGGCGATGTCCCGCCGGTCGTAGGCGAGTTGCTCCGACCGGAAGACCAGCAGCGCGCCGGCGCGGTCGGGGTCGCCGTCGTAGTTGCCCAGCGCGATCGCGCGGCCCGGCTCGCTGTACAGCCGGCCGGTACGGTCCAGGCCCAGGTCGTTGGGGACCTCGAAGGCGGCCACGTAGTGATCGAAGAAGCGCAGGTAGCGGGACTCGTCGCCGAAGACCAGCCGGCGGGTGTTCGAGTGCAGGCCGTCGGCGCCGATCACGAGGTCGAAGCGGCGCGGGGCGTTCTCCTCGAAGGTCACGTCGACGCCCGCGGCGGTGTCCGTGAGGTCGGCGATCGAGTCGTCGAAGACGTACTCCACGTGGTCCCGGGTGCGTTCGTACATGATCTGCGCGAGGTCTCCGCGGAGGATCTCGACATCACCGCTCATCATCTCGGCCGGCAGGTCCACGCGCGGCGAGCCGTCCGCGGCGACGACGATCTGGCGGCCCATGCGGGTCTGACGGGCGTGGATCTCGTCCCAGATGCCCATGGAGGTGAGGATCTCGCGGTGGACGTGCCCCCGGAAGTCGACGGCGAAGCCGCCCGCGCGCAGGTCCGGGGCCCGCTCGACGACGGTGACGCGGGCCCCGTACCGGACGAGGTGGAGCGCGAGCGCCGGGCCGGCGACGCTCGCCCCGGAGATCAGGACGGACAGATGGCTGAGGCTGCTGTGGGTCTTCGTCATGTGCGGGAGCCTCCCGGCGGCCGCTGACCGTTCCCCTACCGCCCGCCTACCGGCCGCTTACCGCCCGCCTTCCGCCCTCCTGCCGTCCCGCTGCGGTTCGCCGACGGTCGCCGACCGCCGGCTGCGGCCCAGCGCGAAGGCCGTGTCGTACGCCTGCGGGGACAGCCTTCCGCGGACGTCGTGCACCGTGCGGACGACATCGGGGTCGCCCAGGAGGACCGTGCCCCGCAGGCCCGCGGCGGCGCCCAGGAGCTCGGCCGCGCGCTCGGGCCGCGGGGCGACGGAGGCCAGGGCGTCGGCCAGATCGGCCAGCGCCAGGACGTCGAACGACTCCAGCGCCGGTGCACGGGCCTGCTCGAACCACTCGCGGGCCGTCTCGTCCTGTCCCTCCGCGGCGGCGGTGCGCCCCAGCCCGACGAGGAGCCGTACCGTCTCGCTCGTGCTGAACCAGGTGGCGGTGCACAGTTCCAGACCGCTCTCGTAGTGCACGCGCGCGTGGGCGGTGTCACCGGACAGCCGGGCCACGTCACCGAGGCCCCGCCGGGCGCCTGCCACCTTGTCGGGCACGCCCGCCGTGCGGGCCAGGGCCGCGGAGCGGGTGAAGTGCGCGGCCGCCTCCTCGGCGTCACCCCGGTGCAGCAGCACGGCCGCGCGGGAGCGCAGCAGGTCCGCGATCTCCTCCGGGGCCTCCAGTTCCCGCACGTACGCCAGCCCCTCGTCGAGCAGCTCCAGTGCGCGCGCGTGGTCACCGCGGCCGTCGGCGAACAGGGCCAGCGGATCGAGGCAGTTCGCCATGCCCCAGCGATCGCCGGTGGCCCGGAAGCCCTCGAGGGAACGGGCGAAGGAGGCCTCCGCGGCGGTCGCGCGGCCGGCGTAGAGCTCCTGGTAGGCCAGGCCGAGGTCGAGCAGCGCGTGACCCCACGGCTCCTCACCGACCTGGACGCGGACGTGCTCGTCCGCGGTGAGCAGGGGGCCGCCGGTGAGCGACCACACGATCACGGTGAACGGCAGCCGCAGCGGCCGGTCGAGGGACCGCATGACGGCCACCGCGCGCGCGACGCGCGCCGCCTCGCCGGGGTCGTCGCCCCGCCCGGCGACGGTGTTCATCAGACAGAGCGCGTACTCCTCGGTCGGCTCGCCGGGCGGCTCGTCCCCCACGGCCGCCAGCAGCGCGCGGGCCTGCGGCAGCTGTTCGCCGTGCAGCCCGCGCAGCCGCCGGAACCAGGTGAGTGTCGCCATAAGCCGCAGGGCGGCGGCGGGATCGGTGGCGGTCAGAAGGCCCACGGCGGCGTCCAGGTTGTCGTGCTCGGCGTCCAGCCGGGCCAGCCAGGGGAGCTGGTCCCGGCCGCGCAGATACGGTTCCGCCCGCTCGGCCAGCCGCAGGAAGTACCGGGCGTGCGCGTCCCGCAGGGCCGGTTCACCGGCGCATTTCTCCGCGGCGAACACCCGGATCGTCTCCAGCATGCGGTAGCGGCCCTCGGTCGCCGCCTGGCTCTCGGTCATCTCCAGGAAGGACTTCTCCACCAGCGAGGCCAGCAGGTCCTCCGGGTACGGCAGTCCGCACACCGTCTCCACCGCGTCCAGCGTGGCACCCCCGGAGAACACCGTGAACCGGCGGGCCAGCTCCCGCTCCTCCTCGTCCAGCAGATCCCAGCTCCACTCCACGACGGCGCGCAGGGTGCGGTGCCGGGGCGCCTTGGAACGGTCGCCGCGGGACAACAGCCGGAACCGGTCGTCGAGCCGGTCGGCCAGCTCGTCCGGGGTCAGGGTGCGCAGCCGGGCCGCCGCCAGTTCGATCGCCAGCGGCAGCCCGTCGAGGGCCGCGCAGATGCCGGCCACGCGCGCGTGGCCGTCGAAACCGGGCCGCACGGCACGCGCGCGGTCCAGGAACAGCCGTACCGCGGGATCCGGCGGCAGCGGCGGCACCGGGACCAGCACCTCGCCGGTGATCCCGAGCGACTCCCGGCTGGTCGCCAGCACCCGCACCCCGGGGCAGGACGCGAGCAGCAGGGCCGTCAGCCGGGCCGCGTCCTCGACCAGGTGCTCGCAGTTGTCGAGCACCAGCAGCAGCTCGCGGTCCTCCAGCACCGCCGAAAGCCGGCCCGTGCCGTCCCCGGCGGGCGTACGGAACCCTTCACGCACCCCCAGTGCCGCGAGCACGGCGTACGGGATCCGCGCTCCGTCCGAGAGCGGCGCCAACTCGACGAAACACACGTCCTCACGAGCCGCCGAGGGAGAGGGGAGGAGGAGCGCCGCGCCACGCGCGCGTGCCGCCTCGATCGCCAGCCGGGTCTTTCCGGCGCCGCCCGGCCCGGTGAGGGTGACGAGCCGCGCCTCGGACAGCGCCCCGGCGATGCGGGCCAGTTCGCTCTCGCGGCCGACGAAGCGGGTGAGCTGTACGGGCAGGGAGGACCGCCCGGATCCGTCGCCCCGGAGAAGCTCCAGGTGGAGCGCGGCCAGCTCGGGCGAAGGGTCGGCGCCCAACTCCTCGGCGAGGACCCGCCGGGCCTCCTCGAACACGGTGAGCGCCTCGGCGGGCCGCCCGCCCGCGTGCAGGGCCCTCATCAGCTGTCCGTACAGCCGCTCGCCCAGCGGGTGCGCGCTCAGCAGGCCCCGCAGCTCGGGCACCAGGTCGGGCCCGGCGCCGAGCAGGAGATCGGCCTCGACCCGGTCCTGTACGGCGCCCAGTCGCAGTTCGTCGAGGCGGGCCCGCTCGGCGTGCGCGTCGGGGAGGTCCGGCAGGGCCGGGCCGCGCCACAGGGCGAGGGCCTCGCGCAGCAGGACGGCCGCCCGGGCGGGGTCCGCGGCGGCGAGAGCGGCCCGCCCCTGCCCCGTCAGCCGTTCGAAGCGGTGGAGGTCGACGGCGTCGGGCGGGACGGCCAGCCGGTAGCCGGCCGGAGTGGCCTCGATCACCGCGTGCGGGGCCAGGCGGCGGCGCAACCGGGAGACCTGGGACTGGAGCGCGTTGCCGGCCCCGGAGGGCGGCTCGGCGCCGTACAGCCCGTCGGTCAGGCGCTCCACGGAGACGCCACGGCCGGGCTCGAGCAGCAGCAGGCTGAGCAGGGCGCGGGGACGGGGACCGCCGGGGTCGACGGGCGTGCCGTCGCCGGTGCGGAGGTCGAGGGTGCCCAGGATGCCGAAGCGCATTCCCCGGAGTCTGGCAGGCGGCGGGGCCCGGACATCGCGATCCGAGGCACCGGGATCTGGGGCACCGGGATCTGGGGCACCGGGTCAGAGGCACCGCGGTCTGGAGCACCGCGATCTGGGGCGGCGCGATCTTGGGCACAGCAGAAAGCCGGCCCACCTGGGTGGACCGGCTCTATGCAGCGAACCAGCAGTGGCCGCGCGCGTTGGGGGTCCCCCCGACTCGAGCGGAGTCGAGAGTGGGGGGATATGCGTCAGCGCGAGACCTTGCCGGCCTTGATGCACGAGGTGCAAGCGTTCACGCGCTTCGGCGTCCCGCTCACCACGGTACGAACGCGCTGGATGTTGGGGTTCCAGCGACGGGACGTACGGCGGTGCGAGTGCGAGATGTTGTTGCCGAAGCTCGGCCCCTTGCCACAGACGTCGCAGTTGGCAGCCACGGGTCACTCCAAAGACTTCAGATGCACTTACGGATGATCCCGGCATGCCGAGATCAGGATCTAGGATCTGAGTGGCGCTGCCAGGGGGATGGCCCGATGCGGATCGGGCAACCGGAGCAGCATACAACGACTGCGCCAGTGCAACGAAACTACCATGGCTGCTCAGGGGCCTGCCCCCCGCCCCGGTCGGCCCCCGCCCGCTCCCGCCCGGCCCGCTTTCCGGCGCACACCGGCCCGGGGTCTACGCTGCGTCCAGTCCAGCAGCTCAAGGAGGCGCAGGTGGCGCAGGTGCCGCAGACATTCTTCGATGCTCTCGCGGTGCGCACCTGGTGCGGCCTGACACTCACGGCGCTGGGCCGCGCGCGCGAGGAGATCGACGCGATCAACGTCTATCCGGTCGCGGACGGGGACACCGGCACCAACCTGTACCTGACCGTCGAGTCCGCCGCGACCGCCGTCGAGGCGGTGTTCGCCGGCTACGAGGCCGGTTCCGGTGCCGGCTCGGTGCCCGCGGGGAAGCCCTCTCTCGCCGACGCCGCGCGCGCGATGGCGCACGGCGCGCTCATCGGGGCGCGCGGGAACTCGGGGACGATCCTCGCGCAGCTGCTGCGGGGAATGGCCCAGGTGCTCACCGCCGAGGGTGAGACCCCGCACACCGACGGGAACGGACTGGGCCTCGCCCTTCGGCACGCGGCCGACTCCGCCCGCCAGGCCGTCGCCCACCCCGTCGAGGGCACCGTGCTGTCGGTCGCCTCGGCCGCCGCCGACGCGGCGGAGGGAGCCGAGGGGGACTGCGGGACGGTCGCCAGGGCGGCCTACCGGGGGGCGTGCGTGGCGCTCGCCGCCACCCCGGGCCAGCTGGCCGTCCTGGAGCACGCGGGAGTCGTGGACGCGGGCGGCCGGGGGCTGGTCGCGGTCCTCGCGGCTCTGGTGGAGACGTTCACGGGGGAGGTGCCGGAAATCTCGGGCGCCGTGTCGGCAGCCGCTGCCGCAGCCGCGGCCCACGGGCGCGTGGAAGCCGCGCGGGCGGCGGACCGCGCCGAAGACGGGCGGGACGGCGAAGTCCGCGAAGCCGGCGAGGGCGAGGAAGCCGAGGGCGGTGAGGGTGGCGAGGGTGGTCCCGCCTTCGAGGTGACCTATCTGCTGGAGGCCGAGGACACGGCCGTGGCGCGGCTGCGGCAGCGGCTGGACGCCCTGGGCGACTCGCTGGTCGTGGTCGGCGGCGACGGCCTGTGGAACGTGCACGTGCACGTGGACGACGCGGGCGCCGCCGTGGAGGCGGGCGTCGAGGCGGGCCGGCCGTACCGGATCCGCATCACCCACTTCGGCGCCGACGACGCGCACACGCGCGGTGGTGAGCGTCCGCCGCGCGAGCGCGTCCAGCGGGCGGTCGTCGCCGTGGTGCCCGGCGAGGGCCTGGCCGGGCTGTACACCGAGGCGGGCGCGACCACCGTGCTCGCCCGCCCCGGGGAGCCGCCCGCCAGTGGAGAACTCGTCGAGGCCGTACGACGGGCACACGCGCGTGAGGTCGTGCTGCTGCCCAACGACGCCGATCTGCGGCACACCGCCGCCGCGGCCGCCGAGCAGGCCCGCACGGAGGGCATCCGGGTGGCGCTGATCCCCACCCGGTCCGCGGTCCAGGGGATAGCCGCGCTGGCCGTGCACGAGCCGGACCGCCGCTTCGACGAGGACGTGGTCTCCATGACCTCGGCGGCGGGCGCCACCCGCTACGCCGAGGTCACCGTCGCCGAGCGCCAGTCGTGGACCATGGCCGGCATCTGCCAGGCCGGTGACGTCCTCGGGCTGATCGACGGGGACGTGGCCGTCATCGGCTCCGATGTCACCGCCGCCGCCGAGACCGTCCTGAACCGCATGCTGGCGGCGGGCGGCGAACTCGTCACCCTCGTGCTCGGCGACGAGGCGCCCGAGGGTGTCGCCGAGCGCCTGGAGGCACGGGTGCGGGAGGCCTACCTCGCCGTGGACACGGTGGTGTACCGGGGCGGACGGCAGGGTGCGTTGGTGTTGATCGGGGTGGAGTAGAGGTGACGTGGGGGCCGCGTCAGAGCGGTGAAGCAGGGGTGCCGTAGGGATGCAGTAGGGGTGCAGTAGAGGGCGGGGCGGCCGATGGGATCGTTCAACGGTCCCTCTGTTCCTCCGCCGCCTGCAGCAACTGCTCCGCCTCGGCCCGCCGCGCCCGCACCGTCTCGTCCTCCCCGTCCTCGTCGCTGCCGCTGAAGGCGTCCGGGTCGGCATCGTCCTCGGCATCGGCGTAGGCCCGCAGCACCGCACGCGCGCGTGCCGCCGCCGCGGCGGGGCGTCCCAGGTCGGTCTCCAGCCAGCCCGCGGCCAGCTCCGCGCCGGTCCGGGCGTGCACGGTGCCCTCGCCCAGGGCGACGAACACCGCGACGGCCTCGGCCATCTGGGAGAGCGCCTCGTCCAGGGTCGCCCGGATCGAGTCGTCGTCGGCGTCCTCGGCGGCGGAACGGGCGAGCAGGTCACCGAACTGGCGGTGGGTGTGGCCGAGTTCGGAGACGAGCCGCAGCCGCGCCTCGTCGTCGTCCGCGGCGTCGAACGCGTCCGCGCACTCCTCCACGGCACTCGTCATCAGGTCGCGGGCCGCGTCCGTCCCGTCCTCGGTGCGCAGCGCCAGCCACGCGCGGGCACGCAGCGAGCGGACGAGCCCGTGGACGTTGCCGAGGCCGCGCCACAGCTCGCCCGCGCGCTCGTAGGCCCGGTCCGCCTCGGTGCGCAGACCGGCCTGGCCGAGCGACTCGGCGGCCAGATGGGCGAGGGTCGCGTGGTCGTGCTGCTCGGGCCAGTGCCGGGCGATCTCGGCGGCCTGGAGCCGGCGTTCTGCGGCGTCCCGGTGTTCGCCCAGCTCGCTCAGACAGTCACCCAGCCACCACTGCGTCTGGACGACCGCGCCGTCGCCGTGCGTCTCGGCGGTCAGCTCCGCCAGCGCGGACTCCAGCACCTCCGCGGCCTCGGCCCAGCGGCCCTGCCGCACCAGGAACCCGCCGAGCTGGTGCCGCGCCCACGCGCCGAGCGTGGGGCCCGCACCCGCCTCGTCCGCCCAGTGCGCCGCCTCCAGGGCGTGGTCCGCGGCCTCCTCGGCCTCCCCCCGGCCCCCGACGACCTCGGCGAGCTGGAGGTGCAGCTGGGCGCGCCCGACCGCCTCCAGGAACGGTCCGCCGTGCTCCAGGGCCGCCCGCAGGGCCCGCTCCGCCTCCCTCATGTCACCCAGCTGATGGGCGAGACCGGCCAGCCGCGCCTCGTACTCCACGGCGAACCACGGCAGACCCGTCGCGATGAACTCCGCCGCGGCCCGCGCGAACAGCTCCGCGCCCGCCTCCGGGTTCCCGGAGTGCGTCGCCAGCTCCGCCAGCATCGCGTGTCCCTCGGCGACCCGGGCGGCGAGCCGTACGTCGGTCCCCGCGCGCCCTTCGACGAGTGCCAGAAGCTCCCGCACCGCCGCCTCCGCCTCCGCGAGAACCGCCTCGTCGACGACCTCCCCCTCGGCCTCGTGGACGCGCCGCATCAGGATCCGCGCCCGGCCCATCAGCACACCCGCCGCCTGCGGCACCTCCGTGTCGCCCTCGGCGTACAGCGCGAGCACCCGGTCGTACGGCTCGGCGACCGCCGCCAGCGCCTCGTCGATCCCGCCGGCCAGCGCACGGACGTACGCCGCACGCGCGCGTGCCGCCAGGGCCTCGCCGGGGTCGCCGGCCCGTGCGTACAGCTCGGCGGCGTGCTCGAACGCTTCGGCGCCGTCCGGACCGAGACCTATCGCCTCGTGGTCGGCGATCTCCGCGCGGTCCCGCGCCTCCAGCTCGACGCCCTCCACCTCCTCGGCCAGCCGGGCCACCCGCGCCCACGCCTCGACGGCTTGCGGCCGGAGGGTGTCGGACAGCCGCCGGGCCTCGGCGAGCAGGACCGCAAGGTCCGGTTCGACGGCCTCCTGCACCGGAGCCGGAGCGGCCGCCCCGGGCGCCGCCGCGGCCACGGCGGAGGCGGGACGAGCCGCCCGCACGCCCAGCGGCAGCCGTTCCACCAGGGGCTGCCGGGCCATACGCGCGCGTGCCCGCTCGCTGACGTACGACGTGCCGTTGCGCTCGTCGAAGCGCGCGGCCAGCGCCAGGACCTCCGCGCGCGCGTGCTCCGCGAGTTCCAGCGCCGTCCACTCCCGCCCGGCCGGCCCGGGCACCCGCTGACCGGCGAGACCCAGCTCGCACAGACGGTCCATGAGCAGCACCACCACGCTCAGGAACTCCAGCCTGCTGTGCGGATGCCCCTCGTCCGTGAAGTACGCCGGCCGCTCCGCGAGCAGCTCCAGGCCCCGCGCCTCGTTGCCCGTCAGCGCGCAGAACTCGACGTGGTCGGCGTAGGCGCCCCGCATGCTCTCCATGGACCGCACCAGGCGGAAGCCACGCAGATGGTGCGCGCGGGCCTCCTCCGGGCGGCCGAGCCGCAGCAGCGGCACCAGGGACGACGCGAGCACCGTGTGCGGCTCGTGCGCACACGTGTACTCGCCCTCCAGGACCGGCGCCCACAGCGCGAGCGCCTCCGCGTCGCGGCCCCGCTCCGCCTGCCACCAGCCCTGTCCGTGCAGCTCGCACGCGTGACAGTCGGCCATGGTGTCCCGGTCCGCGGCCAGCCACGCGGAGAACGCCCGCTCCGCCCGCTCCACGTCGCCCACGTGCGCGGCCACGCTGAACTCGGCGCTGCGCACCGCGCGCGTGGAGTGCCCGGCGAGCCGGTAGCGGTGCTCCATCTCGCCGAGCCACTTCTCGACCGACGCCAGCGGCACGTGCGGCTGGTCGAGCATGCCGGCCGACATCCACTTGAAGACCCAGTGCAGCGAGTGCGTCTCGTACTCGTCGAACTCCTCGGGCCGCTCGTCCCACATGCGCAGCAGCCGCGCGAAGGGGACGAACATCTTGGCCTTCTCGGAGCTGTAGTTGTAGACCTTCAGCTGGTGCCCGAGCGCCTCGATCACGGCGAGCGGGATGTCGAGCCTCTCGGCCTCCACCAGCAGCTGCTCCGCGCGCGCGTTGCGGGCCGGGCCCTCCGGCTGCTCGCCGTTCTCCGCCATCGCCCGGCGGAGGGAGTCGAAGTCCGTGATCTCGCTCATCAGTGACCGCCCTGTTCCTCTGTCGGCTCCCCGGGTGCCGACTCCCCGTGCGTGGCCCATTCCAGGAGGCCTATGAACGCCCGGTTCAGCAGCGCCGAATCCGCGGGCCGCAGCGGGCGCTGCGCCATCAGCAGCGCCTGCCCGTACAGCGACTCCGTGGCGGTGCCGATCAGCTCGGGATCGTTCAACGAACTGATCCGCCGTATCAGCGGGTTGAGATGGTTGAGCACCAGCCGCGCACGCGGGGCGCTCCCGCGCAGCGAGCCCAGAATGCCCGCCCACAGGTCGTCGGCCTGCGCCTCGGCCTGCGCGCGTGCCTGCTCGTGCCGGGCCCCCCGGTCGTCGAGATGCAGCGCGGGCACCGACAGCGGGTGAAAGGCCCGCAGGACGACATCGCAGCCCAGCGGGTCGAGCTTCGCCCGCGCGGCCGCCAGGAAGCCCGCCAGCGCCGGCTCGTCGGCCGCGGCGACGGTGTCCAGGTGGGCGGTCACGGTGTCCGCGTCCAGCTCGGCGACGACCGTTCCCGGCCGCACCGACGGCAGCGCCTCGACCAGCTCGCTGTCGTACGTGTAACCGCCGTTGACCACCCCGACGCCCTGGGCGGACGCGATCGGCGCGACCTGCCGGTACTCCTCCACGGTCCGCGTGAAGTGCACCACCGGGTGCCGCTGCGCGAACTCCTCCAGCGACAGCCGCCCGTCGGTCGTCTCGAAGGGCAGCCACGGCAGCATCGTCCGCAGCATCTCCTCGTCGTGCCGCGCCAGGGACTTCACGCCCAGGTGGTGCACCTCCAGGAAGTCCGCGAGCCGCTTCGGGTCACCGGCGGCCAGACCCGTCAGCCACGACCGGATCCGTTCCCCCAGCGCCTCCCGAACCGCCGCCAGCGTCTCGTCCTCGTACAGCGACTCCCGCGAGGCCGTCGGCCGCAGACTGTCGGTGTCCAGGACGCAGCGCACGAAGAACGCCCAGTCGGGCAGCAGCTGTTCGCCCCGCTCGGTCAGCAGCATCCCCTTGAGGTGCACCCGGTGACCGGCACGCTGCGCCGGGCTGACCGCCGACGGCAGCACGTACGCCACCCCGCGGACCCCCGCCACCGGCAGGTCCAGCTCCACCGAGTCCAACGGCGTGAACCCGAACAGCTCGTGACAGTGCCGGGCCAGGGCCACCCGCCGGTTGGCGGGGGAGGGGTAGGACCGGTTCCAGGGCGCCGGCAGATCGGTGACCGCCTCGTCGCCGACCCGGACGTCGTAGGGCAGCAGGGATCCGAAGTCCCGGGCCAGCGCCAGCACCCGCGGCTCCGTGAGCCACTCGCCTGCACCGGCCCGCGCCACCAGATGCACGGTGGTGCCCGGCTCGGGGCGCTCCTCGTGGGGCAGCGTCCGCACGGTGTAGGAGCCGTCGTCGCGCGCCGTCCACTCCACCGGCGGCGCGTCCGGCGTGCGGGCGCTGCGGCTGACCACGCGGATCCGTTCGGCCACCACGAAACAGGCCAGCAGCCCGATGCCGAACTGCCCGAGGAAGTCCGAACGGACGTCCTGGAGCCCCTCGGCGCGCTTGGAGCTGCGCCCGATCGTCGCCAGCAGGCTGTGCACGTCGGCCTCGGTGAGCCCGACGCCGGAGTCCTCCACCCGCAGCCGGCCCTCGGCCGCGAACAGCCGCACCCGCGCCGGGGCATCGGGCTCCTCGGCCCGCCGGGCGGTGATCGCGTCCACGGCGTTCTGGAGCAGTTCCCGCAGGTAGACCTTGGGGCTGGAGTAGAGGTGATGGGACAGCAGGTCCACCAGACCACGCAGGTCGACCTGGAACGTGTGAGGCGGCTGGGGTGCCTGGGATGGCTGTGAGGTCTGGGAGTCCATCGCTGCAGCGCCGCGGGCTGGGGGAGGAGCACGGCGCGGGGTCGGGCGGTCCCGGTGGGGCGGTGACCGCGGATGATGGCCGGAGCGCGTCATCCTAGAGCCCGAACGAGCCGCCTGACCAGGGGTTTCGGGACACGTATACGGCAATGTCAGTGGCGTGGTGTGCAATGGATCTCGTGCCCGCGCTGAAAGAACCACTGCAACAACCACTGAAGTCAGTGCTCGGCCCCGCCACCGCGAAGGTGATGGCCGAGCACCTCGGCCTGCATACCGTCGGCGACCTCCTGCACCACTACCCCCGCAGATACGAGGAGCGCGGCCAGCTCACCCACCTCGCCGACCTCCCCATGGACGAGCACGTCACCGTGGTCGCCCAGGTCGCCGACGCCCGTCTGCACAGCTTCGCCTCGGCCAAGGCCCCCCGGGGCAAGGGCCAGCGCCTGGAGGTGACCATCACCGACGGCAGCGGCCGGCTCCAACTGGTCTTCTTCGGCAGCGGCGTCCACAAACCCCACAAGGATCTCCTGCCGGGCACGCGCGCGATGTTCTCGGGCAAGGTCTCGGTCTTCAACCGCCGCCTCCAGCTGGCCCATCCGGCCTACGAACTGCTGCGGGCCGACACCGACGAATCGGTCGAGACCTGGGCCGGCGCCCTCATCCCGCTCTACCCCGCCACCGCGAAACTGGAGTCCTGGAAGATCGGCAAGGCGATCCAGACCGTCCTGCCCAGCGCGCAGGAGGTA
Source organism: Streptomyces sp. NPDC058295 (assembly GCF_042880655.1). Classification (NCBI taxonomy): domain Bacteria; kingdom Bacillati; phylum Actinomycetota; class Actinomycetes; order Kitasatosporales; family Streptomycetaceae; genus Streptomyces; species Streptomyces sp. NPDC058295. The sequence goes on from NZ_JBHVYO010000014.1 coordinate 40,298, forward strand.
CTCGACCCCCTTCCGGACTCGCTGCGCGACGGCCGCGGGCTGGTCTCCCTCCCCGAGGCCCTGCTGAAGATCCACCGCCCCCACACCAAGGCGGACATCGCCGACGCCCGCGCCCGGCTGAAGTGGGACGAGGCGTTCGTCCTGCAGGTAGCCCTCGCCCGCCGCCGCCACGCCGACGCCCAACTCCCGGCCGTCCCCCGCGAGCCCGCCGCCGACGGCCTGCTGACCTCCTTCGACGCCCGTCTCCCCTTCACCCTCACCGAAGGCCAGCAGAAGGTGTCGAAGGAGATCTTCGACGACCTGGCGACGGACCATCCGATGCATCGGCTGCTGCAGGGCGAGGTCGGTTCGGGCAAGACCCTGGTCGCCCTGCGCGCCATGCTCGCCGTGGTCGACGCCGGCGGACAGGCCGCCATGCTCGCCCCCACCGAGGTCCTCGCCCAGCAGCACCACCGCTCCGTCGTCGAGATGATGGGCGAGCTGGCCGAGGGCGGCATGCTGGGCGGCTCCGAGCGGGCCACCAAGGTCGTGGTGCTGACCGGTTCCATGGGCACGGCGGCCCGCCGGCAGGCGCTGCTCGACCTCGTCACCGGAGAGGCCGGCATCGTGATCGGCACGCACGCGCTGATCGAGGACAAGGTCCGCTTCCACGACCTCGGCCTTGTCGTCGTCGACGAACAGCACCGCTTCGGCGTCGAACAACGCGACGCTCTGCGTGGCAAGGGCAAGCAGCCCCCGCACCTGCTGGTCATGACGGCCACGCCCATCCCGCGCACCGTCGCCATGACCGTCTTCGGCGATCTGGAGACGTCCGTCCTCGACCAGCTCCCGGCCGGCCGCTCGCCCATCGCCAGCCATGTCGTCCCGGCCGCCGACAAGCCGCACTTCCTGGCCCGCGCCTGGGAGCGGGTCCGCGAGGAGGTCGGCAACGGCCATCAGGCGTACGTGGTCTGCCCGCGCATCGGCGACGACGTCGACGAACCGGGGAGCCCGAAGAAGGCCGGCGCCAAGAAGAAGTCCCCCGAGGACGAGGCCGAGAAGCGGCCGCCGCTCGCCGTCCTGGACATCGCCGGCCAACTCGCCAAGGGGCCCCTGCACGGCCTCCGGGTCGAGGTCCTGCACGGTCGCATGCCCGCCGACGACAAGGACGCCGTCATGCGCCGCTTCGCCGCGGGCGACACCGACGTCCTGGTCGCCACCACCGTCATCGAGGTCGGCGTCAACGTCCCGAACGCCACCGCGATGGTGATCATGGACGCCGACCGCTTCGGCGTCTCCCAGCTGCACCAGCTGCGCGGTCGCGTCGGCCGGGGCTCGGCGCCCGGACTGTGCCTCCTGGTCTCCGAGATGCCGGAGGCGAGCGCGGCCCGCCAGCGCCTCAACGCCGTCGCCGCCACCCTCGACGGCTTCGAGCTCTCCCGGATCGACCTCGAACAGCGCCGCGAGGGCGACGTCCTGGGCCAGGCCCAGTCCGGCGCCCGCTCCAGCCTGCGCGTACTCGCGGTCATCGAGGACGAGGGGGTCATCGCGGAGGCGCGCGAGGAGGCGGCCCGCCTGGTCGCCGCGGACCCGGAGCTGGAGACCCTGCCCGGCCTGCGCACGGCCCTGGACGCCCTCCTGGACGAAGAGCGGGAGCAGTACCTGGACAAGGGCTGAGGCCGGCCGCCCCCAACGCGGGGCGGCCTCAACGCGGGGCGGCCCCGAGGCCGCCCCGCGCCGGGGCCGCGACGGTCCACGGCCCGCGGCCGCTCCCGCCGGAGCGCACCCGCACACCCGCGCCTGCCAGACTGGACGGGTACCCGTCCCCGAACAAGGACCCCGAGATGACCCGCGTGATCGCCGGTGCAGCCGGTGGACGACGCCTGGCGGTCCCGCCAGGCACCGGCACCCGTCCCACCTCCGACCGCGCACGCGAGGGTCTCTTCTCCACCTGGCAGTCCCTGCTGGGCGGCCGCCCCCTCGGGGGCGAACGCGTCCTCGACCTGTACGCGGGCTCCGGCGCCGTGGGTCTGGAGGCCCTCTCCCGGGGCGCGGGCCACGCCCTCCTCGTCGAGGCCGACGCGCGGGCGGCGCGCACGGTCCGGGAGAACGTGAAGGCCCTCGGTCTGCCCGGCGCGGAGGTCAGGGCCGGCAAGGCCCGGCAGATCATCCAGACACCGCCGACCGACCCGTACGACCTCGTCTTTCTCGATCCCCCGTACGCCGTCTCGAACGACGATCTTCGCGAGATCCTGCTCACACTCCGCTCGGGGGGCTGGCTCGCGGCCGATGCCCTCGTCACCGTGGAGCGCAGCACCAGAGGCGGGGAGTTCCCCTGGCCGGACGGCTTCGAGGCACTTCGGGCCCGTCGCTACGGCGAGGGAACGTTTTGGTACGGTCGCGCCGCCTCTACGTGCGAAGACGCACGATGACCGGACTGGAGAGCGAGGGACCACAAGTGCGCCGTGCCGTCTGTCCCGGGTCGTTCGACCCGATCACCAACGGACACCTCGACATCATTTCCCGTGCCTCTCGTCTGTACGACGAGGTCTATGTCGCGGTCATGATCAACAAGGCCAAGAAGGGCCTGTTCGAGATCGACGAGCGGATCGACCTGATCCGCCAGGTCACCGCCGAGTACGGCAACGTCCGGGTCGAGGCCTTCCACGGCCTCCTCGTCGACTTCTGCAAGCAGCGCGAGATTCCGGCCATCGTCAAGGGTCTGCGGGCGGTCAGCGACTTCGACTACGAGCTGCAGATGGCCCAGATGAACAACGGCCTGTCGGGCGTCGAGACGCTGTTCGTGCCGACCAACCCCACGTACAGCTTCCTCTCCTCCTCCCTGGTCAAGGAGGTCGCCACCTGGGGCGGCGACGTCTCCCACCTGGTGCCGCCGCTGGTCCTGGAAGCACTGGGCGAACGGCTCAGGAAGGACTGACCCCGGGACCGGTCCGCTGACGGCTCGTCATCCGGTGTCCGGCGGACACCTCATGGCCGTACAGTCGTCCCGTCCGTCTCCAACACAGCGCAGAGAGTGGCGAGCAACCGGTGGACGTGCAGAAGAAGCTCGACGAGATCGTCACGGCGGTCTCCAGTGCCCGGTCGATGCCGATGTCGGCCTCGTGCGTGGTCAACCGCGCGGACCTGCTCGCCCTGCTGGAAGAGGTGCGCGCGGCCCTTCCCGACTCCCTCGCCCAGGCCGAGGAGTTGATCGGCGGCCGTGAGCAGATGGTCGAGCAGGCCCGCCAGGAGGCCGAGCGGATCATCACCACTGCGCACGCCGAACGCGGCTCCCTGATCTCCGACACCGAGATCGCCCGCCGCTCCCAGAACGAGGCGGACCGCATCCTCGCCGAGGCCCGCAAGGAGGCCGAGGAGGTCCGCGCCGAGGCCGACGACTACGTCGACTCCAAGCTCGCGAACTTCGAGGTCGTCCTCACCAAGACGCTCGGCTCCGTCGGCCGCGGCCGCGAGAAGCTGCTCGGCACCGGACCCGGCACCGACGAGCACGGCTACGAGGACGAGGACGCCCCCGAGCGCAGCCACGACCCCGAGACCCTGCGCCGCGACGCCGACGCCTACGTCGACACCAAACTGGGTGCCTTCGAGGCGGTCCTCGCCAAGACCCTGGACGCGGTCGGTCGCGGCCGCCAGAAGCTGCACGGCCGTATCGCCACGGACGACCTCGGCGCCCTCGCCGACGACGCCACGATGTTCCAGCACTCCTCCGACGCCGACTACCTCGCCGACCTGACCGCCCTCGCGGAGCAGGACGCCGCGGCGGCGCAGCCCGTCCAGCAGCCGTACGACCAGCCGGAACCGCAGCCGGCCTACGGCTACCAGCAGCAGACGGACCCCTACGGCGGCTATCAGCAGCAACAGCAGCAGGGCTACGGCCAGCAGGACGCCTACGGCTACCAGCAGCAGGCCGACCCGTACGCCCCCACGTTCGACTACGCGCAAGCGGGCGGGGCCCCCCTCCAGGGCTACGACACCCAGCAGGCCCCGTACGACCCGAACCAGGCCGTGCAGCAGGGCCAGCAGCAGGGCCAGCAGCAGGGCCAGCAGGGATACGCCCTCGACGAGACCAGCCTCTTCGACACCGGCATGATCAGTGCCGAGCAGCTGCGCGCCTACGAGCAGGAACGCGGCCTGTAGCACCGGTACGGCCCGGGAAAGGCCCCGGATTGGGCTGTGGGCGAATGCTCCAGTATCCTGGCTCTTCGGTCGCGTGTACGTCCGCGATCACAGCTGCCCGCAGCACCGTAGTAGGGCAGCGTCCCCCGAGCTCAGAAGATCGAAAGCAGGAATGGCCCTGAACGCCCGCCTCGACCACCGCAAGCCTCTCGTGTTCGACACGCACGAGCTGGGGCGGCGTCCTGGTGCGCTACAGCGCCTGACCCGCGAGTTCGACGCTCCCCGGGATCTCGGGATCCAGGGAGTGATCGGAGTGCCGGAAGGCTCCCCCGTGGAGCTCGACCTCCGACTCGAGTCGGTCATGGAAGGTGTGCTCGTCACAGGCACCGCCCGTGCACAGGCCGAGGGGGAGTGCGTAAGGTGTCTGGAGCCGCTGGAGCTGCAGCTCGAAGCGGACTTCCAGGAGATGTTCTCGTACCCTGACGCCGACGACCGGGGCCGCCCCAAAGCGGAGCCGGTCGACGACGCCGAGGAAGACGAGGACAGGCTCTTCATCGAGGACGGCTTGTTCGACCTCGAACCCGTGCTGCGTGATGCGGTGGTGCTCGCACTGCCGATGCAGCCGGTGTGCCAGGACGACTGTCTGGGCCTGTGCTCCGAGTGCGGAGCGCGGCTCACGGACGACCCGGACCACCACCACGACGCCACCGACATCCGTTGGGCGGCATTGCAGGGACTCGCCGGTTCACTCGAAGACGGCGAGAAGGACGAGATGAGTGGCGAAGCGCCTCGATCGGCGCCCGCCAACGAGAAGCAGGAGAAGTAGCCGTGGCTGTTCCGAAGCGGAAGATGTCGCGCAGCAACACGCGCCACCGCCGGTCGCAGTGGAAGGCTGCGGTCCCCACCCTGGTTGCGTGCGAGCGCTGCCACGAGCCCAAGCTGCAGCACATTGCGTGCCCGTCTTGCGGCACCTACAACAAGCGCCAGGTTCTCGAGGTCTGAGCGGCTGGTGAGAGGCTCCATGTCTGACGCCAAGGCGGACACGACCGCCAAGAAAAAGGCGGAGAACACGGCCTCGTCCCACACGCTTCTGGAAGGGCGGCTCGGCTACCAGCTCGAGTCCGCCCTTCTGGTGCGTGCGCTGACCCACCGTTCCTTCGCATACGAGAACGGCGGCCTGCCGACGAACGAGCGGCTGGAGTTCCTCGGGGACTCCGTGCTCGGCCTCGTCGTCACGGACACGCTGTATCGCACCCACCCCGACCTGCCCGAGGGCCAGCTGGCCAAGTTGCGGGCCGCGGTGGTCAACTCGCGTGCGCTGGCGGAGGTCGGTCGTGGCCTCGACCTGGGCTCCTTCATCCGGCTCGGCCGGGGTGAAGAGGGCACGGGCGGCCGGGACAAGGCATCCATCCTCGCCGACACCCTCGAAGCGGTGATCGGCGCGGTCTATCTCGATCAGGGCCTCGACGCGGCCTCCGAACTGGTGCACCGCCTGTTCGACCCGCTGATCGAGAAGTCCTCGAACCTCGGTGCCGGCCTGGACTGGAAGACCAGTCTCCAGGAGCTCACCGCGACCGAAGGCCTCGGTGTCCCCGAGTACCTGGTCACGGAGACCGGCCCCGACCACGAGAAGACCTTCACTGCTGCTGCCCGCGTCGGAGGCGTCTCGTACGGCACCGGCACCGGCCGCAGCAAGAAGGAGGCGGAGCAGCAGGCCGCCGAGTCCGCATGGCGGTCCATCCGGGCCGCGGCGGACGAGCGTGCCAAGGCGGCGAAGGCCGTCGAGGCCGTTCAGGCCGCCGACGGCAGCCCGGACCCGGAGTCCGCCTCCGCCTGATGAACAGCGACACCGCAGCACAGTAGAACAGCAGTACGAGATGAGCGCCCGCCCCCCCCCGCTGGGAGGCGGGCGCTCCGTACGGGGGATCCCATGCCCGAGTTGCCCGAGGTCGAAGTCGTCCGGCGCGGTCTGGAGCGGTGGGTCGCCCATCGCACGGTCGCCGAGGCCGAGGTGTTGCACCCGCGTGCCGTACGCCGTCATGTCGCCGGCTCCGAGGACTTCGCGCACCGGCTCAAGGGCCACCGCATCGGTACCCCCAGCCGCCGGGGCAAGTATCTGTGGCTGCCGCTGACGGACACGCACCAGGCCGTCCTCGCCCACCTCGGTATGAGCGGGCAGCTCCTGGTCCAGCCGCACGAGGCCCCCGACGAGAAGCATCTGCGCGTCCGGGTGCGCTTCGCGGACGCGGTGAACACCGAGCTGCGCTTCGTCGACCAGCGCACCTTCGGCGGCCTGTCGCTGCACGACACCACCCCCGACGGCCTTCCGGACGTCATCGCGCACATCGCCCGTGACCCCCTCGACCCACTGTTCGACGACGAGGCGTTCCACCAGGCCCTGCGGCGCAAGCGCACCACCATCAAGCGCGCCCTGCTCGACCAGTCGCTGATCAGCGGGGTCGGCAACATCTACGCGGACGAGGCGCTGTGGCGTGCGCGTCTGCACTACGACCGTCCGACGGCGAACTTCACCCGTCCCCGCACGCTCGAACTCCTGGGCCATGTCCGGGACGTGATGAACGCGGCCCTGGCCGTGGGCGGCACCAGTTTCGACAGCCTGTACGTCAACGTCAACGGCGAGTCGGGCTACTTCGACCGGTCGCTGGACGCGTACGGACGCGAGGGTCTGCCCTGCAAGCGGTGTGCGACGCCGATGGTCCGGCGCCCGTGGATGAACCGGTCCAGCTACTTCTGCCCGAAGTGTCAGAAGGTGCCGCGCGTCCCGTCGTAGCGCTCGCGGGCGGCCAGTACGTCGCCCATCCGCCCCTCCACGCAGTGGATGAGGGACAGCAGCCGCTCGGCCACCTCGCGTCCCAGCGGTGTCAGTTCGTAGTCCACGCGGGGCGGGTTGGTCGGCTGGGCCTCGCGGTGCACCAGGCCGTCACGCTCCAGCGCGTGCAGCGTCTGCGACAGCATCTTCTCGCTCACGCCGTCCACCCGGCGGCGCAGCTCGTTGAAGCGCAGGGAACCCTCGTACAGCGCCCCGAGCGTGAGTCCGCCCCAGCGGCCCGTGACGTGCTCGAGCGTGCCGCGCGAGGGGCAGGCCTTGGCGAACACATTGAACGGGAGGTCCTGGTCCTCCACGCGCTCCTGGGTGACGTCCATGCCTCAAGCGTACGCGAAGGCAGCGCTACCCGGGAGGTTGCGCTAACTAAAAGTTAGTGCTTTCCTGTGGTTACCGCATCCGACCTGCCCTGTTCAAGGAGTGCCGCATGTCCACGCCCGTCATCGCTGTCGCCTACCACTCCGGCTACGGCCACACCGCCGTGCTCGCCGAGGCCGTCCGGGCCGGGGCCGCCGACGCCGGGGCGGAGGTGCGTCTGATCAAGGTCGACGAGATCACCGAGGAGCAGTGGACGCTGCTCGACGGCTCCGACGCGATCGTCTTCGGCTCGCCGACCTACATGGGGACCGCGTCCGGCGCCTTCCACGCCTTCGCCGAGGCGACCTCCGCGCGCTGGGCCACCCAGGCGTGGAAGGACAAGCTCGCCGCCGGGTTCACCAACTCGGGCTCCAAGAGCGGCGACAAGCTGCACACGCTGCAGTTCTTCCAGATCCTCGCCGCGCAGCTCGGCATGCACTGGGTCAACCTCGGCCTGCTGCCCGGCTGGAACAGCAGCACCGCGTCCGAGCACGACCTCAACCGTCTGGGCGTCTTCCTGGGCGCGGCCGCGCAGACCAATGTCGACGAGGGCCCGGACGCCGTCCACAAGGCCGACGTGGCGACGGCGGAACACCTGGGGCGGCGCGTCGCCGAGACCGCGAAGGTCTTCCTGGCCGGCCGCGCCCAGGCTGCTTGATCGTTTCTGCGGGTTCCGGTACCCGCCGCTCGCTCCCTCTTCGGACCTAGTAGCCGAAGAAGTGACGGGCCGGGTCTCTGACCTGCGGCCGTGCATTCGGTCAACGCTGCGACCTGCGACTTAGCCGTCGGTGGTTGTCAGCGTTGGTCGTCATTGAGCACCCCCGCACGGCCCAGAGACGGCCCGAGCGGGGGTGCACTCGGCCGTCCACGATCGGTACATCCCCCCGGACTAGTTTTGCCGCCTGCTTCAAGGGCACACGGCCAGTGACACTCCGCGGAGGTACTGAGATGAGCGCCGGAGAACGGGCCAAGGCGAAGGCCGAACAGGTGGTCGGAAAGACTGTGCGGAAGGCGGCCCACGCTGTGCACAAAGGAACCCTCGAAGCAAAAGGCGCCGCTCTCGAAGCACGGGGCATGATGCGCGGCGCGAAAGAACGGTCCAAAGGCTCCCTCAAGCACTGACAGGTCGCTGCTGTACCGCACGGAGGGCCTGACCACGGTGGTCAGGCCCTCGGCGTGTGTCCGGTCCGATTACCTACAAGCGTGGTGGGAGTCCCTCGTCCTGGTCGGCTGGGCGGACAGCCATGGCGACAGCGCGGCCGGCGTGCTGGCATACGGCGGATCGCTACCTAGATGTCGCCATGCACCGCTTTAGGAGCGAGGTTGGGGATCACAGGCGTTGCGGACTCCCTGTCTGGGCCAGAGCCCGGCGAGTTCACCCCTGCGGACCTCGGTTCCCCGTGAGTTCCCGTCGGTACTGGCACGGAAGTGGCACGCTAGGCTGCGGCCATGCCCGAGATCATTCCGACGGACTCAGAAGCCGAGAGGGCGAGGGGACGCGCCCCGCTGTGGCTGGACGTCGAGGATCTTCGTCGGCTTGCATCCCACTGCTGCTGCTCCGAGGACACTTCGGAGGAAGATCGTGAGCAGTGCGGGCGCATCCGCTTCCGGGCGTCAGCAGCGCTCCACAAGCACGGACTGAGTCGCTGACTGTTGCCAACGGACAGTCTCGAAAACCGTCGTGGCAGCGATGTCACCGTGGGTTCAAATCCCACACCCACCGCAGGTAGCGCGATGAGATCGGCCCCTGACCAGCCAACTTGGTCGGGGGTTGTTCTCGTGTGGTCGCACCGCGATTGCCCGTAGTTCCCCGTGGCTTCCCGCTCGATCGGGCACGTGAGGGGCACGGTAGCCTCACGGCATGACCGCACAGCCACGGATCGGCTCCGTCTGGGCTCGACGCGTCCCGGATTACCCGCAGCACGACCGAGACTTTCGTGTGACTGGGGTGTTCACCAAGGGTGATGTCACCTACGTCGAAGTTGAGGATCTCGAAAGCGGCTCACTGAGCAGGGGACTGCTTGAGTACATGCTCGACTACGCGAAGCCCCTGACTGGCGGCGACGGCACGGCGTACTGATCCTTAGCTCCTGTACCTCGTGGAGCCTCCCTTAACCCACCACTCAGCCCGGCTCCCATCCCGTCTGCCGTCGGCCCACACACCGTGGAGCGGGCGTGGTTCAGGGCGTCAAGGTGGAGCGCCCTGCTGGACGAACGACCTTGACGCCCTGGGCCGCGACTGCTCGGCTCTGCCTGGGTCGACGGCAGACGGGATGGGAGCTCCCCGCACCAGCCACTCACGGCCGGCACTCGCGAACGGTGCCCCCGCCATCCTGGAGCCTGAGCGCCCCCGCCGGAGGCATGTCCTTGGCCTGCGGGTGACTTCCTCGCTTCTGCCCGCATGCACGTAGCGCGCCGCCGGGGCGCGGCCAGCCGGGGCGCGGCCAGCCGGGGCGCAGACAGGAGGCAGGCCGCGCCGCAGAGGCGGCGCGCGCCCGCGCCGTGCGCGGGCTCTTGATGAGGTAGAGAAACCTGTAACTCGCGCCTGGCGCTTCACAGTTCTGGGCTACGGGCGAGCCTGTTCGGCATGCAGGGTCTTCAGTACAGACTCGGGGTCGCCGTCGTAGACAAGGTGCGGCTCATCAGGCGCTGGGGGCACGAATCGAGTGCGGTAGCGGAGCAGGTCAGTCTCCGCGAAGTAGATCGAGTTCGGATCATCCTCGTGCCGAACATTGCGCTTGCTCACTCGGGACCACAGTTCTTCGTGGCTGGCCTCGAGGTAGACCACCACCGAGGTCGCGCCAGCATCGACAGCGACTGATCGCCATCGGGCACGGTCTTCCGGCGTCCAGAAACCATGGTCAATCACCACATCGTGCCCGGCCTGGAGCTCCTCACGGAGTTGCACCGAGATCTCTTCGAGGATCGGCCGCTCAAGGGTCGGAAACGTGCCTCGGGGGAAGTCGACCCCGTACACACCGTGTCGGCGGAACATCTCCTCGTCCGGGCAGAGCCTCGTGAACCCACGGGCTGTCAGCGCGTGGGCCAGCGTTGTCTTGCCTGAGCCAGGAAGCCCAGCCATCAGGACGCAGAACGGTTGGCGGGTGCCGTTGGCGGCCATCACTGGTTGACTTCCGATGCGGTTTGCCAACTACGGCCGGGGCCGCCGAGGTCTACGCCGTACTCCACGACGGTGCCTTCGCTGTCGACGAACTTCGCCGTCATCACAACCACGGGCTCCCGCGGCGACTTGGTGGCGTCCAGTTCCAACAGCTCCGCATCCTCCGGGGTCAGCAGTCGCGCCGACGCGGTGTCGAACCGATGGGTGATCGGTCGCCCGGTGGCCTGCGCGATGAGCTGAAGCGATGTTCCCCCAGTGAGCCGCTCACTGCTCGTGAGCTGCGGGATCAGCTCTTCGTAGCGAACGGGAATCCACGACGTCGAGTGCGCGACGATGCCGTGTCGGTCGCGGTACACCCGGCTTCGCCGGATCACGTTCGAGCCGGGCTTTATGTCCAGCGCTTGAGCTACGTCGGTGGGCGCCGGCACTACCGAGGCCCTGTGGGAGTCCGACCGTTCACCGGTTCCCCAGCTGGACCCGGTGCGGCGTCCACGGTCTTGGCGCTGGGCTCCCGAGGACATAGAGGCGGGACGGTCCAGAACCTCGGTGCCGATCCCATGAATGCCTCTGACCAGGCCCTCGTTACGGAGTTTCCGCAATGCCTTCTCGGCAGTCGCGGCGCTGACGCTCCACTCCTGCGACAGGTTCTTGATGCTCGGCAGAAGTGAGCCCGGCTGTAGTTCGCCGGACGTGATCAGTTCCGCATAGTGGGCGGCAATCTGCGCATAAGGCGCTCGATTGTCGGCCTGGTCCGCCATTACTTCAACTCCCTTGCCTCAGTGGCTACTTCCCTAGCGTACCGCTTGACACCCTAAGGTGCCCTAGGGAACCCTAAGGATGTACCGCTGGATAGGTAAGTGAGACCCGGCACCAACTATGTCTGCCCAGGGACGGCGCTCAACCGCCAAGAAGAACCGCCGCCCCTGGCTCCCACGAAGGGAAGCCCCATCATGCCTGCGACCCGGACCTCTTCGCATTCGACCACCGGTAATGAGCGGTTACGCGGTGCCATGGTCGCCGCGAACGTGACCATCGAGGGCCTGGCCGATCACCTCGCCGTCGACGCCAAGTCGGTCGACCGCTGGCTGAACTCGGACCGGACTCCGCACGCCCGGAACGCTGAAGCCGCCGCCAAGCTGCTGGGTGCCGACGCCTACCACCTGTGGCCCAAGCTGGCCGACCGGCACCGCTCCGCGCCGACTGCTCAGGATGAGGTCGTCGCCTGCTACCCGATGCGCAGCACGGTCCCTTACGGGCTGTGGCGCTCCACCCTGGCCGGGGCCACCACGGTGATCGATCTGGCGGTGGCCAACCTGCTGTTCCTGGCTGACGCCGTGTGGGACCTGCCCACGCTGCTGGCCGACAAGTCCGCCGCTGGCGTCCGGGTCCGCATCGTCACCCCCGAAGACTTCGCCGGGCCGGTCACCGGACTGGGCGACGTGTTCCCCTCGCTGCTGTCGGTCCCCGGCCTGCGGCTGTCCACTCACCCCGGCCTGCGGGCCGACGTGATGCGCGCCGATGATGACCTGCTGGTCACCACGCCGATCGATGGGCTGACCCCGGCTTTGGCCCCGGTGCTTCACCTGCGCCGCCTCGGTGCGGCTCCGATGGTCGGCGGCTACCTCGCCACGCTCGATCACCTCTTCGCGACCGCTACTCCGGCACGCCCGGTCTCGCACCTGCGGGCGGTGGCGGCATGAGCGTCCTCGCCTCCTGCTTCGATCTCCTGGACCTTCCGGCCCGGTCGACCGCCTGCCCCGGCTGCGGCGTGCACGCTCCGGCGTGGTCCCGCGTCCCGGTCGACGGGCTGAGCATCCTCACGCACGACGGTGACCTGATCTGCCCCCGTGACCAGTCCTTCGGCTACCCCCCGGTCCCGGGACAGTTGGAGGCGGCCGCGTGAGGGACTTCCCCGTCTCCCCGGCTGAGGTGGCCCCGATGGCTGCCTCGGTGGGGGTCGACCCCCTGACCCTGGCGGACATGCTCCGGGTGGCGAACTCGCCCGGCTTCGACCGCTGGCAGGAACAGATCCGCCGTACCGGTGGCTGCACGAACCCGATCCGCCTCGCTGGCCAGACCGTCACCCGTGACGCCAAGACCGGGGACGTCCTGTACTCCTACAGCACCGAGCAGGAACCGGGCGGCATGCTCCGCGTCGCCTGCGGCAACCGGCGGGCCTCGCGCTGCCCGGCCTGCGCCTGGACCTACGCGGGCGACACCTACCACCTGATCCGGGCCGGGATCACGGGCGACGAACGCAAGGACGTCCCCGAAACCGTGCGGGATCACCCCCGCGTCTTCGCCACCCTGACCGCGCCCTCGTTCGGCTCGGTCCACAACCGGCCCGACTCCGGCCGCTGCCGCTGCGGTGCCCAGCACGGCGACGACGACCAGGCGCTCGGCAAGGCGCTCGACCCGGAGAGCTACGACTACGCGGGCGCGGTGCTGTTCAACAACTTCGCCGGGGACCTGTGGCGTCGCTTCACCATCTACCTGCGCCGCGAGATCGCCGCCCGCGCGGGCCTGACCCAAGCGGCCCTGAAAGAGGTCTGCCGGGTCTCCTTCGGCAAAGTAGCCGAGTTCCAGAAGCGCGGGGCCGTGCACTTCCACGCCGTGGTGCGCCTCGACGGCCCGGCCGGTCCCGACTCGACTCCGCCGCCATGGGCCACGGTCGCTCTGCTCGACGGTGCGATCCGCGCCGCTGCCGGACGGGTCTCGGTGCCGGTGCCTGCGGCCGGTGACTTCCCCGCCCGCGTCCTGCGCTGGGGCTCGCAGGTCGACGTCCAGCCCATCGGCGCTCTGGGCCGCGAGGAGCTGACCGAACAGGCGGTGGCCTCCTACGTCGCAAAGTACGCCACCAAAGCGGCCGAGACCACCGGCACCGTTGACCGCCGGATCGGGGAGCTGTCGGAGCTGGACAAGCTGCCGCTGCCCGCGCACACCCGGCGGCTGATCGAGGCGTGCCGGGTGCTCGATGACGCCTACCCGGAACGGCTGCTGTGGCGCTGGGCTCACATGCTCGGCTTCCGCGGCCACTTCTCCACCAAATCCCGCCGCTACTCCACCACCCTCGGCGCGCTGCGCCAGGTGCGGGCCGACTACCGCGCCCGGCAGGAACGGCGTGACCGCGGGCTCTCCGAGGACCTCGACGACACGGAGGGCTCCACGCTCGTGCTCGCCCACTGGACCTACGCCGGACAGGGCCACACCCCCGGCGAATCCTGGCTCGCCGCCAACATCGCTCGCGACCTGCGGCTGAACCGGGAGACAGCACGCGAAGCACTCGCCGACCTGGACCACATGGACGACATGGGGGCCTGGACATGAAGCGCTCGCTGCCCGATCGCTACCTGACCCCTGTCGACCTGGCCGATCTCCTCGGCGTCCCGGTCGAGACCGTCTACCAGTGGCGCCGCAAGCAGACCGGACCGCGTGGTTTCCGCGTCGGCCGGCACCTCCGCTTCGACCCCGAAGACGTCCGCGTCTGGGTCGAATCCCAGATGGAAAGGGCCGCCTGATGGCCGGGCACATCCAAGACCGCTGGTTCAAGGCCGAGCCGGGACCGGACGGCAAGACCGTGAAGGTCAAGACCGACCGCTTCGGCGTCGGCCTCCGCTACCGCGCCCGCTACATAGGGCCGGACGGCTCCGAGAAGTCCAAGAGCTTCCCGGACAAGCAGAAGCGCAAGGCGGAACAGTGGCTCGCCAACATCGAGGCGGACATGTCGCGCGGTGACTACGTCAGCCCGGACGCTGGCAGGGTCACGTTCGAGCAGTACGCCACGGAGTGGATGACCACGCAGATCACCGGCCCTCTGACGCGGGAGTCTGTCGAGAGCCGGTTGAAGCTCCATGCGATCCCTCACCTGGGTACGCGGCCGATCGGTTCATTCACCCCGTCGCATCTCCGTCTGTGGCTGCGCACCTTGGAGGATCGAGGGCTGTCGGCCGGGTACCGGCGCGGGATCTTCGCGCACGTCTCCACGGTTTTCACGGCTGCCGTGGAGGACCGGGTCATTCGCGAGAACCCGTGCCGCGCTCGGTCGGTGCGCGCTCCTCGCCTCGAGCCTCGCAAGGTCAAGCCCTGGCCCGCCGAGCGAGTGATAGGAGTGCGCGCGGCTCTGCCGGAGAGCTACCAAGCTCTCGTGAACGTCGCCGCCGGATGCGGTCTGCGACAGGGGGAAGTCTTCGGCCTGGCCGTGGAGGACGTGGACTTCCTCGGTGGGGTGATGCACGTGGTCCGGCAGGTCAAGCTGCTGCAACGTCATCGGGCGGTGTTCGCTCCGCCCAAGGGAGGCAAGGAACGTGACGTGCCTCTGCCTGAGTCGGTGGCCTTTGCGCTGGCTGCGCACCTGGAGCGTCACCCGGCCGTGAAGGTCACCTTGCCGTGGAAGACGCTCGACGGTCCTCCGGTCACGGCATCGCTGATCTTCACCGGCTCCATGGGCCTGGCCCTCGACCGGAACCGCTTCAACGATCGGGTATGGCGGCCGGCGCTTCGGGCTGCGGGCGTGGAGACCGGGCGGGACAACGGCATGCACGCGCTGAGGCACTTCTACGCCTCGGTGCTCTTGGACGCGGGGGAGAGCATCAAGGCTCTCAGCGAGTATCTGGGGCACCACGACCCCGGCTTCACGCTGCGCACGTACACGCACCTGATGCCGTCCAGCGGGACCCGAACCCGGGCCGCCGTGGATCGCGTCTTCGCGGACAAGGACCCCACGGGCGACGGCCCGGACACGGCCCGGGAGAGTTCCTAGCCGTCTGACCTGCGGTTATCTCAGTAGCCGAAGTCCTGCGTCCACCAGGGGCCGCCGGAGCCCAGGTGGACACCGACGCCCAGCGTCTTGAAGTCGCAGTTCAGGATGTTGGCCTTGTGGCCGGGGCTGTTCATCCAGGCCTCCATGACCGCGGCCGCGTCGGCCTGGCCACGGGCTATGTTCTCGCCGCCGAGGTCGGATATCCCGGCCTTCGCGGCCCGGTCCCACGGGGTCGCCCCGTCCGGATCGGTGTGGTCGAAGAAACCGCGCGCGGCCATGTCGTCGCTGAACTCCTCGGCCAGCTTCGACAGCGCGCTGTTGGCGGAGACGGCACTGCACCCGACCTTGACCCGCTCCTCGTTGACCAGCTTCAGCACCTCGGCCGCGGCCTGCGCCTCGGCCGAGACCGTCACCGGGGACTCGGACTTCTCCGGTGCCTTGGTGGCCGTCTTCGACTTGGACGGAGTGGTCTTCGGCTTCTTCGAGGGCGCGGCCTGCGGCTTCTCGGTGGCCGTCTCGGTCGGCGACGCCGACGCGGTGGAGGTGGAGGGGGAAGGCGTCGGCGCGGCGGAGGGCGAGGTGGACCGGCCGGCGTCGCGGCTGGTCGACGTACCACCGCGTTCGGTGTCGGAGGCGGAGCCGGAGTTGCCGCCCTGCTCGGAGGCCGAGTTGGTCGGGGAGTCGGCGGCCTGCACCTTGTCGCCCGAGCCGCTGCCGCCGCCGAGCTGGTAGTTGTCGAGGCCGGGCACCACGCCCGTGGCCACCGCGACGGTGCCGATGGCGACGGCCGCGGAGACACCCAGCAGGCCCGTCTTGACCGGGGTGGCGACCTTGCGCTTGCGGCGGCGGCCGGCCGCCGCCCGGTTCGAGCCCGGCCGCAGGTCACCGTCGTCGGGCCGGAAGCCGTCCACCGAGAAGACCGCGGTGTCGTCGTGGGCGTACTCGTCGCCGGTGGCGTACAGGTAGTCCCGGCTTCTGGCGACGGAGTCGGCGTACGCCTCCGGGTTCAGATACGGCGCGATGCCCATCGTGGGGCGCTCGTCGGCGTACGGGTCCTGCGGGGTGTGACTGTCCGCGTGCGAGCCGTGCGTCTGTGTGACCCCCGTGGCGCGGCCCGTGGCGGCGCGGCCGGCGGCGGAGCGTCGGTGGCGTCCCATGTCCTTGCCTTCCTCGTCCAAGCGGTGTTCCCAACGGTCGGCCGAAGTGCTGGGGCTACGCGCGCCTCCTGCGCCCTCTGGTCGACCCGACTCACCCGATCGAGTGAGTTTCATATGGGAATCATTGGGTCGGGACGGTACCGCATGGCTCTTGGGGAGGAAGTGCTCCGAGCGACTTTGCCCGGTTAGGTTGCACCCATGAACGAGGATGTACGGCTGGTCGCCTGGGTGCGCGGACACGTCCAGGGCGTGGGTTTCCGCTGGTTCGCCCGGGCCAAGGCGCTGGAGATCGGCGGGCTGAGTGGTTTTGCTCTCAATCTGGCCGACGGACGGGTCCAGGTCGTCGCGGAGGGGGCTCGAGAGAGCTGTGAGGGGCTGCTCGGGTGGCTCCTGGGGGACGACACGCCCGGGCGGGTGGACGGCGTCACCGAGATATGGGACACACCGCGCGGCGGCTACGACGGCTTCGCGATCCGCTGAGGAATGCACTCGGAGCGCCCCGGAACGGACGCCGGTACATGCCAACGGCACCTGCCCCAGCGAAAAGGGGCAGGTGGTTGCCGAGAATTGCTTGCGGTGGAAGGCTCCGCACGTCAGGATGATCGCCACGCCCCGAGGGCCCCGCAGGAGTCGCAGCGCCGCCGTTCAGGCCGCGCGCCACCGGGATGCCCGCCAATACGGGGCGTGATCGTGTTGACCGTCAAACTTTTTGGTGAGACGCTGAAAGCACCCCGCGCACCTCAGCTGTTTGGCATGGATGAACGGCAGCACAACCAAGATCCTGGCAAGCACCGCGGGTGCGAATCCCTCACGACCCACACCGCTTCGGTCGGTCACTCATTGTGGAGGACCATCCATCATGGCAAAGGCGCTTCTCGGTTACGTCGGCGGCTCCGACCCGCGACTCCTCGCCGAGATGCGACGGCTCCAGCAGCGTGTACAGGACCTGGAATCCGAGCTCGGACGGATCCAGGCCGAGAACGACGCGCTGACGGCTGCCGCTTCTCACGAATCGCTTCTGGAGAGCATCGACGCACGCCAGGCGGAGCCTGCGCTCACCTGATCGCTGCACCGCTGCACAACGGCACACGCAGGGGTCGGGCGGCTCATCTCACCGCGTCGGACCGCTAAGTTGTCAGAGTTTGCAAGGGACGCTTCGGCGTCCCTTCTTTCTTTCCCCCGCCTCGTCTTTCCCGCCGTCGTCCTGCTCGCCCTTTTGCTTCCCCCGCGCACCCTTTCAGTCTCTTAACGTTTGGTGTGCCCTGCGCGTTCATGGGTGAAACCGCGGGTTCATGGAGTGAGACACCCCCGGAAGGTAGAGTCCAGCGCCGTGCACCTCAAGGCCCTGACCCTCCGGGGGTTCAAGTCGTTCGCATCGGCTACCACGCTCAGGTTCGAACCGGGGATCACGTGCGTCGTCGGACCGAACGGCTCGGGCAAGTCCAACGTCGTCGACGCGCTCAGCTGGGTCATGGGCGAGCAGGGCGCGAAGTCCCTGCGCGGCGGCAAGATGGAGGACGTCATCTTCGCCGGCACCACCGGCCGCCCCCCGCTGGGCCGCGCCGAGGTGTCCCTGACCATCGACAACTCCGACGGGGCACTGCCCATCGAGTACGCCGAGGTCACCATCACGCGGATCATGTTCCGCAACGGCGGCAGCGAATACCAGATCAACGGTGACACCTGCCGGCTCCTGGACATCCAGGACCTGCTGTCCGACTCCGGCATCGGCCGCGAGATGCACGTCATCGTCGGCCAGGGCCAGCTCGACTCCGTCCTGCATGCCGATCCCATGGGCCGCCGCGCCTTCATCGAGGAGGCCGCGGGCGTCCTCAAGCACCGCAAGCGCAAGGAGAAGGCGCTCAGGAAACTCGACGCGATGCAGGCCAACCTCGCTCGCGTGCAGGACCTGACCGACGAACTACGGCGTCAGCTCAAGCCGCTCGGCCGTCAGGCCGCCGTCGCCCGTCGCGCCGCCGTCATCCAGGCCGACCTGCGCGACGCCCGCCTGCGCCTCCTCGCCGACGATCTCGTACGGCTGCGGGAGGCCCTGCAGACCGAGGTCGCCGACGAGGCCGCCCTCAAGGAGCGCAAGGAAGCCGCCGAGCGGGAACTGCGCAAGGCCCTCCAGCGGGAGGCCCTCCTGGAGGACGAGGTCCGCCGGCTGGCACCGCGCCTCCAGCGTGCCCAGCAGACCTGGTACGAGCTGTCCCAGCTCGCCGAACGCGTCCGCGGCACGATCTCGCTCGCCGACGCGCGCGTGAAGAGCGCCACCTCCGCGCCGCCCGAGGAACGCCGCGGCCGCGATCCCGAGGACATGGAGCGCGAGGCCGCCCGGGTACGCGAGCAGGAGGCCGAGCTGGAGGCCGCCCTCGAAGCGGCCCAGCACGCGCTCGACGACACCGTCTCCCACCGCGCCGATCTGGAACGGGAGCTCGCCGTCGAGGAGCGGCGGCTGAAGGACGTCGCCCGGGCCATCGCCGACCGCCGAGAGGGCCTGGCCCGGCTGAACGGCCAGGTCAACGCGGCCCGTTCGCGTGCCGCCTCGGCCCAGGCCGAGATCGACCGGCTCGCCGCCGCCCGCGACGAGGCCCAGGAGCGGGCCGTCACCGCGCAGGAGGAGTACGAGGAGCTCAAGGCGGAAGTCGACGGCCTCGACGCGGGTGACCAGGAGCTCGGGGAACGGCACGAGGCGGCCAAGCGGCGGCTCGTCGAGGCGGAGGCCGCTCTCACCGCCGCCCGCGAGGCGCTCACCGGGGCCGAACGCAGCCGCGCCGCGACCCAGGCCCGCCACGAGACCCTGGCGATGGGCCTGCGCCGCAAGGACGGCACGGGCGCGCTGCTCGGCGCGGGGGACCGGCTGAGCGGACTGCTGGGTCCGGCGGCCGGACTGCTGACGGTGACGCCGGGGTACGAGGTCCCCCTCGCGTCGGCCTTCGGGGCGGCGGCGGACGCCCTCGCCGTGACCGGTCCGTCCGCGGCCGCCGAGGCGATCCGTCTGCTGCGCAAGCAGGACGGGGGCCGGGCCGCGCTGCTGCTGAGCGGCGCTCCGGACGACGTACCCCGGGAGGCGCGGGAGCCGCGCGAGACCGAAGGACCGCGGTACGCCGCCGACTTCGTCCGCGGCCCCGCCGATCTCCTGCCCGCCGTACGGCGTCTCCTGCGGGGGATCGTCGTCGTCGGCACGCTGGAGGACGCCGAGGAAGTCGTCTACGCCAGGCCCGATCTCACCGCCGTCACCGCCGAGGGCGACCTGCTGGGGGCGCACTTCGCGCACGGCGGGTCCGCCGGGGCGCCCAGTCTGCTGGAGGTGCAGGCGTCCGTCGACGAGGCCGCGGCCGAGCTCGAGGAGCTGGCCGTGCGGTGCGAGGAGTTGACCCGGGCGCAGCTCGCGGCGGGGGAGCGGCGCAAGGAATGTGCCGCGCTCGTCGAGGAGTCGGGGGAGCGGCGGCGGGCCGCCGACCGGGAGAAGTCGGCCGTGGCCCAGCAGCTCGGGCGGCTCGCGGGACAGGCGCGGGGCGCCGCCGGCGAGGCCGAGCGCTCCACGGCGGCCGCGGCGCGGGCGCAGGAGGCTCTGGACCGGGCCGTGGAAGAGGCCGAGGAACTGGCCGAACGGCTGGCCGTCGCCGAGGAGATGCCGGTCGAGGAGGAGCCCGACACCTCCGCGCGCGACCGGCTCGCCGCGGACGGGGCCAACGCCCGGCAGACCGAGATGGAGGCGCGGCTCCAGGTCCGTACGCACGAGGAGCGGGTGAAGGGGCTGGCCGGGCGGGCCGACTCGCTGGACCGGGCCGCGCGGACGGAACGCGAGGCACGCGCGCGTGCCGAGCAGCGGCGGGCGCGGCTGCGGCACGAGGCCGCCGTCGCGGAGGCCGTCGCCTCCGGTGCGCGCCAACTGCTCACCCATGTCGAGGTGTCCCTCGGGCGGGCCGAGGCCGAGCGGGTCGCCGCCGACGCCGCCAAGGCGCGGCGCGAGCAGGAGCTGGCCGCGGCCCGCACCGCAGGGCGCGACCTCAAGGCCGAGCTGGACAAGCTGACGGACTCGGTCCACCGGGGCGAGGTGCTCGGCGCCGAGAAGCGGATGCGGATCGAGCAGCTGGAGACCAAGGCGCTGGAGGAGCTGGGGGTGGAGCCCGCGGGGCTCGTCTCCGAGTACGGGCCCCACCAGCCGGTGCCGCCCTCGCCGCCCGCCGAGGGCGAGGTGCTGCCGGAGGACCCCGAGGACCCGCGCAACCAGCCCAGGCGTTTCCTGCGGGCCGAGCAGGAGAAGCGGCTGCGGGCGGCCGAACGCGCCTATCAGCAGCTCGGCAAGGTGAACCCGCTCGCCCTGGAGGAGTTCTCCGCGCTGGAGGAGCGGCACAAGTTCCTCAGCGAGCAGCTGGAGGACCTCAAGAAGACCCGTACCGACCTCCTTCAGGTCGTGAAGGAGGTCGACGAGCGGGTCGAGCAGGTCTTCACCGAGGCGTTCCGGGACACCGCGCGGCAGTTCGAGGGTGTGTTCAGCCGGCTTTTCCCGGGCGGCGAGGGGCGGCTGATCCTGACCGACCCCGACAACATGCTCACCACGGGCGTCGACGTGGAGGCCCGGCCGCCGGGCAAGAAGGTCAAGCGCCTCAGCCTGCTCTCCGGTGGCGAGCGGTCGCTGACCGCCGTCGCCATGCTGGTGTCGATCTTCAAGGCCCGGCCCAGCCCGTTCTACGTCATGGACGAGGTCGAGGCCGCCCTCGACGACACCAACCTGCAGCGGTTGATCCGGATCATGCAGGAGCTCCAGGAGTCCTCGCAGCTGATCGTGATCACGCACCAGAAGCGCACGATGGAGGTCGCCGACGCGCTGTACGGCGTGTCCATGCAGGGCGACGGTGTGTCGAAGGTCATCAGCCAGCGCCTGCGCTGAACGGCCCAAAGCGGGGTACCTGAAACCAAGCCCCGGGCCCTACTTCAAGAGTTGAACACATCTCCCTCACCTGTGCGCTGAAAAGTCACAGTCACCCCCTCTTGACTTCGACACTTGAAGGCATAGTCTCGGCACCGTTGCTTTTACCTTCAGGTACCACCTATCTGGAGGTGTTGATCCCGTCGGCAGCGTTGCCGGCGGCCCGAGGAGTTGAACGTGACCAGCACAGAGCAGGCACCAAAGTCAGGAGCCGGGACGGCTCACCCCGATCATCTCGGGCACGTCATCTTCATCGCGGCGGCGGCCGCGATGGGCGGCTTCCTCTTCGGCTACGACAGCTCCGTCATCAACGGCGCGGTCGAGGCCATCCGGGACCGCTACGACGTCGGCTCCGCGGCCCTGGCGCAGGTCATCGCCATCGCCCTGATCGGCTGCGCCGTCGGCGCCGCGACCGCCGGCCGCATCGCCGACCGCATCGGCCGCATCCGGGTCATGCAGATCGCCGCCGTGCTGTTCATCGTGAGCGCCGTCGGCTCGGCCCTGCCCTTCGCGCTGTGGGACTTCGCCCTGTGGCGGGTCGTCGGCGGCTTCGCCATCGGCATGGCCTCCGTCATCGGCCCCGCCTACATCGCGGAGGTCGCCCCGCCCGCCTACCGCGGCCGTCTCGGTTCCTTCCAGCAGGCCGCGATCGTCATCGGCATCGCGATCTCGCAGCTGGTCAACTGGGGTCTGCTGAACGCCGCCGGCGGCGACCAGCGCGGCGAGCTCATGGGCCTGGAGGCATGGCAGGTCATGCTGGGCGTCATGGTGGTCCCGGCCGTCCTCTACGGTCTGCTCTCCTTCGCCATCCCCGAGTCCCCGCGCTTCCTGATCTCCGTCGGCAAGCGCGAGCGGGCCCGCGACATCCTCGAAGAGGTCGAGGGCAAGAAGATCGACCTGGACGCCCGCGTCGCCGAGATCGAGCACGCGATGAACAGTGAGCACAAGTCCACGTTCAAGGACCTGCTCGGTGGCTCCTTCTTCTTCAAGCCGATCGTCTGGGTCGGTATCGGCCTGTCGGTCTTCCAGCAGTTCGTCGGCATCAACGTCGCGTTCTACTACTCCTCGACGCTGTGGCAGTCGGTCGGCGTCGACCCGACGGACTCGTTCCTCTACTCCTTCACGACGTCGATCATCAACATCGTCGGCACCGTGATCGCGATGATCTTCGTGGACCGCGTCGGCCGCAGGCCGCTGGCCCTCATCGGCTCCGTCGGCATGGTCGTCGGTCTCGCGCTGGAGGCCTGGGCGTTCTCCTACGACCTGGTCGACGGCAAGCTGCCGGCCACCCAGGGCTGGATCGCCCTGATCGCGGCCCACGTGTTCGTCCTCTTCTTCGCCCTGTCCTGGGGTGTGGTCGTCTGGGTCTTCCTCGGCGAGATGTTCCCCAACCGGATCCGTGCCGCCGCCCTCGGCGTGGCCGCGTCCGCGCAGTGGATCGCCAACTGGGCCATCACCGCGAGCTTCCCGTCGCTGGCCGACTGGAACCTCTCCGCGACCTATGTCATCTACACGGTCTTCGCCGCGCTCTCCATCCCGTTCGTCCTGAAGTACGTCAAGGAGACGAAGGGCAAGGCGCTGGAGGAGATGGGCTGAGCCTCGTGAAGAGGCCCCTGATCTCGAGGAGCCGGGCCAAGTCCCCGCTGCCCGCTCCTCGATACCCGTAGGACGTGCTGCCCCGGCTCACCCGTCGAGCCGGGGCAGCACGTTCTCGCAGAACAGCCGCAGTCCCCGCCACCCCTCCGCCGTCGGCATCCCGCCGGCCAGCGGATGCAGGACGAGGTTGTCGAGCCCCTGCGCCACACACTCGTCCGGCGTGAGGATCCGGTAGACCCCCTCCTCCCGGAGCTCCTGGACGCTGCCCGCCGCCGACCGCACCGCCGAGCGGATCTCACCGGACTGCCAGGACGCGTACGTCCGTGCCTCGTGCAGGAAATGTTCGCCGTACTGCGCCCACGCCCGGTCCGGATCCTCGGCGATGTGCAGCAGCGGGGTCTCGGCGCCCGGCATCATCGTCCAGCCCTCGGTCCCGTACTCGACGAGCCGCTCCTTGTAGTACGCCTCCAGCTCCGGAAGGTGCGCGCTGGGGAAGAAGGGCAGGCCGAGCCGGGCGGCCCGGCGGGCGGCCGCCTTCGAGGAGCCGCCGACCAGCAGCAGCGGGTGCGGCTCGGAGGACGGACGCGGGGTGACCCGTACCGTACGGCCCCGGTACTCGAACTCCTCGCCGGTCCAGGCCTTGAGCAGGGTGTCGAGAAGCTCGTCCTGGAGCCGCCCGCGCCGCTTCCAGTCCACGCCCGCGCGCTCGTACTCCTCGGGCCGGTAGCCGATCCCGGCGACCGTGACCAGCCGGCCGCCGCTCAGCAAGTCGAGCACCGCGATGTCCTCGGCCAGCCGCAGCGGGTCGTGCAGCGGGCCGATCACCGCCGAGACGGTGACCGCGAGCCGCCGGGTCGCGCCGAGCACGGCGCCCGCGAAGGCGAACGGCGACGGCAGCCAGTTGTTCTCGGCCCCGTGATGCTCCTCGGTCTGTACGGTCGTGACCCCGCACTCGTCGGCGTACGCGGCCATCTCCAGGGCGGCCCGGTACCGCACACCGAGTTCGGCCGGGGTCGCGCCGGGAGCGACGAGGTTGAAGCGGACGACGGTGACGGGCATGGCAGGCCCCCTTCGGCGGATGTGTGGGGACCGTAGCTGACGGTGTGTCAGATGGCCATGGGTCGGGCCCGTCCGACCGTAGGCTTGGGCCATGACCCGGCCCGTCGTGCAGACCGACCCGCAGGACGAGGCCGACCGCGGACGCGTCGCCCTCTGGCTCGACCCCGACGATCTGCGATGGCTCGCCGGTCACTGCTGCTGCCCCGAGGATGCGTCGCAGGAGGCCGAGGACCGCTGCCTGCGCCTGCGCTTCCGGGCGAGGGCCGCACTCCACAAGAGCGGCGCGGCCGACCAGCCGTAGGGGTGCGAGGTCCGCCCGCACGAGAGCGGCGCGGCCGACCGGGGCCCGTCCGGCGGATCAGGTCGCAGGGGATGTACGGCGCCCATCAGCGCAGGTGAGCGGGCGGGGTGCGGCGCGTGCCAGGCGGAGGACGGCGTCGCCGCGGAGCGTCGGCAACCGACGAGCACGCCGCAGACCGGCGTGCCGAGCCCCGCACTGCGGCATGATCCGCCGGACAGACCCTGGGCCGTACGGACCGGGGAGCGGGGTCCCGGGCGGGTGGGGATGGATACTGGTCGCGTTATGGAAACCGTCATCCTTGCTGTAGTCATCGCCGTGGTCGTGCTCGGTGTGCTCGGCGGGCTCGTGGTCGGCAGCCGACGGAAGAAGTCGCTGCCCCCGCCGCCCCCCACCGCGCCCGACATCACCGCCCCTCCGGCCGAGCCGCATGTCGGCGACGAGGCCGAGACGCCGCGCGACGAACCGCGCCGCACGATAGAGGAGGTGGATCTTCCCGACGGCGGCTCGACCGGCACGGCCGTCGAGGAACCGCCCGTCGGCCCCCCTCTCGAGGTTCCCGAGCTCGAGATCCCGGAACCCACCGAGGGGCGGCTGGTCCGCCTCCGCGCCCGGCTGTCCCGCTCGCAGAACGCCCTCGGCAAGGGCCTGCTCACGCTGCTCTCCCGCGAGCACCTCGACGAGGACACCTGGGAGGAGATCGAGGACACGCTGCTCACCGCCGATGTCGGCGTGCAGCCCACCCAGGAGCTGGTCGAGCGGCTGCGCGAGCGGGTCAGGGTGCTCGGCACCCGCACCCCCGAGGAGCTGCGCAGCCTGCTGCGCGAGGAGCTGCTCACGCTGGTCGGCACCGAGGTCGACCGCACGGTGAAGACCGAGCCCGAGGAGCGCAAGCCGGGCATCGTGATGGTCGTCGGGGTCAACGGCACCGGCAAGACCACCACCACCGGCAAGCTCGCGCGCGTGCTCGTGGCCGACGGACGGACCGTCGTCCTCGGCGCCGCCGACACCTTCCGCGCCGCCGCCGCCGACCAGCTCCAGACCTGGGGCGAGCGCGTCGGCGCGCACACCGTGCGGGGCCCCGAGGCGGGCGATCCCGCCTCCGTCGCGTTCGACGCGGTGAAGGAGGGCAAGGCGATGGGGGTGGACGTCGTCCTCATCGACACCGCGGGGCGGCTGCACACCAAGACCGGGCTCATGGACGAGCTCGGCAAGGTCAAGCGGGTCGTCGAGAAGCACGCGCCGCTCGACGAGGTGCTGCTCGTCCTCGACGCCACCACCGGGCAGAACGGCCTCGTCCAGGCCCGTGTCTTCGCCGAGGTCGTGAACATCACCGGCATCGTCCTGACCAAGCTGGACGGCACGGCGAAGGGCGGCATCGTGATCGCGGTCCAGCGCGAGCTGGGCGTCCCGGTCAAGCTGATCGGACTCGGCGAGGGCGCGGACGACCTGGCGCCCTTCGAGCCGGAGGCCTTCGTGGATGCCCTTATCGGCGACTGAGGGCCGTCGCCCACCGCCCACGGACCGCGACCGTCGATCGAGGTACCCCGGCGGTGGCCGGCCGGATCCGCGGGAGCGGCGCCGGTTCAGGAGCAGAAAAGGAAGCGCCCGCCCCCAGGTGCAGTGGGAGCGGGCGCTCGGCTGTGTGCGCGCCGTACGGCTCAGGCGCGCGACCGGTGGGCCAGATAGGCGAGGGTGCCCAGCAGCAGGCGGGCCTGCGGCGGGCGAGTGGCCGAGTCCAGTGCGGGCGGGCGCAGCCAGCGCACCGGGCCGAGCCCGCCGCGGTCGGAGGGTGGGGCCGTGATGCAGCTGCCGGGGCCGAGGCCGCGCAGGTCCAGGGCGGTCGGGTCGTCCCAGCCCATGCGGTAGAGCAGCCCGGCCAGTTCGGCGGCGGCGCCTGGGGCCACGAAGAACTGGGTGCGGCCCTCGGGGGTGGCGGTGACCGGGCCGAGGGGGAGGCCCATGCGCTCCAGCCGGACCAGGGCGCGACGGCCGGCGGCCTCGGCGACGTCGATCACGTCGAACGCGCGCCCGACGGGCAGCATGACCGCGGCGCCGGGGAACTCCGACCAGGTCCTGCTCGCGTCGTCGAGGGTGGCCCCGGCGGGGACCCGGGGGGCGAACGCCAAGGGGTGTGCGCCGGGTTCGCGGCAGTCGGAGCGGCCGCACGAGCAGACACCCGCCGCGGCCCGCGCGCCGGGCACCGCGTCCCAGCCCCACAGTCCCGTGAACTCGGCGACGGCGGTGCACTCGGACGAGCGACCGCGCCTGCGCGCGCCGGAGCGGATCTCGCGAATGCCGCCGATCGTGAAGCCCATGCCCCCTCCAACGGGTTCGACGCGCCGATGGTTACGCAGCGATCGATCGTCGTGACTCTGTGTGCTTCCGCTTCCCGTCGACCGCTCGATCCAGGCAGCGCCTGGAAGCGCTCCGGGTGGTGTGTCGGGCGGTGCGCGCCCCTGAGTGCTTCGCTCCGCTCACTCCCGGCTGTCCTATGTCAAGTGAATCGCGTACGAGCCACCGGGAGTTCATTCGAAGGGGTGGCGAATGGTGGCGTTTCCGGGATCCTCGTGGCCGGAGCCGTGATCGTAGGATTACTTTGAGTGTGCGGGTCCTGGAGGCACATGCGCTCGTGGGTATGCCGGAGGCAAGTCGGCTTTCCGTTCGAAGGGTGACAAGTACCGTACGGCAGGCCGTATTTACCGGCATTCTGATAAGGCTTGGCGCACTCAGTGACAAGTGGTCTCAGGGATGGGGGCGTTCCAGTGAGCGGCAACGGCGGAAGCGGAAACAACGCTGCGGGCGGGGACAAGCGCCCGAACGAGCTGCTCTCTTCGTGGTTCGTGCGCAGCGGCTGGTCGAAGGGTGAACTCGCCCGTCAAGTCAACCGCCGAGCGCGCCAGTTGGGCGCCAACCACATCTCCACGGACACCTCGCGCGTGCGTCGCTGGCTGGACGGCGAGAACCCCCGCGAGCCCATCCCCCGGATCCTGTCCGAGCTGTTCTCCGAGCGGTTCGGCTGTGTCGTCTCCGTCGAGGACCTCGGGCTGCGCGCCGCGCGCCAGGCGCCCTCCGTGACCGGCGTCGACCTGCCGTGGACGGCCCCGCAGACGGTGGCCCAGCTCAGCGAGTTCTCCCGCAGCGACCTGATGCTGGCGCGGCGCGGCTTCCTCGGGACCTCGCTCGCCCTGTGCGCGGGCCCGTCCCTCATCGAGCCCATGCAGCGCTGGCTCGTCCCCTCGCCGCCCGCCCCGATCG
>NZ_JBHVYO010000014.1:67897-120638 GCF_042880655.1 Streptomyces sp. NPDC058295
CGCGGCTTCCTCGGGACCTCGCTCGCCCTGTGCGCGGGCCCGTCCCTCATCGAGCCCATGCAGCGCTGGCTCGTCCCCTCGCCGCCCGCCCCGATCGAGGAACCGGACTCGGTCCCGACCAGCCGGGCCCGCGGCCGGCTCTCCCGGCCCGAGCTGGACCTGCTGGAGTCCACCACCGTGATGTTCCGGCAGTGGGACGCCCAGTGCGGCGGCGGGCTGCGCCGCAAGGCCGTCGTCGGGCAGCTGCACGAGGTGACGGACCTCCTCCAGGAGCCGCAGCCCGAGTCCACCGCGAGGAGGCTCTTCAAGGTCGCCGCCGAACTGGCGGAGCTCGCGGGCTGGATGAGCTACGACGTGGGGCTCCAGCCCACCGCGCAGAAGTACTTCGTGCTCGCCCTGCACGCGGCGAAGGAGGCCGGCGACCGGCCGCTCGGCAGCTACGTGCTGTCCAGCATGAGCCGCCAGATGATCCACCTCGGCCGGCCCGAGGACGCCCTGGAACTGATCCACCTCGCGCAGTACGGCAGCCGGGACTGCGCGAGCCCGCGCACCCAGTCCATGCTGTATGCGATGGAGGCCCGCGCCTATGCCAACATGGGGCAGCCCGGCCGGTGCAAGCGGGCGGTGCGGATGGCCGAGGACACCTTCGCCGAATCGGACGAGTGGGACGAGCCGGACCCCGACTGGATCCGCTTCTTCTCCGAGGCCGAGCTCTACGGCGAGAACAGCCACTCGTTCCGCGACCTCGCCTATGTCGCCGGCCGCAGCCCCACCTACGCCTCGCTGGCCGAACCCCTGATGCGCAAGGCCGTGCAGCTGTTCGCGGGCGACCACGACCACCAGCGGTCCTATGTGCTGAACCTGATCGGCATGGCCACGGTGCACCTCCTCCAGCGCGAGCCCGCGCAGAGCGCCACCCTCGCCACCCAGGCCATGAAGGAGGCCAAGAAGGTGCGCTCCGAGCGCGTCAACACTCGTATCCGAAAGACCGTCGACAGCGCCGTACGCGATTTCGGGGATCTCTCCGAGGTCGTGGACCTGACCGAGCGCCTCACCATCGAGCTGCCGGAGACGGCCGAAGCGGTCTGATCCGGCTGATCCACAGAGCAGGACCAAGCAGGACCCCGGAACTCCGGCCGCGGCCGGCCCTCCCGAACTGCCCGACTCGGCTCCCCCAGCCAGGTCATTCGGAAGGCCGCCCGCGGCCGGTTTGTTGCGTTCTCCGAAGGTTGCGCCACGATAACGATCCACTCGGCGAACATCAGCCAGTTCATCGAGGCGTAACGCACGAGGCGCCTTCGTCACAGCGGCGAAACAACGAGGGGCGTCCACCGAAACCGCGCTGCGCGAATCTCATGGCGCATAACCGGCCCACCCCTCACGACCCGCTCTGGCTTCGCCCGCACGGGGCCGTACCTACGACGAGGAGACGCCGATGGCACAGGCCGCCATCACGCTTGCGGCGGACGCACCCACGCTGTCGTCCGCGAACACAGGCTTCATGCTCATCTGTTCCGCCCTGGTACTGATCATGACCCCGGGCCTCGCCTTCTTCTACGGAGGCATGGTCCGCGTCAAGAGCACGCTCAACATGTTGATGATGAGCTTCATCAGCATCGGGATCGTCACCATCCTGTGGGTGTTGTACGGCTTCTCCCTCGCTTTCGGTACCGACTCCGGCAGCCTCATCGGCTGGAACTCCGACTGGGTGGGCCTCAGCAACATCGGCCTGACGGAGCTGTGGGACGGCTACACCATCCCGATCTTCGTGTTCATGGTCTTCCAGATGATGTTCGCGATCATCACGCCCGCGCTGATAAGCGGTGCGTTGGCCGACCGCGTCAAGTTCTCCGCGTGGGCGCTGTTCGTCGCCCTGTGGGCCACGGTCGTCTACTTCCCGGTCGCGCACTGGGTCTGGGGCGCCGGCGGCTGGGCCTTCGAGCTGGGTGTCATCGACTTCGCCGGTGGTACGGCGGTGCACATCAACGCCGGTGCCGCGGCCCTCGGCGTGATCCTCGTCATCGGTAAGCGCGTCGGGTTCAAGAAGGACCCGATGCGCCCGCACAGCCTGCCGCTGGTCATGCTCGGCGCCGGTCTGCTGTGGTTCGGCTGGTTCGGCTTCAACGCCGGCTCGTGGCTCGGCAACGACGACGGCGTCGGCGCGCTGATGTTCGTCAACACGCAGGTCGCCACCGCCGCCGCCATGCTCGCCTGGCTCGTCTACGAGAAGATCCGGCACGGCGCGTTCACCACGCTGGGCGCCGCCTCCGGTGCGGTCGCCGGTCTGGTCGCCATCACCCCCTCGGGTGGTGCGGTCACCCCGCTCGGCGCGATCGCCGTCGGCGCCATCGCCGGTCTGCTGTGCGCCATGGCCGTCGGCCTGAAGTACAAGTTCGGTTACGACGACTCGCTCGACGTCGTCGGCGTCCACCTGGTAGGCGGTGTCGTCGGCTCCCTGCTGATCGGCTTCTTCGCCAGCGGCAAGGGCCAGTCCACGGCGACCGGTGTCTTCTACGGCAACCACTCCTTCGACCAGCTGTGGAAGCAGTGCGCCGGCGTCTTCGCGGTCCTCGCCTACTCGCTGGTGGTCTCCGCGATCCTCGCCTTCCTCCTCGACAAGACCATCGGCATGCGGGTCTCCGAGGACGACGAGGTGGCCGGCATCGACCAGGCCGAGCACGCCGAGACCGCATACGACTTCAGCGGGGCCGGTGGCGGCGTCCGCACGACCGCCCTCCCCCCGACCGCGGTCACCGACGCGAGCAAGAAGGTGGACGCATGAAGCTCATCACCGCCGTCGTGAAGCCTCACCGGCTCGACGAGATCAAGGAAGCCCTTCAGGCCTTCGGCGTCCACGGTCTGACGGTCACCGAGGCCAGCGGTTACGGTCGTCAGCGGGGACACACCGAGGTCTACCGTGGCGCCGAGTACACGGTCGACCTGGTTCCCAAGATCCGCATCGAGGTGCTGGCCGAGGACGACGACGCCGAACAGCTGATCGACGTCATCGTCAAGGCGGCCCGTACCGGCAAGATCGGTGACGGCAAGGTCTGGTCCCTTCCGGTCGAGACGGCCGTACGGGTCCGCACCGGCGAGCGCGGCCCGGACGCGCTCTGACGGCAGAACAGAACAGGAGTCGCTGGGTGACGAGTACGGACGTGCGCAAGGATGCAGAGGACTCGGGACCCAGCGGCTACGCGGCGGCCCGGCTGCGCCTCCTCACCGAGGGGGCGCGGTCCGGGCCGTCGCGCCGTTCCGCCCTCGCGGAACTGACCGACGACTGGCTGTCGGGGCTCTTCACGGCCGGAACCGAGGACCTGAAGGGCGTGTCCCTGGTCGCCGTCGGCGGCTACGGCCGGGGCGAGCTGTCCCCGCGCAGCGACCTCGACCTCCTCCTGCTGCACGACGGCGCCGACGCCAAGGCGGTCGCCGCCCTCGCCGACCGGCTCTGGTACCCCGTGTGGGACCTGGGCCTCGCGCTCGACCACTCCGTCCGCACCCCGGCCGAGGCCCGCAAGACCGCCGGGGAGGACCTCAAGGTCCAGCTCGGCCTCCTCGACGCCCGCCACCTCGTCGGCGACCCCGGTCTCACGGCGGGACTGCGTACGGCCGTCCTCGCCGACTGGCGCAACCAGGCGCCCAAGCGCCTCCCCGAGCTCCAGGAACTCTGCGTCGAGCGCGCCGAACGCCAGGGCGAGCTCCAGTACCTGCTGGAGCCGGACCTGAAGGAGGCGCGGGGCGGGCTGAGGGACGCCACCGCGCTGCGGGCCGTCGCCGCCTCCTGGCTGGCCGACGCGCCCCGCGAGGGCCTCGACGACGCCCGGCGCCGGCTCCTCGACGTGCGGGACGCCCTGCACCTGGCCACCGGCCGCGCCACCGACCGCCTGGCCCTCCAGGAACAGGACCAGGTGGCCGCCGAGCTGGGCCTGCTGGACGCCGACACGCTGCTGCGGCAGGTGTACGAGGCGGCCCGCGTCATTTCGTACGCGAGTGATGTCACCTGGCGCGAAGTGGGGCGCGTGCTGAGGTCGCGCGCCGTGCGGCCGCGGCTGCGCGCCATGCTCGGTGGCGGCAAGCCCGTGGCCGAGCGCTCGCCGCTCGCCGAAGGAGTGGTCGAGCAGGACGGCGAGGTGGTGCTCGCCCGTGCCGCCCGCCCCGAACGCGACCCCGTGCTCCCGCTGCGTGCCGCGGCCGCCGCCGCGCAGGCCGGTCTCCCGCTCTCCCTGCACGCCGTACGACGCCTCGCCGCCACCGTGCGCCCGCTGCCCACGCCCTGGCCCGCAGAAGCCCGTGAGCAGCTCGTGACCCTGCTCGGCTCGGGCCAGCCCACCATCGAGGTCTGGGAGGCGCTGGAGGCCGAGGGCCTGATCACACGGTTGCTGCCCGACTGGGAGCGGGTGCGCTGCCGCCCGCAGCGCAACGCCGTGCACATCTGGACCGTCGACCGGCACCTCATCGAGACCGCCGTCCGCGCCTCCGAGTTCACCCGCCGGGTCAGCCGCCCCGACCTTCTCCTCGTCTCCGCGCTGCTGCACGACATCGGCAAGGGCTGGCCCGGCGACCACTCGGTCGCGGGCGAGATCATCGCCAAGGACGTCGCCGCCCGGATCGGCTTCGACCGCGCCGAGGTCGCCGTCCTCTCCACGCTCGTACGGCATCACCTGCTGCTGATCGAGACGGCCACCCGGCGCGACCTGGAGGATCCGGCCACGGTCCGCTCGGTCGCCGAGGCGGTCGGCTCGCCGAGCACCCTGGAGCTGCTGCACGCGCTCACCGAGGCGGACGCGCTGGCCACCGGCCCCGCCGCCTGGTCGTCCTGGCGAGGTTCGCTCGTGGCGGACCTGGTCAAGCGGGTGGCCGCGGTGCTCGCCGGGGACGAGCCGGACGAGCCCGACGCCGCCGCGCCCACCGCCGAGCAGGAACGGCTCGCCATCGAGGCGGTCGCCACCAGCGGCCCGGTGCTGGCCCTGCGCGCCCAGACCGAGCCCCCCGCCGCGGAGGACCGGCCGGCGGACGACCCCGAGCCGCTCGGTGTGGAACTGCTCATCGCCGTTCCCGACCAGGAGGGCGTGCTGCCCGCCGTGGCCGGCGTCCTCGCCATGCACCGGCTGACCGTCCGCACCGCCGAGCTGCGCGCCCTGGACCTGCCGACCGGGGTCGAGGGCTCCGTCCTGCTGCTGAACTGGCGGGTCGCCGCCGAGTACGGCTCCCTGCCCCAGGCAGCCCGGCTGCGCGCCGACCTGGTACGCGCCCTGGACGGCTCGCTGGACATCGCCGGACGGCTCGCCGAACGGGACGCCGCCTACCCCCGTCGGCGGGGCGTCGTCGCGCCTCCGCCGCGGGTGACGGTGGCCCCGGCGGCCTCCCGGCACGCGACGGTCATCGAGGTACGCGCGCAGGACGCGCCGGGGCTGCTGTTCCGGATCGGCCGGGCCCTGGAGGACGAGGGACTGCGGGTCCGCAGCATGCACGTCTCGACCCTCGGCGCGAACGCCGTGGACGCCTTCTACGTCACCGGCGCGGAGGGCGCGCCGCTGCCCGGCGACGAGGCCGCCTCGGTGACCCGCAAGCTGGAGGAGACACTGCGCGCGTGACCGTGTGCCGCGTGGCACGCGTCCCCGCCCGCTGATTGCAGCAGGCGGGGACGAATGTCTTGCGCGGCCGGATACCCTGGAAGACGCTCAGACTGCCCCCGACTCCGAGGACCGACGCCGCCGTGTTCGATACTCTTTCCGATCGCCTTTCAGCGACCTTCAAGAACTTGCGCGGCAAGGGGCGCTTGAGCGAAGCGGACATCGACGCCACGGCGCGCGAGATCCGCATCGCACTCCTCGAAGCGGACGTGGCCCTGCCGGTCGTCCGCACGTTCATCAAGAACGTCAAGGAACGCGCGCTCGGCGCCGATGTCTCCAGGGCGCTGAACCCCGCCCAGCAGGTCCTGAAGATCGTCAACGAGGAACTCGTCACGATCCTCGGTGGCGAGACCCGGCGGCTGCGGTTCGCCAAGCAGCCGCCGACCGTGATCATGCTCGCCGGTCTCCAGGGTGCCGGTAAGACCACCCTCGCCGGCAAGCTCGGCCGCTGGCTGAAGGAGCAGGGCCACTCGCCGCTGCTCGTCGCCTGTGACCTCCAGCGCCCCAACGCCGTCAACCAGCTCAGCGTCGTCGCCGAGCGCGCCGGCGTGGCCGTGTACGCCCCGCAGCCCGGTAACGGGGTGGGCGACCCGGTCCAGGTCGCCAAGGACTCGATCGAGTTCGCGAAGACCAAGGTCCACGACATCGTGATCGTGGACACCGCCGGCCGCCTCGGCATCGACGCCGAGCTGATGCGGCAGGCCGCGGACATCCGCGACGCCGTCTCGCCCGACGAGATCCTCTTCGTCGTCGACGCGATGATCGGTCAGGACGCCGTCAACACGGCCGAGTCCTTCCGTGACGGCGTCGGCTTCGACGGTGTCGTGCTGTCGAAGCTCGACGGCGACGCCCGCGGTGGCGCGGCCCTGTCGATCGCCTCGGTGACCGGCAAGCCGATCATGTTCGCGTCGAACGGCGAGAAGCTCGACGAGTTCGACGCCTTCCACCCTGACCGGATGGCCTCCCGCATCCTCGACATGGGTGACCTGCTCACCCTGATCGAGCAGGCGGAGAAGACGTTCAGTCAGGAAGAGGCCGAGAAAATGGCCTCCAAGCTGGCGTCCAAGAAGGGCCAGGACTTCACCCTGGACGACTTCCTGGCCCAGATGGAGCAGGTCAGGAAGATGGGCAGCATCAGCAAGCTGCTCGGCATGCTGCCCGGCATGGGTCAGATCAAGGACCAGATCGCCAACCTCGACGAGCGTGACGTCGACCGCACGGCCGCGATCATCAAGTCGATGACCCCGGCCGAGCGTCACGAGCCGACGATCATCAACGGCTCGCGCCGCGCCCGTATCGCCAAGGGCTCCGGCGTCGAGGTCAGCGCGGTGAAGGGCCTGGTCGAGCGGTTCTTCGAGGCCCGCAAGATGATGTCCCGGATGGCCCAGGGCGGCGGCATGCCCGGGATGCCGGGGATGCCGGGCATGGGTGGCGGCGCCGGCCGGCAGAAGAAGCAGCCGAAGCAGGCCAAGGGCAAGCAGCGCTCCGGCAACCCGATGAAGCGCAAGCAGCAGGAGCTGGAGGAGGCCCAGCGCCGCGAGGCCCAGGCCCAGGGCGGCAACGCGCTCGGGCTGCCGCAGCAGGGCGCCCAGGACTTCGAGCTGCCGGACGAGTTCAAGAAGTTCATGGGCTGACGGCCCGCCGCGGGTGGCTCGGCACCGAGCCACCCGGCCCGTCCGTACGCCGTGTGGGGCGCTCTTCCGTTCGCGGAGGGGCGCCCCACACGGCGTACGGAGGGGAAGCGGCTGCGCGCGGGCAGACGGACGCGCACCGGCGCACCGGCGTCACGCGGCCGGTGAAGGCCTAAGGGGAGACGTGGTCCTCGGGGGACGCGGGAGCTTCAGGGAGTACGCGCGATCAGGTACCGGAACACGTTGGGCATCCACACCGTCCCGTCCGGGCGCCGGTACGGGTGCAGCGCCTCGGTCAGTTCCTTGTCGACCTGCGCCTGGTCCGTCGCCGCGACCGCCGCGTCGAACAGCCCGGTGGACAGCAAACCCTTGAGGGCGCTCTCCACGTCGGCGTACCCGAAGGGGCAGGCCACCCGCCCCGATCCGTCCGGCCTCAGACCCGCCCGCCCGGCGACCTCCTCCAAGTCGTCGCGCAGCGCCGGGCGCAGCCGGACCGTGCTGCCGCGCAGCGGCTCGGCCAGCTTGGTCGCGATCCGCAACACCGCGGACGTGGCGCAGCGTTCCGGCGGACCCCAGCCGACGAGCACCACCGGTGCCCCGCGCGCGGCGAGCGGTGTCGTGGCCGCGAGCAGACCGCCGAGCCCGTCCGCGTCGCCCGCGAGACACCCGATCGGCTCGAACGCGGTCACCAGGTCGTACGCGCGCGTGCCCGGGCCGGCCGTGTGCTTGGGCAACCGGTCCGTGAGGCGGATGCCGTCACCGTCCCCGCGCGCACCCGCGGCCCGCTCCCCGGGCTCCTTCGGCAGCAGCCGCTCGCGCGCGAGGGCCAGCCGTTCGGGTGCGGACGGTTCGACGCCGGTGAGGGCCGCCGCGCCCCTGGAGGCCGCCATCAGCAGGGCGAGCCCCGAGCCGCAGCCGAGGGCGAGGAGCCTGGTGCCGGGCCCCACGTCCAGTCGCTCGTAGACGGCCTCGTAGAGCGGGACCAGCATCCGCTCCTGGATCTCCGACCAGTCACGCGCGCGTGCACCCGGGTCAGCGCGGGGCGTCGGCCCCGCGAGTGGCAGGTGCTGCCGCACGAGCGTAGGTGTCATGGATAAGCGCCCCAATCCGCCGAGAGTTGCCGCAGTAACCGATCAGGTGGCCCCCGTGCAGTGCGCCCGCACTTCCCCCGTATGCCAGGTAACTCCCCGTACGCGACGGCGTCCAGGGGTCTCGGGCCCCCGCTTGTGCGCCGGCTGTGCCTGTGGCGAGAATTCACGTTCCGGCAACTTGGGGCCGTACCATCGCGCCATGGCAAAGGCTCCCGTTCTCACCCCGCGGGCGGACGACTTCCCCCGCTGGTACCAGGATCTGATCAACAAGGCGGAACTGGCCGACAACGGACCGGTGCGCGGCACCATGGTGATCCGACCGTACGGTTACGGACTGTGGGAGCGGATGCAGGCGGAGATGGACGCCCGCATCAAGGAGACGGGCACCGAGAACGCGTACTTCCCGCTGCTGATCCCGCAGTCCTACCTCACGCGCGAGGCGGACCATGTCGAGGGATTCGCGCCCGAGTTGGCCGTGGTGACGCACGGGGGCGGCAAGGAGCTGGAGGAGCCGGCGGTCGTCCGGCCCACCTCCGAGACCATCGTCAACGAGTACTTCTCCAAGTGGGTGCAGAGCTACCGCGATCTGCCCCTGCTGATCAACCAGTGGGCCAACGTGGTCCGTTGGGAGCTGCGGCCCCGCCTCTTCCTGCGGACCTCCGAGTTCCTCTGGCAGGAGGGGCACACCGCGCACGCCACGTACGAGGAGGCCCGCGACTTCGCCGCGCGCATCCAGCGCGAGGTCTACGGCGACTTCCTGGAGAACGTCCTCGCGATCGACTTCGTCTCCGGCCGCAAGACGGTCAAGGAGCGCTTCGCGGGTGCCGTCAACACCCTCACCCTCGAGAGCATGATGGGCGACGGCAAGGCCCTCCAGATGGTCACCAGCCATGAGCTGGGCCAGAACTTCGCCAAGGCCTTCAACACCCGGTACCTGACGAAGGAGGGCACCCAGGAACTGGTCTGGCAGACCTCCTGGGGTTCGACGACCCGCATGATCGGCGCCCTGGTGATGACCCACGGCGACGACGACGGGCTGCGGGTGCCGCCGCGGCTGGCGCATGTCCAGGTCGTCGTCCTCGCGATCAAGGGCGACGAGGCGGTTCTGGCCAAGGTCCGCGAGCTGGGCGACCGGCTGAGGGCGGCGGGGCTCCGCGTCCGGGTGGACGACCGCACCGACGTCCCCTTCGGGCGGCGCGCTGTCGACTGGGAGCTCAAGGGCGTGCCCGTCCGCGTCGAGATCGGACCCCGTGACCTGGAGAACGGCACCGTGATGCTGGCCCGGCGCATCCCGGGAGGCAAGGAGCCGGTGGCGATCGACGCGCTCGAGGCCCTGCTGCCCGCCGTCCTCGAAGCGGACCAGGCGCTGCTGCTGCAGCAGTCCCGCGAGCGCCGCGAATCCCGCACGACCGACGTCTCGACGATCGAGGAGGCGGCCGAGGCGGCCGCCGCCGGCGGCTGGGCGCGCGTCCCGTGGGCGACCCTCGGCGAAGAAGGCGAGGCCAGGCTGGCCGAGCAGTCGCTGACCGTACGCTGTCTGATCGCGGAGGACGGGTCGGTGCCGGACGACGGGGACGCCCCCGGTAACGTCGCGATCGTCGCGCGCGCTTACTGAGACGGCGCCCTCCGCTCGCGAGAGCGACCGAAACGTCTCTTGCGCCCCTGCGGAACATCCCTGCCCCGGCGTGCGGACATCGTCTACGCGCCGGGTCGTACGTGGGCCTACGCACCACCTTGGTAGGAGCTGTGAGGCTTCTCCGCAGATCAGCGCACCCGCCCTCGTCAGGACGCATCAGCGGCAACTGACGGGTACGTGCAAATTATTTGGGATGGCCCGGAATCGGAACACAGGGGCACCCCCGCTCGTTGTCATTACGTGAGCACGACACAGACACCACCTGTTCTCGCCGCAGAGCTGGCAGAGGCGTGGGCCGACATTCAGCGGTACCACCCCGAACTGCCGGATCTTGCCGCGCCAGAGTCCCTGATCGGGGAGTCGTCGTCCGCCTGCGGTCACGAGCTCTCCTTCGAGCGACTGCTTCACGAGGCAGTCCATGGCATCGCCGCCGCCCGCGGCGTGCGCGACACCTCCCGCGCCGGCCGCTACCACAACCGCAGATTCCTCGCGATCGCCGAGGAGCTGGGTCTGGACCACCCCGAGGAGCCCCACCCCAGCAGCGGCTTCTCCCTGGTCACGCTCAACCCCGAGGCCAAGCGGCGCTACCGCCCGACGATCGAGCGCCTCCAGCGGGCCCTCAAGGCCCATCTGGCGGCCACCTCCTCCGACACCACCCGCAGCTTCCGCGGTCCGGCGGCCCGGCACGGCTCCTCCGGCGGCGGCGTCCGGGTCAAGGCCGTGTGCGACTGCGGCCGCAACGTGCGGGTCGTACCGTCGGTCCTGGCCCAGGCGCCGATCGTTTGCGGGGGTTGCGGCAAGCCGTTCCGGATCCCGGAGATCGCGGGCGCGGCCTAGGCGCGAGCCGTCATGCACCGGCATCTCGTGGCTGCCGGTTCAGCGTGATGCGGGGGGCCGTCGAAGGCGGCGCCCCGCAAGCGCCGGGCGTTTCTGCCGCATGCCCGGAAACCACCCGCGGCCGGAAGGCACCCGCGCGGTGTGGCACAATGGACAGCTGTACTCGACAGTCGCATAGGACCCCTCTCTCCTCCGGCTGACGCGTCCATCGGGCACTCGGGTACCGCAACCCCACGCGGCCATCTCGCCGTGCCCAACCACGTCAAGACCAGGAGACACCACTTCCGTGGCAGTCAAGATCAAGCTGAAGCGTCTGGGCAAGATCCGCGCGCCTCACTACCGCATCGTCGTCGCCGACTCCCGCACCCGTCGTGACGGTCGTGCGATCGAGGAGATCGGCAAGTACCAGCCGACGTACCACCCGTCGATCATCGAGGTCGACGCCGACCGCGTGGCGTACTGGCTGGGTGTCGGCGCGCAGCCGACCGAGCCGGTGCTCGCCATTCTGAAGAAGACCGGCGACTGGCAGAAGTTCAAGGGCGAGCCCGCCCCGGCGCCGCTGCTCGTCGCCGAGCCGAAGAAGGCTCGCCCCGTGTTCGAGGCCCTCGGTGGCGACGACTCGGGCAAGGGTGAGGCCATCACCCAGAAGAAGAAGGCTGAGAAGAAGGACGAGGCTGCCGCCGAGTCCGAGTCGACCGAGGCCTGAGCAGCATGCTCGAAGAGGCGCTTGAGCACCTCGTGAAGGGCATCGTCGACAACCCCGACGATGTGCAGGTCGCCTCGCGCAACCTGCGCCGCGGGCGGGTGCTCGAGGTCCGGGTCCATCCCGACGACCTCGGCAAGGTGATCGGCCGCAACGGCCGCACCGCACGCGCTCTGCGCACCGTCGTGGGCGCCATCGGCGGCCGTGGCGTCCGCGTCGACCTCGTCGACGTGGATCACGTTCGCTGACGCGTTTCGCAGCACCGGCTCGGGCCGGGGAGGGCCACTGGCCGTCCCCGGCCCGTAGTCGTTACGGCAGTCGTGATGACAGGTACGACAGGTACGACAGGAGATCTTCAGAAGTGCAGCTCGTAGTCGCGCGGATCGGCCGCGCCCACGGCATCAAGGGCGAGGTCACCGTCGAGGTACGCACCGACGAGCCGGAGCAGCGGCTCGCGCCCGGCGCCGTCCTGGCCACGGACCCGGCCTCGACCGGCCCGCTGACCATCGAGACCGGCCGCGTCCACAGCGGTCGTCTCCTCCTGCGCTTCGAAGGGGTGCGGGACCGCACCGCCGCCGAAGCCCTGCGCAACACCCTCCTGATCGCCGAGATCGATCCCGAGGAGCTGCCCGAGGAGGAGGACGAGTACTACGACCACCAGCTGATGGACCTGGACGTGGTCACCAAGGACGGCCTCGAGGTCGGCCGGATCACCGAGATCTCGCACCTGCCCTCCCAGGACCTCTTCATCGTCGAGCGGCCCGACGGCAGCGAGGTGATGATCCCCTTCGTCGAGGCGATCGTCACCGAGATCGACCTCGAGGAGCAGCGGGCCGTCATCGACCCGCCGCCCGGTCTGATCGACGACCAGGCCGAGATCGCGTCCGCGCGGGACGAGGCCGAGGACGCGGGCACGGACGCGGGCACTGATGGGGACGCGGACGGGAACGGGGACCGGCCGTAATGCGCCTCGACGTTCTCACGATCTTCCCCGAGTACCTCGACCCGCTGAACGTCTCCCTCGTCGGCAAGGCACGCGCGCGTGGCCGGCTCGACGTACAGGTGCACGACCTGCGGGAGTGGACGTACGACCGGCACAACACGGTCGACGACACTCCCTACGGCGGCGGACCCGGCATGGTCATGAAGACCGACCCCTGGGGTGACGCCCTCGACACCGTCCTGGCCGACGGCTACGAGCGGGGCTCGCACGCGCCCGCGATCGTCGTCCCGACCCCCAGCGGCCGGCCCTTCACCCAGGAACTCGCGGTCGAGCTCTCCGAGCGCCCCTGGCTGATCTTCACCCCGGCCCGATACGAGGGCATCGACCGGCGGGTCATCGACGAGTACGCCACCCGGATCCCCGTCTACGA
This sequence comes from Streptomyces sp. NPDC058295, assembly GCF_042880655.1. Lineage (NCBI taxonomy): Bacteria > Bacillati > Actinomycetota > Actinomycetes > Kitasatosporales > Streptomycetaceae > Streptomyces > Streptomyces sp. NPDC058295. Next base: position 80,802 of record NZ_JBHVYO010000014.1, read on the forward strand.
GGTCTCCATCGGCGACTACGTCCTGGCCGGCGGGGAGGCCGCCGTCCTGGTCGTCACCGAGGCCGTGGCACGCCTGCTGCCCGGCGTGCTCGGCAACGCCGAGTCCCACCGCGACGACTCCTTCGCCCCCGGCGCCATGGCCAACCTGCTGGAGGGCCCCGTCTACACCAAGCCGCCCGCCTGGCGCGGCCGGGAGATCCCCGAGGTGCTGCTCAGCGGCCACCACGGCAAGATCGCCCGCTGGCGCCGGGACGAGGCCCTGCGGCGCACGACGGCCAACCGGCCCGACCTGATCGAGCGCTGCGAGCCGAAGACCTTCGACAAGAAGGACCGCGAGATGCTCTCCATCCTGGGTTGGACGCCCGACCCGGAGGGTGCGCCGTACGGTCGATTTTGGCGCAGGACCGACGGCGTGGAACAATAGGTCGCTGTTGTGCGCCGTCCGGTGTGCGCCCCTGCCGCAGGGGGACACGACGCCCGCCTCGACGGGCACACGGCACTCAATCTTCGAACATCTAGTTCCGTTGATGACCTGTGGCATCAGCGAAGAAAGCAGACGAAATGTCTCACCTGCTCGACTCAGTCGACGCCGCGTCGCTGCGCAGCGACGTCCCGGCCTTCCGCCCGGGTGACACCGTCAACGTCCACGTCCGCGTCATCGAGGGCAACCGCTCCCGTGTGCAGCAGTTCAAGGGCGTAGTCATCCGCCGCCAGGGCGCCGGTGTCCGCGAGACCTTCACGGTCCGCAAGGTCTCCTTCTCCGTCGGCGTCGAGCGCACCTTCCCGGTGCACACCCCGATCGTCGAGAAGATCGAGCTCGTCACCCGCGGTGACGTGCGTCGCGCCAAGCTCTACTACCTGCGCGAGCTGCGCGGCAAGGCCGCGAAGATCAAGGAGAAGCGCGACCACTGAGTGCTTTCAGGGGTTCATAGAGCGGCCGGATAGCATCTGGCCCCGATGGACACCGAAGCTCAGCCGACGACGGAGCGCGACCGCTCCTCCCACCCTTCCGTTCCCGCGGACGTCTCCCAGGAGACCCCGGAGGCGGAAGGACCGGAGGGACGGTCGCGTTTCGCGTTGGCGGGGCGGATCACGGAGTGGCTCCCGGGGGGCCGGATCAGTCTGACCCTGCTGATCTGCCTGCTGTTTTTGCTGGTCCTCAACGCTTTCGTGGCGCAACCATTCCAGATTCCCAGCGGATCCATGGAAAACGGATTGAGGATCGGCGACCGCGTTCTCGTAAATAAGTTGGCGTACCGTTTCGGTGCCGAGCCGCGGCGCGGCGATGTCGTCGTGTTCGACGGCACCGGGTACTTCGGGAACTTCGACTACATCAAGCGCGTCGTGGGTGTAGGGGGAGATCACGTGGTCTGCTGCGACAAGGAGGGGAGGATCAAGGTGAACGGCCGGTCGGTCGACGAGTCGACGTTCCTGTATCCCGGCGACGGCGCGTCCACCGTGGACTTCGACGTGGTCGTGCCCGAGGGCACCCTCTTCGTCCTCGGTGACCACCGCAGCCACTCCCGCGACTCCCGGGACCACCTCGGTTCACCGGGCGGCGGCATGATCCCCGTCGGCCGTGTGATCGGCCGTGCCGACTGGATCCTCTGGCCCTACGCGCACCTCACCCGTCTGCCCCGCCCGAGCGCCTACGCGCGCGTGCCCGGCGCGGAGGGGGCCCATGGGTAACCGTGGAAGGCCGCGCAACATCCCGACCAGCGCCGCGGACAACCTGCTGCCCACCGGCGCCCGGCGCACCTCCAGCGCGGGCGGCGGTCGCACGCGCGCGGAGCGGCGCAAGCTCCAGCGCAAGGTCAAGCGCAAGCGCAGGCGCTCGGCCGTCCGGGAGGTACCGCTGCTGGTCGGTGTGGCCGTCCTGATAGCCCTGGTCCTGAAGACCTTCCTGGTGCAGGCCTTCGTGATCCCGTCCGGCTCCATGGAGCAGACGATCCGGATCGGCGACCGTGTCCTGGTCGACAAGTTCACCCCGTGGTTCGGTTCCAAGCCCGAGCGCGGGGACGTCGTCGTCTTCAAGGATCCCGGCGGCTGGCTCAACGACGAGCAGACCACCACCAAGAAGGAGGACCCGGTCGGCGTCAAGCAGATCAAGGAAGGGCTCACCTTCATCGGTCTGCTGCCGTCCGACAACGAGAAGGACCTCATCAAGCGGGTCGTCGGGGTGGGCGGCGACCGCGTCGTGTGCTGTGACACGCAGGGGCGGGTCACCGTCAACGGCGTGCCTCTGGAGGAGGGGGCGTATCTGTATCCCGGCAACGACCCCTCCAGCACGTCGTTCGACATCACCGTCCCCCAGGGGCGGCTGTGGGTGATGGGCGATCACCGGGCCAACTCCGCCGACTCCCGGGCCCACCAGAACACCGATTACGGCGGCACCGTCTCGGAGGACGAGGTGGTGGGGCGGGCCATGGTCATCGCCTGGCCGCTGGGGCACTGGGTCCGTCTCAAGGAACCGCAAACTTTCGCATCCGTGACCGCCTCGGCCGCCACGGCGACCGCGTCCGCCCAGCTGTCGCATAGGGTTGCCCCCGGCGATCCGAACGGATCGGTTCGACAACTCCCGAGCCCTGCGGAACTCCCGCTCGTTATGGGAGTGGTGGGCCTGCGTCGTACGTGGGGCAGGCAGCGGCACAGAGTGAGGAGTTGGCGTGGGGGATGTGGCGGTTGGCGCACGGTCCGGGCACGACGGCGAGGAGCACCGCGGTCATCCCGTGGGAGCCGCCGACCCGGCTTCCGACAGCGCCGTGACCTCCGGGAGTGACCCGGCGGCGGGCGGCGACGGCCCGCCGACGGACGAGCCGCCCCGGACCGGTGGCGAGGGGTCCGGCGGCCCGGCCCCGAAGCCGAAGAAGCCCCGCTCCTTCTGGAAGGAGCTGCCGATCCTGATCGGTATCGCGCTCGTCCTCGCGCTGCTGATCAAGACGTTCCTAGTGCAGGCGTTCTCCATCCCGTCCGCCTCGATGGAGAACACCCTCAAGGAGGGCGACCGGGTCCTCGTCGACAAGCTGACCCCGTGGTTCGGTTCCGAGCCGGAGCGCGGCGAGGTCGTCGTCTTCCACGACCCCGACAACTGGCTGGCGGGCGAGGCCACGGCCGATCCGAACGCCTTCCAGACCGTCCTCAGCTGGATCGGCCTGATGCCGTCCGCCGAGGAGAAGGACCTGATCAAGCGGGTCATCGGGGTCGGCGGCGACACCATCTCGTGCAAGGGCACGGGCCCGCTCACGGTCAACGGCAAGGCGCTGAACGAGGCGTCGTACGTGTACCCCGGCAACACCCCGTGCAGCCAGGACGACCAGGGCGGCCAGTTCACCGTGAAGGTCCCCAAGGGCTTCATCTGGGTCATGGGTGACCACCGTCAGAACTCGCGCGACTCGCGCTACAACCAGTCGGACAAGAACCACGGCATGGTGCCCGTCGACCAGGTCGTCGGCCGTGCCGTCGTCAAGGCCTGGCCGCTCACCCGCTGGGGCACGCTGCCGGTGCCGGACACCTTCGACCAGGACGGCCTGAACACCCAGTCCGCCGGATCCGCGGCTCTGACGGTCGCCCCGCAGGGCCTCGCCCTCGTCGGCGTCGTCCCCGTCGTCCTGTGGCGTCGTCGGCGCGCGGAGGACTCCGCGGCCCGCTGACCTTCCGGCTTCCGCGCGGCCGCCACTCGGCAAACCCTTTCCCAAGCTTGTGACCAAGGCTCGGGAAGACCGGGGAAGAAGGGCTGACCCGGTTCGGTACCGCCGGGTAGGGTGCGGATCCATGGGTGGCGAGAGCACTACGCGTACGGCCCCGCACAGTGGCGGTGGCACCAACAGTGGCCCGGTGGGCAGCCGGACCGGACAGCGTCTGTCCGGACTGGCCGTCGCACTGGGCCTCGTGCTGTTCCTCGGCGGCTTCGGGTGGGGAGCTCTGCTCTACCGGCCGTACACCGTGCCCACCAGCTCCATGAGCCCGACGATCGCCGCCGGCGACCGGGTGCTGGCCGAGCGCGTCGACGGCGACGAGGTGCGCCGCGGGGACGTCGTCGTCTTCACCGACAAGACCTGGGCGAGCAACGCGCCCGTGGTCAAGCGGGTCGTCGCGGTCGGCGGCGACACGGTCTCCTGCTGCACCGAAGGCAAGCTGACCGTCAACGGCAAGGAGATCGAGGAACCGTATCTGCCCGCGGGCAGCCTCGCCGAGAACAAGAACATCCCGACCGTGAAGGTCCCGGACGGTCGGCTCTTCCTGCTCGGCGACGAGCGGGAGGGTTCCCTGGACTCCACCGCCCACCTCACGGACGCGGCCCAGGGCACGGTCGCGCGCAGCGCCGTCTCGGCCCGTGTCGACGCCGTGGTCTGGCCCATGAACGGCATGCTGGAGCGTCCCACGGGCTTCAAGACGCTCGGCGCCCTCTCCCAGCCGGGCCCGCTGGGCACCATCGGCTGGCTGATCGTCGCCGGTGGTGTGCTGGTCCTCGGTGGGGCGGCGTACGGCCCGATCGCCAAGCGGACGTCCGGCCGCCGTGCCCGGCCGGAGGCGGCCGGTGCCCGCTGAGACCACGGACGGGCCGACGGGCGCGGGCGTCGACTCGTACGAGGGCGGGCTGCGCAAGGTGGCCCGGGTCGTCCTCCTCGACCCACGGGACCGCATCCTGCTGCTGCACGGACATGAACCGGACGACCCGGCCGACAACTGGTGGTTCACCCCCGGCGGCGGTGTGGAGGGCGACGAGACCCGTGAGGAGGCGGCCCTGCGGGAACTCGTCGAGGAAACCGGCATCACCGAGGTCGAGCTCGGCCCGGTGCTGTGGCGGCGCAGGTGTTCCTTCCCGTTCGCGGGCCGCCGCTGGGACCAGGACGAGTGGTACTACCTGGCCCGTACGACGGTGACGGCGACCCGGGCCACGGCCCTGACCGAGCTGGAGCGGCGCAGCGTCGCCGGAGCACGTTGGTGGACCTGTGAGGAACTGACGCGGGCCCATGAGACGGTGTATCCGACCAGACTCGCCGAGCTGCTGCGCAGGCTGCTCGACGAAGGTCCTCCGGCCGGACCCGTAACCCTGGACACGGAAATCGTCTAGAGGCGCACGGGACTGGCGCACAATGGGGAGATCGCACGGCTGAAGGGGAACATGCCATGAGCGCCGAGGACCTCGAGAAGTACGAGACCGAGATGGAGCTGAAGCTCTACCGGGAGTACCGCGATGTCGTCGGTCTGTTCAAATACGTGATCGAGACCGAGCGGCGGTTCTATCTCACCAACGACTACGAGATGCAGGTGCACTCGGTCCAGGGCGAGGTGTTCTTCGAGGTGTCGATGGCGGATGCCTGGGTGTGGGACATGTACCGGCCGGCCCGGTTCGTGAAGCAGGTGCGGGTGCTCACGTTCAAGGACGTGAACATCGAGGAGCTCAACAAGAGCGATCTGGAGCTTCCCGGGAGCTGATTCCCGTGCGGGAGCGCCCGTGCGGGTGACGGGGTTTTCCACAGCCCCCGGGTTGTCCACCAAGATCTTTTTCGTGGCGGCGGATGCGTGAACGTGGGTGCCGGAGGTGGTGCCCACGTGAACACGCACACGGATCTGGCCCGAGGCGCACTCGGCAGGTACGGCGAGGAACTGGCCGCACGGCGGCTGGTCGAGGCCGGGATGACGGTCCTGGAGCGCAACTGGCGCTGCGGCAGGACCGGTGAGATCGACATCGTCGCGAGGGACGGTGACGTCCTGGTCGTCTGCGAGGTGAAGACCCGCAGCGGCGGCGGATTCCAGCACCCGATGGCGTCGGTGACACCGGAGAAGGCCGAGCGCCTGCGCGGCCTGGCCGAGCGGTGGATCCAGGCGCACGGGGGAGCCCCGCCGGGCGGCGTCCGCGTCGACTTGGTCGGCGTCGTCCTGCCCCGCCGCGGGGCGGCCGTCGTCGAGCACGCGCGGGGGGTGGCCTGAGATGGGCTTCGCGCGTACGTGCTCGGTGGCGCTGGTGGGCGTCGAAGGGGTCGTCGTCGAGGTGCAGGCCGACCTCGAACCGGGCGTGGCGGCGTTCACGCTGGTGGGGCTGCCGGACAAGAGCCTGACCGAGAGCCGGGACCGGGTACGGGCGGCGGTGGTGAACTCGGGTGGCGAATGGCCGCAGAAGAAGCTCACCGTCGGACTCAGCCCGGCCTCGGTGCCCAAGGGCGGCAGTGGTTTTGATCTCGCTATCGCCAGCGCCGTGCTCGGCGCGGCCGAACGGATCGACCCGCGGGTGCTCGCCGACATCGTCATGATCGGCGAGCTCGGCCTCGACGGACGGGTGCGCCCGGTCCGGGGCATCCTGCCCGCCGTGCTGGCCGCGGCCGACGCCGGATACGAACAGGTGGTCGTGCCGGAATGCGCCGCCGCCGAGGCGGCACTGGTCCCCGGCGTGTCCGTGCTCGGGGTGCGCAGCCTGCGGCAGCTGATCGCGATCCTCGCCGACGAGCCGGTCCCCGACGAGGAACCGGACGAGGCGGGCCGCCCGGATCCGCTCCTGGCCGGCCTGCGGATGCCCGGCACGGGAGCGGCCACCGGGATGCACAGCATGGGAGCCGCCCATCTGGACCGGGAGCACGACCTCGCGGACGTCGTCGGACAGAGCTCGGCGCGGACCGCGGTGGAGGTGGCCGCGGCGGGCGGACACCACCTCTTCCTGGAAGGACCGCCCGGGACCGGCAAGACCATGCTCGCGGAGCGCCTGCCGGCCGTACTGCCCCGGCTGAGCCGGCAGGAGTCGCTGGAGGTCACCGCGGTCCACTCGGTGGCAGGGCTGCTGCCGCCGGGCAAGCCCCTCATCGACGTGGCCCCGTACTGCGCCCCGCACCACTCGGCCACGATGCAGTCGCTGGTCGGGGGCGGGGCCGGGTTCGCCCGGCCCGGCGCCGTCTCGCTGGCCCACCGGGGAGTGCTCTTCCTCGACGAGACACCCGAGTTCGGCAGCCACGCCCTCGACGCCCTGCGGCAGCCCCTGGAAGCCGGGCACGTGGTGATCGCGCGCAGCGCCGGAGTGGTGCGGTTCCCGGCGCGGTTCCTGATGGTGCTCGCGGCGAACCCCTGCCCGTGCGGCCGGTTCTCGCAGCGGGACACCCTGTGCGAGTGCCCGCCCTCCGCGATCCGCCGCTACCAGGCACGGCTCTCCGGCCCGCTGCTCGACCGGGTGGACCTGCGGGTCGAGGTCGACCCGGTCAGCCGCGCCCAGCTCGCGCACCGCGGTCCCGGCGGGGAGTCCACGGCGATCGTCGCCGACCGGGTCAGGGCAGCCCGGGAACGCGCGGCGGCCCGGCTGGCGGGCACTCCGTGGCGGACCAACAGCGAGGTGCCGGGGCGGGAGCTGCGCAACCGCTGGCATGCCGCGATCGGTGCCATGGACGAGGCGGAGCGCAGCCTGGAGCGAGGGGTGCTGACCGCCCGGGGGCTCGACCGGGTCCTGCGCGTCGCCTGGACCGTCGCCGACCTGGTCGGCCACGACCGGCCCGGCGCGATGGACGTGAACCTGGCCCTCCAGCTGCGCACGGGGGTGCCGCGGGGAGTGCCGATGGCCCTCGAGGCCCTGACGTGAACGGCGGCGGCGAACCGGCGGGCGACCGGCTCGCCCGGGTCTTCCTCGGGCGGGTCCTCGAGCCCGGCGACGAGGTGGGCGGGCAGTGGGTGCGGGAGCGGGGCGTTCCGGAGGTGGTGCGCCGGCTGCGGGACGACGGGGAGCCGTTGCCCGGGGTGACCGCGCGGCGCTGGGCCGGCCTGCGGGCGCGGGCCGGGCAGGCCGAGCCGGAACGCGATCTGGCCCTCGCGCGGGAGGCCGGGGTGCGGTTCGTGTGCCCGGGAGACGCCGAGTGGCCGGGGACGCTGGACGAGCTCGGGGACGCCCGGCCGCTGGGGCTCTGGGTGCGGGGGCGGCCCAGTCTGCGGATGTGGGCGCTGCGGTCGGTCGCGGTCGTCGGTGCCCGCGCGTGCACCGAGTACGGCGCCCACATGGCGGCCACCCTCTCCGCCGGCCTCGCCGAACAGGGCTGGGTGGTGGTGTCGGGGGGCGCGTACGGGGTGGACGGCGCCGCCCACCGGGGCGCCCTCGGCGCGGGCGGCGCCACCGTCGCCGTCCTCGCCTGCGGGGTCGACCAGCCCTACCCGCGCGGCCACACGGCGTTGATCAACAGGATCGCCGAACAGGGTCTGGTGATCGGCGAGTTGCCGCTCGGCGACCATCCGACGCCGAGCAGGTTCATCCTGCGCAACCGGGTGATCGCCGCGCTCACCCGGGGCACGGTCGTCGTCGAGGCCGCCTACCGCAGCGGCTCGCTGGTCACGGCTCGGGCGGCCCAGCGGTTGGGCCGGCACACGATAGGGGTACCGGGGCCGGCCACGAGTGGACTCTCCGCCGGTGTGCACGAACTGCTGCGGGGCGAGGCCGTGCTGGTCACCGACGCCGCGGAGGTCGTCGAACTGGTCGGTGACATGGGTGAGCTGGCTCCCGACCGGCGGGGCCCCGCGCTGCCGCGCGATCTGCTGGAGCCGGCTGCCCGGCGGGTCCTGGCCGCGCTGCCCGCCCGCAGACCCGCGGCGGTCGACGAGGTCGCCCGCGAGGCCCGGACCACACCGGACGACGCGATCGCGAGGCTGTACGAACTCAGAGCGCTCGGCTACGTCGAACGACACGGCGACGGCTGGAAGTTGACACGCCAGGCGGTGGTCTCCGTTCGAGGGGGTCGACGTCCGTGTTGACCCGGGGTGTTCGGCCGTCCGGGGGAACGCGGAAAGCCTTGGGGATTCCGGCAGTTGACCCACCGCCGGGGTCAGCAGCCGTGACCGCCGTGACCCTGGAGTGCGTCCAGCGGAACGTATCTGCGTACCGGTCGGGGCTCGCTCTTCGCGCACCGCGACACGTCAGTCACGCTACGCTCACGAGGATTCCGGCACAGACCGGCACCTCTGCACCATGCGGTACCCACCTCACGCACTTCACGGCAGAACGGCACAAGGCGACGAATGCCCCAGCACACCTCCGGGTCCGACCGGGCGGCGATCACCCCAGCCGCCCGTGACGGTGGCAGCGTGCGGCCGCCCGCTCCCTCGACACTCGACGAGCTGTGGCGGTCGTACAAGGCGACGGGGGACGAACGGCTGCGGGAGCAGCTGATCCTGCACTACTCACCGCTGGTGAAGTACGTGGCGGGCCGGGTGAGCGTCGGCCTGCCGCCCAATGTGGAGCAGGCCGACTTCGTGTCCTCCGGGGTCTTCGGACTGATCGACGCGATCGAGAAGTTCGACATCGAACGGGAGATCAAGTTCGAGACCTACGCGATCACCCGGATCCGGGGCGCGATGATCGACGAGCTCCGGGCGCTGGACTGGATCCCGCGGTCGGTGCGACAGAAGGCGCGTAACGTCGAGCGGGCCTACGCGACGCTGGAGGCGCGGCTGCGGCGGACCCCCTCGGAGTGCGAGGTGGCCGCCGAGCTGGGCATCGCGGTGGACGACCTGCACGCCGTGTTCAGTCAGTTGTCGCTGGCCAACGTGGTGGCACTGGAGGAGCTGCTGCACGTCGGGGGTGAGGACGGGGACGGCCTCAGCTTCATGGACACGCTGGAGGACACCGCCGCGGACAACCCCGTGGAGGTGGCCGAGGACCGGGAGCTCAGGCGGTTCCTCGCGCGGGCGATCAACACGCTGCCCGACCGGGAGAAGACGGTCGTCACGCTCTACTACTACGAGGGTCTGACGCTCGCCGAGATCGGGAACGTGCTGGGCGTGACCGAGAGCAGGGTCAGTCAGATCCACACCAAGTCGGTCCTCCAGTTGCGCGCGAAACTGGCGAGCTTCGGCCGCTGAACCGGCCGGACCGGCCCGGCCGGATGACGGAAAGCGCGGGCGGAGTCACTCCCGCCGGCCGTGGAGCGTCCGTAGAGTGGTCGACGTGCCAAGGATTCGAGCGGCCTCCGTGGCCGAGCACCGGTCGATGCAGCGTGCCGCCCTGCTGGACGCGGCACGCTCCCTGTTGTCCGAGGGCGGGACGGAGGCGCTGACCTTCCCGGCCCTCGCCGAGCGCACGGGACTCGCGCGCTCCTCCGTGTACGAGTACTTCCGGTCGCGGGCCGCCGTGGTCGAGGAGCTGTGCGAGGTCGACTTCCCGGTGTGGGCGGCGGAGGTCGAGGCGGCGATGGCCGCGGCCGACGGGGCCGAGGCCAAGGTCGAGGCGTATGTGCGCCGGCAGCTGGCCCTGGTGGGTGACCGGCGGCACCGGGCCGTCGTGGCGATCTCGGCGAGCGAGCTGGACGCGGGGGCCAGGGAGAAGATCCGGGCGGCGCACGGCGGGCTCGTGGCGATGATCGGGGCGGCGCTGGCCGAACTGGGGCACGCGGAGCCCCGGCTGGCGGCGATGCTGTTGCAGGGTGTGGTGGACGCGGCGGTGCGGCGGATCGAGCTCGGCGCCGCGGAGGATCCCTCGGCGATCACGGACGCCGCGGTGGGCATGGTGCTGCGGGGCGTCCGGGGCTGAGGGACGGGCATGTGCTGCGGGGCGTCCGGGGCTGAGGGACGGGCATGTGCTGCGGGGCGTCCGGGGCTGAGTCACGGCAGGGGGACGCCGAGCACCGGCAGCAGCCGTGACGGGCCGCCCCGCCGCAGCCACGGGGGCAGCAGCGACAGCGGGTCCAGATACGTCCTGCCGCTCAGCAGCCCCCAGTGCACACACGTGCGCACGCAGTGCGAGCCCATCGGCTCCACCGTGCCGACGACCTGGCCCGGGGCCACCTCGTCCCCCTTGCGCACCGACGCCCGCACCGGCTCGTAGGTGGTCCGCAGGGGCGGCCGGCCCGTCGCCGACAGTTCCACCGAGACGACGCCCCGGCCGGCCACCCGGCCCGCGAAGGACACCCGGCCGGCAGCCACCGCCCGTACCGGAGCGTCCGGCGCTGCCGCGAGGTCGACACCTCGGTGACCGCGGGCGTACGGGCCGGCCGGTGGCTCCCATCCCCGCAGCACCGCCGGACGGGTGCCCACCGGCCAGGCCCGGCCGATCGCCGGGACGGCCGGCGCGGGGAGCGCCCGGGCTCCCGGCGCGACCTGCGGGTCCGCCCACGCCACCGTGGCCAGCGTCATCATCGACAGGACCGGCAGCAGGGCCGTGAATCGCTGTGCGTGCATGACGCCACCGTCTTGTGTTCCCGTGACCGCTGCCGGGACCTGTGGACCACCCGCCGGTTGTGGACAGCGGCGTCACCCGGTGCCCCGCCGGTCCCGTACACTTCTTCTGGCGATCCGGGTCACCGGGTCGACTTCGCACGCCCCGGTATCAGGGGCCGGCCACGGTCGGTTCTCCGGTATCTGCGCCCCTCGGTCCTTCGTGGCTCGGCGCATCGCGGGCGTCAGGCGCGGGAGCCGTCCGGTCCCCGCGGTACAACCGAGAAACCCAAGGAGAACGGCCATGGCCGTCGTCACGATGCGGGAGCTGCTGGAAAGCGGCGTCCACTTCGGTCACCAGACCCGTCGCTGGAACCCGAAGATGAAGCGCTTCATCTTCACCGAGCGCAACGGCATCTACATCATCGACCTGCTCCAGTCGCTGTCGTACATCGACCGCGCCTACGAGTTCGTCAAGGAGACCGTCGCCCACGGCGGCACGGTCATGTTCGTCGGTACGAAGAAGCAGGCGCAGGAGGCCATCGCGGAGCAGGCCACCCGCGTCGGCATGCCTTACGTCAACCAGCGCTGGCTGGGCGGCATGCTCACCAACTTCTCGACCGTCTACAAGCGCCTTCAGCGCCTCAAGGAGCTCGAGCTCATCGACTTCGAGGACGTCGCCGCCTCGGGTCTGACGAAGAAGGAGCTCCTGGTCCTCTCGCGTGAGAAGGCCAAGCTCGAGAAGACCCTCGGTGGTATCCGCGAGATGTCCAAGGTGCCCAGCGCCGTCTGGATCGTGGACACCAAGAAGGAGCACATCGCGGTCGGCGAGGCCCGGAAGCTCAACATCCCGGTCGTCGCCATCCTCGACACCAACTGCGACCCCGACGAGGTCGACTACAAGATCCCGGGCAACGACGACGCGATCCGCTCCGTCACCCTGCTCACCCGCGTGATCGCCGACGCCGTCGCCGAGGGCCTCATCTCCCGTTCCGGCGTCGCCACCGGCGACAAGGGCGACAAGGCCGCCGGCGAGCCGCTGGCCGCGTGGGAGCGCGACCTGCTCGAGGGCGAGAAGAAGGCCGACGCCGAGACCACGGACGAGGCTGCCGAGAAGCCGGCCGAGGCCGCTGCCGAGACTGAGGCCCCGGCCGCCGAGGCTCCCGCCGCTGAGGCCGAGGCTCCCGCCGCCGAGGCCCCCGCCGCCGAGACCGAGGCCCCCGCTGCCGAGGCCGCTCCGGCCGCCGAGGGCGAGCAGGCCTGAGTCAGGCCGTAGGCCGTACGGGCGCCAGTTCGTCCGTACGGCCCTAGGGACGAAGTGACGGCGGGGGGTGCGGAACGCACCGCCCGCCGTTCACCCACAGCCCCCAGATCTTCGAGACTTCGACCTCCGAGAGAGATTCACAGATCATGGCGAACTACACCGCCGCTGACGTCAAGAAGCTCCGTGAGCTCACCGGCGCCGGCATGATGGACTGCAAGAAGGCGCTGGACGAGGCCGAGGGCAGCGTCGACAAGGCCGTCGAGGCGCTCCGGATCAAGGGCCAGAAGGGCGTCGCCAAGCGTGAGGGCCGCTCCGCCGAGAACGGCGCCGTGGTCTCGATCATCGCCGACGACAACTCCTCCGGCGTCCTCGTCGAGCTGAAGTGCGAGACGGACTTCGTTGCCAAGGGTGACAAGTTCCAGGCCGTCGCCAACGCGATCGCCGAGCACGTCGTCAAGACCTCCCCGGCCGACCTCGAGGCGCTGCTCGCGTCCGAGATCGAGGCCGGCAAGACCGTCCAGGCGTTCGTGGACGAGGCCAACGCCAACCTCGGCGAGAAGATCGTGCTGGACCGCTTCGCGCAGTTCGCCGACGGCTTCGTGACCGCGTACATGCACCGCACGATGCCCGACCTGCCCCCGCAGATCGGTGTCCTCGTCGAGCTGGACAAGCCGAACGCCGACGTCGCCAAGGGCATCGCCCAGCACATCGCCGCCTTCGCGCCGAAGTACCTCTCCAAGGAGGACGTGCCGGCCGACGTCGTCGAGTCCGAGCGTCGCGTCGCCGAGGAGACCACCCGCGCCGAGGGCAAGCCCGAGGCCGCCCTGCCGAAGATCGTCGAGGGTCGCCTCAACGGCTTCTTCAAGGACGCCACGCTGCTCGGCCAGCCGTACGCGCTGGACAACAAGAAGTCCGTCCAGAAGGTCCTGGACGAGGCCGGTGTCACCCTGAAGCGCTTCACGCGCATCAAGGTCGGCATCTGAGTCCGTGCCGCGATCGACGCTCCGGCCCGATAGGGTCGGACGCAGTCGTCCGGTACGCCGTCACGCGTGTGCGTGACGGACGACAGCAGATCTGACGAGGAGGCCATTGCCGCGCACGGGTTGGAACACCCCACCGGCAATGGCCTTCTTCGCATGTGCACCACGTGAAAGAGGCGGGATCTCCCATGACCACCAAGGCCCAGACGAGCGACGACGGCAAACTACGCGGCCGGTTCATGCTGAAGCTGTCCGGGGAGGCATTCTCCGGTGGCGGGGGCCTGGGCGTGGACCCCGACGTGGTGCACAAGATCGCCCGTGAGATCGCCGCCGTCGTGCGTGACGGCGCCGAGATCGCGGTCGTGATCGGCGGCGGCAACTTCTTCCGCGGCGCCGAACTCCAGCAGCGCGGCATGGACCGTGCCCGCTCGGACTACATGGGCATGCTCGGCACGGTCATGAACTGCCTCGCCCTCCAGGACTTCCTGGAGAAGGAGGGCATCGACAGCCGCGTGCAGACCGCCATCACCATGGGCCAGGTCGCCGAGCCGTACATCCCGCTGCGCGCCGTGCGTCACCTGGAGAAGGGCCGTGTGGTCATCTTCGGCGCCGGTATGGGCATGCCGTACTTCTCCACCGACACCACCGCCGCCCAGCGCGCCCTGGAGATCGACGCCGAGGCGCTGCTGATGGGCAAGAACGGCGTGGACGGCGTCTACGACTCCGACCCGAAGACCAATCCGGCGGCCGTCAAGTTCGACGCCCTCGGCTACGGCGAGGTCATCACCCGCGACCTGAAGGTCGCCGACATGACCGCGATCACGCTGTGCCGCGACAACAAGCTCCCGATCCTCGTCTTCGAGCTTCTGACCGAGGGCAATATCGCTCGCGCCGTCAAGGGTGAGAAGATCGGCACGCTCGTGGGTGAGCAAGGCAGCCGGGCCTGACCGGTAGAACCCCGTAGAACCCCGGTTTCGTACGACAACACCTGACCGGGGGACGGACCCTGGCCGGGGGATGGACAATGTCCTGCCGGTCGGGAACCGTGCAGGAAGAAGACGCGACGCAGCCGGCCGCCGCCTCCGCAAGGAACCGCAGCCGGGCCTACTCAAGACACGCAGGAGCAAGTGGTGATCGAAGAGACCCTCCTCGAGGCCGAGGAGAAGATGGAGAAGGCGGTCGTGGTCGCCAAGGAGGACTTCGCCGCGATCCGCACCGGCCGTGCGCACCCGGCGATGTTCAACAAGATCGTTGCCGACTACTACGGCGCACCGACGCCGATCAACCAGCTGGCTTCGTTCTCCGTGCCGGAGCCGCGCATGGCGGTCGTGACCCCGTTCGACAAGACCGCGCTGCGCAACATCGAGCAGGCGATCCGCGACTCCGACCTGGGCGTCAACCCGAGCAACGACGGCAACATCATCCGAGTGGTGTTCCCCGAGCTGACCGAGGAGCGCCGCCGCGACTACATCAAGGTCGCCAAGGGCAAGGGCGAGGACGCCAAGGTGTCCATCCGCGCGGTCCGCCGCAAGGCCAAGGACGCGATCGACAAGCTGATCAAGGACGGCGAGGTCGGCGAGGACGAGGGCCGCCGTGCGGAGAAGGAGCTCGACGACACCACCGCGAAGTACGTCGCCCAGGTGGACGAGCTCCTGAAGCACAAGGAAGCGGAGCTGCTCGAGGTCTGATGAACGACTCTTCCTGGGGCTCACCGCCACACGCCGGGTCGCGGGCGGGGTACTGGGGGCCCGTCGACCAGGGGCCTGTCCAGGGCGCCGCCCCGGCGGGTCCCGCGTACGATGCGCCTGAGGCGCAGCAGACTCGCCCCATGCCCATCGTCCCCGACGTACCCGCGCGCGGCGGAAACCAGGATGACGACCGGGGGGCCGCTCGGTCGGGCGGCCCCTTGTTCCCGGACCGGCCCTACGGCAACCAGCCGTACGGCGACGCCGCCCACGGCCACGACACACCGTCGGCACAGCCCCACGCGGCGGTGCCGCAGAATCCGGAGCCCATGCCCGACGCCTCTCACCCGGCGCCCGCACCCCAGAAGAAGAGTGCGGGCCGAGACCTGGGCGCGGCCATAGGGGTCGGGGTCGGTCTCGGTGTGGTGATCATCGCGTCGCTGTTCGTCGTCAAGGCCGTGTTCATCGGCGTGATAGCGGTCGCCGTCGTCGTCGGTCTGTGGGAGCTGACCAGCAGGCTTCAGGAGCGCAAGGGCATCAAGGCGCCGCTCGTGCCGCTCGCGGTCGGCGGTGCGGCGATGGTCGTCGCCGGATACGTCCGGGGTCCCGAGGGTGCCTGGGTCGCCATGGCCCTCACCGCGCTCGCGGTGCTGGTCTGGCGGATGACGGAACCGCCCGAGGGCTATCTGAAGGACGTCACCGCCGGCGTCTTCGCGGCCTTCTACGTCCCGTTCCTGGCCACGTTCGTCGCCCTGATGCTCACCGCCGACGACGGAGCGTTCCGCGTCATGATGTTCCTGGTCCTGACGGTCGTCAGCGACACGGGCGCGTACGCCGTCGGCTGGCGCTTCGGCAAGACCAAGCTCGCTCCGCGCATCAGCCCGGGCAAGACCCGCGAGGGCCTGCTCGGCGCGGTGTCGTTCGCGATGGTCGCCGGCGCGCTGCTGATGCAGTTCGTGATCGACGACGGCACCTGGTGGCAGGGTCTGCTGCTCGGCCTCGCCGTCGCGGCCAGCGCCACGCTCGGCGACCTCGGCGAGTCGATGATCAAGCGGGACCTGGGCATCAAGGACATGGGCACGCTGCTCCCGGGCCACGGGGGCATCATGGACCGCCTGGACTCACTGCTGCCCACGGCTCCCGTGGTGTGGCTGCTGCTCGTCCTGTTCGTGGGTTCCGGCTGAGGCCCGTATCCGAACGATCTGGAGCCCCTGCCTAGGCAGGGGCTCCACGCATTTCACCAGCACGGGGGGCACCCCACCTTGCGTGTCGGCTTCTGAGTACGGAGCCCCCGGCGTCGCAGCTTGGGAGCTGCCGGTAACCCTCGGCCCAATGCGTCGGCCACTGCCGCAAGCGCGGGCTGACGGGCCTCTCCAAGCCTTACTCAAAACCCTTGATCATGGCTCGGGCGAGGTGGCCACACAGTATAGTGACTAGGACGACATCTCGTCACCCTTTGTCATCATTTGGTGACTCTGGGGCCTTTCAGTGTGAGCCCTCAGCTCCGAGAGGCGGGAGCTTTATGAGTATGACGATCCTCAGCATCCCTCACCCTATTGAGGGCAGCGTCGACATTGTCAGCGAGAAGGCTGACGTAGTGATCAAGGCTCATTGGCCATTCGACTTGGAGGCCGACGACTGGGTGGACATCACCGGTCGATTTCGGCGCGAGGATCTATCGCGCATTGCTGTCGGGGCGATGGCGCAGGCCGGTCCGCACACCATTGAATTAGGTCAGGACTGCCTTACGTTGGAGTGCCTGGGTGAGCGCTTCCTGTTCGATCTCTCCAGGGGTGGCGCAATGCCTAAACGCCTGATGCTGGAGTTTCCTCTCGAGCAACTACGGGCACTTGGCGCGGCGACTACTCGGAGTGATGTCTAAATGACGAGCAAGTATAATTCGGCGAGCTACTTCGAAGATGCGCTTTTGGCTGAAACCGGGTTCCGCGAGTACGATGCACGTTGGGTCATTCAACCGACAGGTGACGACACCCCTGTGGGCCTGAATTACCTAGGAGTACGCATCCTGGGGCTCCATCTCGGCCACTTCTTGGTCGACGAACTCCAAGCGGGAACCCGTATCGTGGTGGGATACGACTTCCGGAGCTACTCCGAAAACGTCAAGAATGCGCTCGTAGTCGGGCTCCTGCAAGCCGGTATGGAAGTCGTAGACATCGGGCTCACTACGACGCCGGGTGCATACTACGCACAATTCTCATTGGACGTCCCCTGTGTGGCGATGGTGACAGCGAGCCATAATGAGAACGGCTGGACTGGGGTGAAGGTCGGGTACCGAAAGGCGTCTACTTTTGGACCGGTCGAAATGCTTGGCTTCAAAGAATTCACACTCGGTGGCCGAGCGCTGGAGAGGGAAGCAGCTTCCGGCAAGTACTCCTTCCATGCCGATGCCCGTAGCAACTATATCGCCGGACTTGTCGAAGAATGGGCAGAGAGGTTTCGCGGACTGCCGCGCCTCAAGGTGGCAGTGGAGACTGGCAATGGAACAGCCGGACTTTATGCCCCCACTGTCCTGGAGAAATTGGGATTTGACGTAGTCCCGGGGCACGTGACACCTGACTGGACGTTCCCCCACTTTAATCCAAATCCCGAAAGCGTCCCCTTCCTTCGTTCGGTCGAGTCCCTCGTGGCTGAGAGCGATGCCGATCTTGGCCTCTGCTTCGACGGGGATGGCGATCGCCTTGGTGTCGTCGACGACCGCAGCCAGCTTGTCTTTGCAGACCGTGTCGGCCTGGTAGTAGCCAAGTTTCTGGAAGAACAGGCAGAAGTCTCTGGACCATTCGTCATCGACGTCAAATCGACTTCCCTGTACGAGTCTGAATTGGCCAGTAACATCGTATGGGCGAAAACAGGTCACTCTTACGTCAAAGCCAAGGTAGCTGAGTCCAGAGCCGTAGCTGGTTTCGAGAGAAGTGGCCACTTCTTCTTCAGTGAACCCCTCGGACGCGGGTACGACGATGCCTGTGTCGCTGCGCTCACACTCCTGTGGGCATTGTGTAGCGCGAAGGCCAAAGAGAAGAACTGGCGCCTGTCCGACAAGTTGGCATTGCTTCCCAGCTCCTTTTCATCGCCTAATCGCCAGCCTTATGCCTCGGATGAAACGAAGTATGCGGTGGTCGAGGCACTCGCTGCATACTTCGAGCAGCGTGACAGCCTGGCCGGCAAGCGTGTCAAACAAATCAACCGACTCAACGGAATTCGGCTTGAGCTGGACGACCGCAGCTGGCTACTCGTCCGAGCCTCATCCAATTCTCCGAACCTGGTGATCATCGCTGAGACATTCGACGAGGACGGCTCGCTGATGAAACTCATCGATACAGAGGTCAGGGCTGCCATTATCGCTACAGGAGTTCAGGTCGGTCCCTTCGACTCCTTGGCCGAAATCTAGTGGATCATCCTCATGGCTTAGCGATGTCACTAGACGGCACCGCGGCGCGCCATCAGCATGCTGTTATAGACATCGGTGGGACGTGGTTTCGCAGCGCCGTGAGGGAGCCGGACGGCACGTTGAGTCGATTGGTCAGGAAGCCGTCGGTCAACTATCTGAATCATCCACAGCTGTCTCAGACACAACTACGACAGCGGCTCATTGACTACATCGTCCAACAGACTCGGGAACTAGGGCTCCCGGATACAGGGCATCCACTGCGAGTCAGCATTTCTATGGGTGCCGCAGTCAATAGCCACACGGGTGCCATACTCAATGCAGGGCCTCTCTGGGGCCCTGCATCCGAGCCGTTTGACCTGAGAGATGCGCTCACTCGCGCCAGGAGTGACGTGAAGTGGTCAGTCGTCAATGACGTGACCGCGCTGGCCACATATTTTGCAAGTAAACCTGAGTATCAGAGATCCAAAAAGATCTGTGTTCTGACGGTGAGTACGGGAATTGCCAGCAGAACCATCGAGGTAGCCAGCCGAAGAGTTCCAGTGCACCCGACCAGAGGAATACAAGGGGAGATCGGGCATATACCGATCGATTTCCAGGCCGGCGGAAGCAGCCTCGATCTACGTTGTGATTGTGGCGGCCAATCGCATCTCAACGCGTACTGTTCAGGTCGCGGCATACCCAGAGTAATGGCTCGGCTGGCGCCATTGCTTGGTCAGTCGGAGTGGCGAACGCCTGCAATTCATCGAGATCCTGCCCTTTGGGCAAGGCTGCTACGGAGCGGTCTTGAGGAGCATGAGCCAGCCGCGCGTCTGCTCCTCGAGGCCGTGGTGAGGCCGATCGCCCGGGCGATTATCTCCCTACTTTCAGTCGATCCCGAAGTGAATCAGGTCGTCGTTACCGGAGGAGTGCCTCAATCTCTTGGGAGATTCTACGAGGCTGCATTGGTCCGCAACCTTACATCACTCGGGCTTTACATGATTTCTGACGAAGCGCCCGACTATTTTTCCGGCATAGTCGACTTTGCTGAATCGGAGGTCGAAGCGGGACTTCACGGGGCTGCCCTTGCAGCGGAGTGCATGGAACTATCGTGTTCTGACCCCACAGAGGATACCTCTCTACTCTCGCATCGAAGCCGTCGAATGACGGAGGGCCTCGCACTGTCGTATAGCGTGACCATGGCGGAAGCGGGAAAGTCTCTGGTCGGCATTCTTCACACCATGAGTGCCGGAATTCGCCCAGTTATCCTGGCCGACGCAACAGTGTCCGAAATTTACGGAACTGCTTTGAAGTCGGAACTGGAAGCCGCCGGATTTCGCCCGATACTCAAGAGTGTGGCGGCAGGAGAATCATCCAAAAGCTGGACTGCATTAGAATTCATCCTGAGTACCATGGAGTCAATCGGGGTTTCCCGAAATCAGCACCCCGTCGTGGCACTTGGTGGTGGTGCTGTGCTCGATGCGGTGGGGTTGGCCGCCGGTCTCTACCGGCGAGGTGTTCCCTACGTGCGTGTGCCCACTTCTCTTGTTGGGCTGATCGATGCGGGGGTAGGTGCGAAGGTAGCAATCAATCTCTTCGGCCGCAAGAATCGGGCGGGACTTTTCTATCCCCCTAAAGCAGTCATACTCGATGTTGCCTTCCTTCAGACGCTACCCACTCGCTTCATGGTGAGTGGCGTGGCGGAAGCTATTAAGATAGCGGTCGTCGAGGAGGGTGATCTCTTTAGTCTGCTGGAATCTCATTCGGATCGCATCTGTTTCCCTGCCTTCTACCGCACCGAGGAGGGGTTGGAGTTGGTGGCGCGTGCAGCAGATGCAATGATGTCATCATTGTCCGGCAACTTGTGGGAAGGTCAACTCAACCGCTCTGTCGATTTCGGGCACACTCTGAGTTCGGTACTGGAAATGAACTCGCATGCAATGACCCACGGGGAAGCAGTGACAATTGACATGGCACTGTCTTTAGAGATCGGCCTAGGCAGAGGCGTAACCAGTTCGAGCGTCGCTCAGCGCATCGTGCGGCTGGCCAGGAGAGTGGGACTTCCCCTGCACAGTGAGAACGTGACGGCAGACCAGCTCTTCAGTGGGCTCGAAGAGGCGGCGAGCCACCGCGGAGGCAGGCAACGGTTCCCGTTGATCCGAGAGATCGGTGCCCCTCCCGTGTTCGTGAGTGATGTCGTGCACACCGAGCTTAGGGAAGCCTGGGCGCGCCTGGTGGATCAGGGCCGGCGTGGTGGGCTCTGATGCAGCCGCATCGGCAACGGCTGGTCGTGGCGCCCGGCGGTGGTGCACTCTCTGTCGAGACTCGGGCTCTCTTGCCCCGAGACAATGAAATGTTCGTTCTGGTTCCCGAATTTGTGGGCGTTTGTGGGACAGATCTCGATATTATCGCGGGCTGGCGCGACGATGAAGCTGTGGTACTAGGGCATGAAGCCATTATCCACCTCGCAAGCCGGCCGTCGCCGGCGCGCGGCGAAACGCTCTGTGGGAGTTCATATATTATCAATCCGGTAAGCTCTGAAAACCAGAACGAGATTATCGGTCATTCTCTCGAGGGCATGTTTCAAGAGGTCGCCTATATATCCGCATCGAAATTCTGGGACGGCCTGTTAGTCCCAATCCACCCTGGTCTCGATCCACTACTCGCAGTAATCTCCGAGCCTCTGGGTGTGGCGGTTTACAGCATTGAGCTCCTGAGTACTCCGCAGCTCCCCGAGAGGCTGCTCATCGTAGGAGCAGGGCCTATGGGCCTGCTGACTGCAGTGGCGGCTCGACTGGCCGGTGTTCCCGAGGTTGCACTCGTTGATCGTTCGGAGCGAAGAGTCCAGTATGCGGTGGACAGCGGATTTGTTGATGGTGAGTTCGCTCTGTGTCCACATTCGAGTCGCTTTCCTCCGGTAGCCACGTACTACTCAGACTCTGGGCCAGACGCTGCGGCGCTGTGTGTGGGAAGAGAGCAAAGGCGCGAAGCTCTCGTGGACCTTCTTCGGGTGGCGCAGACTGGTGCACGAATAGATCTGATGACGGGATTCGCGGCAAGTGAGGAATTGAGTCAGATCCCTGGAGTCGACCTGAATCTTATTCGGCGACTCAATGTGTGTGGTCGGCCTTGGCCCGGCTATATCAAAATGGTGAGAACGAGCGAGGGAAAGATTCTCCACCTGACTGGACATCGGGGTACATCGCGCCACCACCTGGTGCATGCGATGAAGATGATGCTGACCCATCCGCAGATTTTGGGAAAGATTGTTACTGATGTCGTGACACTTGAAGAGGCTCCACGCCTGATAAGGAATCTATTGCGGGAACGTCGAGAGCCAGACGGAGCGCCCTACCGTAAGGTAGTTATTTCCCTAGGTGGATCCTGATTCTTCCTGATGGCCGATTTTGGATCCGGGATCCGGGTCGACATGTTCAAGGAAGACGGAATTGAGTCCGCCGGAGATTGTGATTGTCTCACCGGTGATGAAGGAGGAAGTGCGCGAGACCAAGAAGGCCACCGCATTTGCCACCTCGTCAGTTGATCCTAAGCGGTGCAGCGGAGTTTGCTCGATCATGAAATCAAAGTAACGGCCGGAACTCTGACGCCTGAATGGTGTATCGATACGGCCGGGTGCCACGCCATTGACACGGATATCGGCGCGCCCCAGTTCCATCGCCAGGGACTTGGTGAGTTGGTTGAGTCCTGCTTTCGAAGCAGCGTAGGAAATTCCCTCGAAGGAACCGATGGTGCCTGCTATGGACGATACGTTCACTATGTCGCCCCATCCGAGGCGGAACATATGTGGCAGGATCGCGCGGCAGCAGAGGAATGCTCCCTTGAGGTTTGTGTCGATGACGTTGTCCCAGGCCTCTTCTGACAACTGATGGGTGGGCGCAAACGAGGCGACACCCGCGACGTTGACCAAGCAGTCGAGTGGGCCGGCCAGCGAAGCTGCTGTGTCCATGAAGTCAGTGACCGAAGAACTATCCCGTACATCGACTTCGAGGGCATGAGCCATGTAACCGTGTCGGGTAATTTCGGTGATCAACCTCTCCGCGGAAATTTGCCCCGAGTGGTAGCCCATGATGACGTGTGCACCCTCGTAGGCCATGCGTTTCGCGATGGCGCCGCCGATTGCCCCTGATGCGCCGGTGACGACTACAACCCTGTCGGCAAGCCTTAAATCCATCGTAGCCCGCCATGGTCTCCATGGAAGAGAAGCATCAATGATTCCTCGCTGCACGCCATGTCAGGAATAGGAATCCGCGGAGGAAAGTAGCGGCACTTACCAGAGCTGCAAACAACAGGCTGATAGCGATATTTCCGGCCCAGGTGTCGCCATACGGAACCTTCGAGGTGAGCAGGTTCGATTGAAGTAGGAGGAAGAGGCCGACTGCCAGGAGGAGAACGATACTGACGCTACTGATGGTCCGGAGTAGTTGCGCGCGTTGCTGGGCCGCGTGGAAATGCCGAATGGCCGTACTGTGATGGCGTGCTCCGACGACCAGGGATTCTATGAGGTCGTGTACGTTCGACGAGGCGATGAACATCGTCGTTGCAACCCAGAGGCCTAGCCCTTCCGTCTTTACCAGCATGACGGGATTTTCCCGGCCGGCAGTGTAGAGCAGGGGAAGCCATCCTTTTGACCACTTCTGGAAGGCGCCTGTATACATCTTGGTCGGATGGAGTTCTTCGATGGATCTAGGGCTCGTTGATCCTGGCGGGAACCATGATGTGTCGGGAGGCTGAGAATAGGCAGAGTTGATGGGGGCGGCTATGCCCTGGAGAAGTGGATGTCCCTTGAGTCTCGGGTTCACCTGTACCGTGGGCCCGTACAGGTACGTTTCTCTCAACTGGACGGCGATCTGCCCGGGAAAGAGAATGTCATAAGCCCGTTGCGCAGGGCGCCACCGCTTTGGCTGATTTTCCATGATCACGACACCGCCGCGGCGGACGAACTGGATGAAGTGGTCATCGTAGAATGCAAGAATGTCCTGAGCGCGATCCGCCGCGTACATCACTGCCCCGTCGAGTACACACCAATTGAATATGACGACGTCATAGGCGTAGACGTTAAAGAATAGTCGTGACTCCATATTTTTTTGCAGGCTGACCAACTCGAATTCGACCCCGGGGAGAGATGAAAGCTGTTCGCCCCAGAAGCACTTTCTGCGCCTCGCCGGGTCAAGGTCGTCGACAATGACAGCCACCCTCATCTCTTGTCCTCACCTTCGACTGCATCAAGAGCTTTGATGAACATATCGAAATCACCGATGGACAAAACGCGTTCTGCCTCCATGTCGATGCCGGGCTGTCCTCGGCGACACCAGATTCCGATGGCGTAGTCAAGAAGTCCGAGCGGGGTTTTAATGTCAGATCGATATGAGTCACCAATGACAACGATGAAAAGAGATTCCAACGGCCTGTCGAGGTCCTGGGAAATGCCAGAAAGTGCTAGGTCGTAGAAATCTTCACTCGGCTTGTCGATCGGATCGCCGATGAATGCCTTGGAGTATCGGATGCCGTGATTCTTGAGGTTCTCCATCCTCCGATTCTTGTCTTCGAGTGATTCTTGAGGATCGTATGTGAATTGCCCGTTGCTTCGCTCTCGGTATCGGGCATCACTGGACGTCATTAGGTAGGCTGGCGCCCCTTGAACGGCGAGTTTCTGCGAGAGCCGAGCCGCGTCGGGGAACACGATTGGGTTCTCGCGCATATGCTCCCAATACTGATCCGTGCAACGCCGGAGTGCGTCCGCTGTGAGAAGGGCACCACAGTCCTCGATGGCGATGCGGAGCAGGATCTCGCGACTGAAGGGCCGGGTGAGGTGCCACTTCTCAAGGATCTCGCGCTGGTAACTGCGGACCCGGGAGTCGAGCGTTTTTAGGGAGAGAAGTCTGTCTTTGTCGGAGACTGAGACCTGTTGATGGACCATGAGCAACTCGTCGAACACTCTGCGAAAACGCTTGACTACGGAAGTTGCAAGTGATCCCGCCATTTCAGTCGCCAGTTCAGCCACTAGTGAGTCAGCTGCACGGTGATGCATGGACTGCGTATCGGTGAGCGTGTCATCGACATCGAACAGCCATACGACTGAGCGGTCAGCTGTCGGGATCAGGCGGCGAGCCCATTGTTGGACTTCCTGAGAGGTCATTGAGTTTCCCTTCCCGCGGAATGGCTGTTTGACAGGTTGTGTGGGCGCCTTGTGCTGCCGAGTTCGGCAGCTGTGGCGGCCGCGCCTATCGCGCCGGTCAGGGGTCCGTGGGAGGCTAGGCAAACGCGTACGCGCCGAGCGGGAGCCGGGAAGGATCGTCGGGACACTTCCCTTTGTACGGGATCAATCAGCGTAGATCCCAAGCCTGCGACGCCCCCACCCAGGACGACGACTTCGGGATTCAATACGTTCACCATGTTAGAGATGGCAACGATCAAAGCTGTGGTGGCTTCGGTCAGTGCTTGTTGTGCTTGTGGATCGCCCATATGCAGGGCCTCGCGGAAGTCGGCTTTTTTCGCTGCTGCCTCGGGCGCAGCTTCTAATGTCGATCCTTCGGCGCTCAGTTCGGCATAGCGTGCGGTGATGGCCGTTCCTGATGCGTACGAATTGAGGCAGCCCGCACTGCCGCAATCACAATTCCTTCCTGCGGGGTCGACGGTGATGTGGCCGATCTGCCCGGCCGTTCCGTCAATTCCTCGCAGTGGTATACCGTTCAGCAGAACCGCTCCGCCAACTCCCGTGCCGAGAGTGAGGCAGACGAGGCAACGTGGCCGTTCGCTCGGTGGGATGCTTGCCATATGGCCTAAAGCTGCCATGGTTGTGTCATTGTCGACGATGACGGGAACGCCCAGTCGCTGCTGGAGTAGCGACTGAAAGTCGACATTCAGCCACGTCGGCAGGATGATGGAATCTCGGAATGTTCTGTCCGGCGCGATGAGGCCTGGAAGTCCGACTCCCACCGCTTCCACTGATCGCCGCACATGATGCGTTTCCCTGAGTAGGCGATCGATCAATGCCTCAGAATGTTCGACAGATTGTTCGGGAGACGCTGAACGGTTCGTCGGTTCGGTAATTTCTGCAAGTATTTTCTTCGTACTTGAGATGAGGACGGCGGCGGTTTTTGTGCCACCTACGTCGATTCCGACCGTTAAACGGTTGTCCACCCCTTGCCTCCCATGGAGAAGGACTTCGGGCAAAGGATAGCCGGAGAGAGGTAGGGGGGGTAGAGAGCGAGCGAACTGCGAAATGATGGTGGTGGTGCGCTGCCGTGGGGGCGTTCTGCGACTTTGATCAAGTCGGCGCGGTGGATGTTGTGCGCCGGCGGAGCTGGAGACCCGTGTCCGGAGTGCACCCTGTCTGTCGAAGTCCGTGGCGTGGCTTCGAAAGGTCAGGTTCGGAGGAGAGGGGACCCAGATGTACAGGTCGTCCTACGTAGGGAGGCTCTCGGGCGTCTGCACGTGCGGCTGGAGGGCAGGCAGCCCCGAACGGCGTTCAGGGAGTGCGGTGGGAGGCTTGGCCCTGGGCCGAGCCAATCGATCTGCGACACTGGAAGAGTTATGCCTAAGCCCGGAGAACTCACTTTCGTCGCCCCCCGCGGAGCCAAGAAGCCGCCGCGGCATCTCGCCGACCTCTCGCCCGCCGAGCGGAAGGAGGTCGTGGCGGAGATCGGGGAGAAGCCGTTCCGTGCCAAGCAGCTGTCGCAGCACTACTTCGCGCGTTACGCGCACGACCCGGCGGAGTGGACCGACATCCCCGCCGGTGCCCGCGAGAAGCTGCGTGAGGCGCTGCTGCCGGACCTGATGTCGGTCGTGCGGCATCTGTCGACGGACCAGGGGACCACCCGTAAGACCCTGTGGCGGCTGTTCGACGGCACGCTCGTGGAGTCGGTGCTGATGCGCTACCCGGACCGGGTGACGATGTGCATCAGTTCGCAGGCCGGGTGCGGGATGAACTGCCCGTTCTGCGCGACCGGGCAGGCGGGTCTCGACCGTAATCTGTCCACCGCCGAGATCGTGCACCAGATCGTCGACGGGATGCGGGCGCTGCGGGACGGGGACGTGCCCGGGGGGCCTGCCCGGCTCTCCAACATCGTCTTCATGGGGATGGGCGAGCCGCTCGCCAACTACAAGCGGGTCGTCGGCGCCATCCGCGCGCTCACCGACCCGGCTCCGGACGGGCTCGGGATCTCGCAGCGGGGCATCACCGTGTCGACGGTCGGGCTGGTGCCGGCCATCCACCGGTTCTCCGACGAGGGCTTCAAGTGCCGGCTCGCGATCTCCCTGCACGCGCCGGACGACGAGCTGCGCGACACCCTCGTCCCCGTGAACACACGGTGGAAGGTGCGCGAGGTGCTGGACGCCGGGTTCGAGTACACCGAGCGGTCCGGGCGCCGGCTGTCCATCGAGTACGCGCTGATCCGCGACATCAACGACCAGGCCTGGCGTGGTGACCGGCTCGGGCGGCTGCTGCGCGGCAAGCCCGTGCACGTCAACCTCATCCCGCTCAACCCGACCCCGGGTTCGAAGTGGACGGCGTCGCGGCCCGAGGACGAGAAGGCGTTCGTCGAGGCGATCGCCGCGCACGGGGTGCCCGTCACGGTCCGGGACACCCGTGGCCAGGAGATCGACGGGGCGTGCGGTCAGCTCGCGGCCACCGAGCGGTAGTCTGATCCCGGTATCAGTTATCGGGTATCAGTACGTCCGTATCAGTACATCTTCATATTCCGACAGGGGAGCGCCACAGCGCTGAGAGTGCGGGAGAGTCCGCAGACCCTCTGAACCTTGCCCAGGTCATTCTGGGTAGGAAGTTCGGTCATCACTCAAGCTGTTGCGCCCTGCCCGGGCACCGGCGGAACCTTCCGCGGGTGCCCGGGCAGGGCCGCGTCTCTTCCTGGTCAACCCCAGGAGGAAATCCAGTGCACACCAGGACGTTCGTGGCCGCGGCCGTCGGCCTCGGCCTCGTCACGCTGTCCGCCTGCGGATCGTCGGACGACGACGGTTCGGCGGCGAAGTCCAAGACCGTCACCCTCGTCAGCCACGACTCGTGGGCCGTCTCCAAGAACGTGCTCGCGGACTTCGAGAAGCAGTCCGGCTACCGGGTGAAGGTCCTCAAGGACGGCGACGCCGGTCAGGCCGTCAACAAGGCCATCCTCACCAAGGACAACCCGCAGGGCGACGTCTTCTTCGGCGTCGACAACACGCTCCTGTCCCGCGCCCTCGACAACGGGCTCTTCCAGTCGTACGAGGCGAAGGGCGCGGACCAGGTCCTGCCCGCGTACCGGGCCGACCAGAAGAAGCACCGGGTCACGCCCGTCGACACCGGTGACATCTGCGTCAACTACGACAAGGCGTACTTCAGCGCGCACAAGCTGACCCCGCCCGCCTCCTTCGACGACCTGCTGAAGCCCGCGTACAAGAACCTGCTGGTCACCGAGAACGCCGCCACCTCCTCCCCGGGGCTGGGATTCCTCCTCGGGACCGCCGCGAAGTACGGCGACGAGGGCTGGGCGGACTACTGGAAGAAGCTCAAGGCCAACGGCGTGAAGGTGGTCGACGGCTGGGAGCAGGCCTACAACGAGGAGTTCTCCGGCTCTGCGGGCGGAAAGAAGGCGGGGGCCGACCGGCCGCTCGTCGTCTCGTACGCCTCCTCGCCGCCCGCCGAGGTGATCTACGGCGACCCGAAGCCGACCACCGCCCCGACCGGAGTCTCCGCCGGCACCTGCTTCCGCCAGGTCGAGTACGCGGGTCTGCTGAGCAACGCCGCCAACCCCGAGGGCGGCAAGGCGCTGCTCGACTTCCTGCTCACCGCGGAGTTCCAGCAGGACATGCCGCTCAACATGTTCGTCTACCCGGTGCGCCAGGGGGCCGCGGTCCCGGCGGAGTTCACGCAGTTCGGGCCGCAGGCGAAGGACCCCGAGACGCTGGACCCGGCGAAGATCGCCGACAACCGTGACGACTGGGTCAAGTCATGGACCTCGCTCGTACTGAAGTGACCGGACGCGCGGCCCGCGCGGGGAACGCGGCGCGGCTCGGACTCATGGCCGTGCCCGTCGCGTTCTTCGCGGTCTTCTTCGCCTACCCGGTCGCCGCGATCGTCGCCCGGGGACTCGGCTCCGACGGGGGCTGGCGCTTCGGGCGGCTGTGGGACGTGCTCGCGCAGTCCGACATCCGGCACGTCCTGTGGTTCACCACCTGGCAGGCGCTGGCCTCGACCGCGCTGACCCTCCTGGTCGCGCTGCCCGCCGCGTATGTCTTCGCCCGCCTGGAGTTCCCGGGCAAGCAGGTGCTGCGCGCCGTCGTCACCGTCCCGTTCGTGCTGCCGACGGTCGTCGTCGGCACGGCGTTCCTGGCGCTCGTCGGACGCGGTGGGCTGCTCGACGATCTGTGGGGCGTACGGCTGGACACCACGGTGTGGGCGATCCTGCTGGCGCACGTCTTCTTCAACTACGCGGTCGTCGTACGGACGGTGGGCGGGCTGTGGTCGCAGCTCGACCCGCGGCAGGAGGAAGCGGCGCGGATGCTCGGCGCGTCCCGGCTGACGGCGTGGCGCACGGTGACCCTGCCCGCCCTGGGGCCCGCCGTCGCGGCCGCCACGCTGATGGTCTTCCTCTTCACCTTCACCTCCTTCGGCGTGGTGCAGATCCTCGGCGGCCCCACCTTCTCCACCCTCGAGGTGGAGATCTACCGGCAGACCTCCGAGATCTTCGACCTGTCCACGGCCGCCGTCCTGACGATCGTCCAGTTCCTGGCCGTCGGCGCGATCCTCGCGGTGCACGCCCGGACCGTACGCAGGCGCGAGACCGCGCTGCGGCTGGTGGACGCGTCGGTGACGGCACGCCGGCCGCGCGGCGCCGGGCAGTGGGCGCTGCTTGCCGGAGTGCTCGGCACCATCGCCGTGCTGCTGGTGCTGCCGCTGGCGGTGCTGGCGCAGCGCTCGCTCGACGCGCCCGACTTCGCCTACTACCGGGCGTTGACCAGCGAGGACGGCAATGTCTTCCTGGTCCCGCCGATCGACGCGATCGGCAACTCGCTGCAGTACGCCGTCACCGCGACGGCGATCGCCGTGGCCGTCGGCGGGCTCGCCGCGGCCGCGCTCACCCGCCGGGACGCCGGACGGCTGGTCCGCGGCTTCGACGCGCTGCTGATGCTGCCGCTGGGCGTCTCCGCGGTGACCGTCGGCTTCGGGTTCCTGATCGCGCTCGACGAGCCTCCGCTGGATCTGCGCGGTACGTGGATCCTGGTGCCGCTCGCGCAGGCGCTGGTCGGCATCCCGTTCGTCGTACGGACCATGCTGCCGGTGCTGCGGGCGGTGGACCAGCGGCTGCGCGAGGCGGCGGCCGTGCTCGGGGCGTCGCCCTGGCGGGTGTGGCGGGAGGTCGACCTGCCGATGGTGTGGCGGGCGCTGCTCGTCGCGGCCGGGTTCGCCTTCGCGGTGTCGCTGGGGGAGTTCGGGGCGACGGTGTTCATCGCGCGCCCCGACAACCCGACGCTGCCGGTCGCCGTGGCGCGGTTGCTCGGGCGGGCCGGCGAGCTGAACTACGGCCAGGCGATGGCCCTTTCGACGATTCTGATGGTGGTGTGCGTGGTGGCGCTGCTGGTGCTGGAGCGACTGCGGACCGACCGGACGGGGGAGTTGTAGATGCTGCTGGAACTGGAGCGTGCCACCGTGCGGTTCGGTGGGCGGCCCGTGCTCGACGCTGTCGACCTCGCGGTGGCCGAGCACGAGGTGGTGTGTGTGCTGGGGCCGAGCGGCAGCGGCAAGTCGACGTTGCTGCGGGCGGTGGCCGGGCTCCAACCGCTGGACGCCGGGCGGGTGCTGCTCGGCGGACGTGACCAGGCGGGGGTGCCCGCGCACAAGCGGGAGCTCGGCCTGATGTTCCAGGACCATCAGCTGTTCCCGCAGCGGGACGTGGGCGGCAACGTCGCCTTCGGGCTGCGGATGCACGGCATGCCCAGGGTCCGACAGGGCGAGCGGGTGGCGGAGTTGCTCGAACTGGTCGGGCTTCCGGGCGCGGCGGGCCGTGCGGTGGCCGCGCTCTCCGGCGGGGAACAGCAGCGGGTGGCGCTGGCCCGGGCCCTCGCGCCGCGCCCCCGGCTGCTGATGCTCGACGAGCCGCTCGGCCAGCTCGACCGATCGCTGCGGGAGCGCCTGGTCGTCGAACTCCGGGAGCTGTTCGGCCGGTTGGGGACGACCGTGCTGGCGGTCACGCACGACCAGGGTGAGGCGTTCGCGCTCGCCGACCGGGTCGTGGTGATGCGGGACGGGCGGATCGCCCAGTCCGGTACGCCTCTCGAGGTGTGGCAGCGGCCGGCGGACGCGTTCGTGGCGCGTTTCCTCGGTTTCGACAACGTGGTGGAGGCGACCGTCACAGAGGAGGCCGCGGTCACGCCGTGGGGCAAGGTGCCGGTGCCGTCCGGGTCGGCGCAGGGCGCGCGCACGCTGCTGGTCCGGCCCGCCGGGGTGCGCCTGGTGGGCGCGGACGAGGGACTGCGCTGCACGGTCACCGCCCGCACCTTCCGTGGCACCCATGTCGCCGTGCACCTCCAGCCGCAGGGCGCACCGAGGCTGGAGGCGGCGTGCACGCTGCGGGACGCGCCGGAGGTCGGGGGCGTGGTGGGAGTGTCCTTCGACGCGACCGAGACCGTCGTACTGGACTGACCTGCCCTCCCCGGCGGGAGCCTGGCATGCGGGTGGCCCGCCCCCGGAACAGGGGCGGGCCACACAGGTGCGTCCGGCGGGCCGGCCGGTCGTGCGGGTCAGCGGTTGCCGGAGCCGCGGCGTCGCATACCGAAGAACACCGCGCCACCGCCGACGGCGACCAGGACCGCCGCGATGCCGACGATCAGACCGGTGTTGGAGCCGGCGCCGGTCTCGGCCAGGTTGGACTCCTGGACCGCGGCCGACGGGACGTTGCTCACGGAGGGCGCGGGCGCGGCGCCGTCGCTCGCCGAGGCGGACGGGGACGGGGTGATCGTCTCGGCCGGCGGCGGAGTGGTCGTGCTGTCCGACGGCGTCGAGGACGGGGAGGTGGAGGGGGTGGTGGACGGGGTGGACGTGTCCTCGGCCTCGCAGGCCTTGGACGGGGTGGTCAGGTTGCCGGGTATGTCCTTGTCGACCAGGATCTTCTTGCCCTTGACGGCCTTGACGTGGATCCGGTACTCGGCGTTCGGCTCCCAGGTCTCGGCGAAGGAGACGGTCACGCCGGCGGCCGAACCCTTGACGGTCTGGGCCACACCGACCTGCCTCAGGTCGCCGCCGTTGTTCTCGAGGAAGACGGTGATCTCGGCCGGGACGCCCGTGGGGTCCTTGTCGGTGACGGTGATGACACCCTTGGCGCCGTCACAGGCGGCAGAGGCGGAGAACTCGCTGATGTCGCAGGCCAGCGCGGTGCCGGCGGCGCTGAGCGCCAGGGCGGCGGAGGCGGCGGTGACACCGAGCATGCGCACCGAACGGGCGGCGGTACGGCGGGAAAGGGACACGTTTGTCCTTTACGGGAAGCGCAACTGCGGGGGGTGGAGGGGAAGATGGCGCCCCCGGTGAGCCGAGTGCGTCACCATCCCCAGCAGACTCACAGGTCTATAAGCGTTCCATAAGAAGTGTCAATGCGGGGACCCTTCCCAGCGGCTGGCTTTGCCCGCTTATTAACCACCGAGACGTTTCAACGCCTCCGGAGCCTCCTCGATCCGGTCAACGAGGGCGATTCGGGACTCCATCGACCGCTCCCGGGCGAGGGACCGCAAGAGCGGCCAGGCGGGCAGCCGTTGAGTCCAGTGCTCCCGGTCCACCAGCACCATCGGCGTCGGCTCGCCCCGCGACCCGTAGTAGTTGGGCGTCGCGTTGTCGAAGATCTCCTGGACGGTCCCGGCGGCGCCCGGCAGGAACACCACCCCCGCGGTGCAGCGGGCCAACAGACCGTCCTCGCGGGTGGCGTTGGAGAAGTACTTGGCGAGGTGCGCGGCGAACGGGTTCGGCGGCTCATGGCCGTAGAACCAGGTGGGGATGCCCACCGAGGGGCCGCCGCCCGGCCAGGCGGCCCGCACCTCGAAGGCCGCCTTCGCCCAGTCGGTGATCGAGGGCGTGAACGTCGGTACCTTGGCGAGGAGCCGGAGCGCGTCCGTGAGCATCGCGCCGTCGAAGGGCGCCGCGTACGCGCCGAGGTTCGCCGCCTCCATCGCGCCGGGTCCGCCACCGGTCGCCACCATGAGCCCGGCGCGGGCGAGTTCACGGCCGAGCCGGGCCGCCCCGGCGTAGGCCTGCGTACCGCGCGCCATGGCGTGGCCGCCCATGACCCCCACCACGCGCTCCCCGACGAGGAGTTCGTCGAGCGCGTCGGAGACGGCGTCGTCGTGGATCGAGCGGAGCATCGAGCCGAATATGTCGCCGTCCGCCTTCGTACGCTGGAACCACGCGTACGTGAGGGCGTCCGGGGTCGCCTCGTAGCCCTCGTCCAGGGACGCGAACAACTCGTCGGGGGAGTAGACGAAACCGCGGTACGGGTCGAACGGCAGACCCGGTACCGGCGGGAAGACCAGGGCGTCGGAGGCGCGGGACTTCGTGGCCGCCGCCGGCTCCATCGGGCAGCCGAGGAAGACGGCGCCCGAGGTGTCCAGGGCGAGGAGCGCGTCCGTACGGGCCGTCAGGTCGACGGACTGGACGCGGAAGTGGGAGAGCGTGCCGTGGGCGGCGACCACCTCGTCGAACTCGGCGAGGGACTCGATCTCACGGTCGTGGGAGCCGTCGAACGGCTGGGCGGGTGTCGTCGGATGCACCCGCCCATGCTAGGCAGCGCCGGACGAGCGGTGGGTCAGCTCTCGATGGCCGACGGGTCCATCCACACGACCTCCCAGGTGTGGCCGTCGAGGTCGTCGAACGAACGGCCGTACATGAAGCCCATGTCCTGCGTCTCGCCGCTCGGCGAACCGCCCAGCGCGAGCGCCCTGTCGACGAGCTCGTCGACCTTCTCGCGGCTCTGTGCGCTCAGGGCGATCAGGACCTCGCTGGTCTTCGAGGCGTCCGCGATCTCCTTCTTGGTGAAGGTCGAGTAGAACGGCTTGGTGAGCAGCATCGCGACGATCGTGTCGCTGATCACCACGGAGGCCGCGTTGTCGTCGCTGAACTGCGGGTTGATCGTGTAGCCGAGCTCCGTGAAGAACTTCTTCGAGGCGCCGAGGTCGTTCACGGGCAGGTTCACGAAGATCATCTGCTGGTAGGCCGGGGTGGTCATCGGGTCTCTCCCAGGGGATTCGCGTTGCTGGTGTGTGGCGTTCGGTGGGGTAGACCGAGGGGCCGTGCGGAACTCATCGCGGGGCGGGGATCTTTTTCGGGTGCGGCCTCAGCGGGTCAGCGGGAGGGCCGCCAGTTCGGCCACGATCAGGGTGAGCGGGACGAAGAGGGCGAGCAGGGCGCCGCTGCGCAGGGCGGCGGCGCTGCGCAGCGTCTTGGCCGGGGCGCCGAGGCGGAGCAGGGCGGCGGTGGTGTCGGCGCGGACCTGCCGCGCCTCCACGGCCGCGGTCAGGAGCGTGGCGACCGCGCAGCCCGCCACGACCAGGGCGCCGAGGGTGGTGAGCGGGCCGAAGGCGGGATCGGCCGGGTCGTACAGCGCGGCCATCGTGTACGCGCCGGACGCCACCGCGCAGACCACGCCGAGCGGCCGTCCGATGCGGGCCGCCTCCTGCATCAGGCCGCGGCCCGCGAGAAGACGGAGGGCGCCGGGACGGGCCGATTGCAGCAGCCGGCCGCAGAGGTGGGTGAGGCCCGGGCCGGCGAGGGCGAGTCCCACGGCGGTCAGGGTCCAGCCGACGAGGACCGCGGCGGGCCCGGTGGGGAGGCCGCCGGGGAGCGGAAGGGTGCTGGGGTTCGCGGTGCGGTTCGCGTACGCCTCCACGGCCAGGCCGGCGGCGAGGAGGGCCATCCCCCAGGGGAGGGCGGTGGGGTGGGGCGGACGCGTTGGTGTCTGGTGTGTCCGGGGCGGTGTCTGCGTCGCTGCCCCTGCCTCAGGGGTGCCGTCGGCGGAAGCCTCCGCCGTGCCGTCGACCGGGGTCGGTGCCGAGGCCGGCGTCGGGGGCAGGGTGGTGGTGCCCGGTGCCGCCGGGATGCCGTTCGCCGCCGGGTCGGCCGTCGCGGCGGGGCCGCCGTCCGCAGCCGGGTGGGAGGGCCGGCCGTTCGCCGCCGGGTCGGGAGCCGCCTCGGCGGGGTGGGCGTCCGTGGCCGGGCGAGGCGGCCGGCCGCTTCTCGTCCTCGCCCCGAAGCGGCCGTACTCGCCGAACCTGTCGCCCGGCCCCGTCCTGCCGTACGCGCCGAACCGGCCGAACACGCCCGGCGCCGCCTGGGCCGCCACGCGCGCGTCCCTCGGGCGGAGCATCAGGGCCACCGCGAGCGACGAGGTCACCGGGACCAGCGCCAGCAGGGTCAGGGACGCCGGCAACGGGAGGGGCTGGTTCGCGGCCAGGAAGTCGTCGGCCGCTCCGTCGAACGGCATGCCCGTGAGATCGCCGCGCAGGTGCAGGAAGAGCAGGAGGGCCAGCATGGAGCCGAGCAGCGTCGACAGGGCCGTCGTCATCGCCGAGACGGCCATCAGGCGGGCCGGGCCCAGGCCGATGGCCGCCAGGCCGGGGCGCGGGCGGGTGCCGGGGTCGGTGCGGGCCACCGCCAGGGCGAAGTAGACCGTCGCGGCCAGCGGGACCGCGCACCAGGCGAGGCGCAGCACGGAGGTGGCCGGGGCCTCGGGGTGGGTGAGAGCGCGGCCGAGGGTGCACAGGAGCAGGAAGCCGGTGCCCGCCGAGGCCGTCGCCACCAGGAGGCGGCGGAGCTGGACGGCGGGGTGGGCGCTGCGCGTCAGACGGAGAGCGAGCACGCGGCCCCCCGGCCTTCCGGCTCCGTGACCGGCGGCAGATGGACCGTCTTCACCCGGCGCCCGTCCATCAGCGGCACCGTGCGGTCGGCGAGGGCGGCGGTCTCCGGGTCGTGGGTGGCCAGCACCACGGTGATGCCGTGGGAGCGGGCCGCCGAGGTCAGCGTGCGCAGGACATGGGCCCGGTCCGCGCGGTGCAGGGGGGCCGTCGGCTCGTCCGCGAAGAGGACCGAGGGAGCCGGGGCCAGGGCGCGCGTGATGCAGACCCGCTGGCGCTCGGCCTGGGTGAGCTCGTGCGGGCGGCTCCGGGACCTGTCGCCGATGTCCAGGCGGTCCAGCCACTCCAGCGCGGCGGCCTTGGCCCGGCGGCGGCTGGTGCCGCGCAGCATCAGGGGGAGCGCCGCGTTCTCCCAGACGTTGAGTTCGGGGACGAGGACCGGCGCCGGGTCGATCCAGCCGAAGCGGTTGCGACGCAGCCGTTCACGGGCCATCGGGCCCATCGTGTGGACGGGGACGCTGTTGAACCAGACCTCGCCGCGCTGGGCGGGCACCAGGCCGGACAGACAGTGCAGCAGGGTCGTCTTGCCGCTGCCGCGCGGTCCGCTGACGGCGAGGATCTCGCCCTCCCGCACGCCCAGCGAGACGCCGCCGAGCGCCGGTGAGCCGTCGCGGTGCGTGAAGTACAGGGAGCGTGCCCACAGCACGTCGTTGTCCGGCGGGGCCTCCATGGGCGTACACCTCGGTTCAGATCTGTGGTTCCCGTGCCAATCCCCCGTGCGGGGGAACGAAGACAGGGCCGATCGGTCACTCGCACGCTAGGCAGCCAGGAGGGGAAGGCCGGACAGCACACGGCCCCGGGTCGCCGTTTCTCACTCGAACGGTCGACACCGGGGCCGGTGTTGATCAGCTGATCAGGCTGACGGTCACTCCGCGGTCGCTGCCGATCAGAGCTTCGTCCACGCCTCCGTCAGCGTCGCGCGCAGGATCTGCTCGATCTCGTCGAAGGTCTCCTGGTTGGAGATCAGCGGCGGGGCGAGCTGGACGACCGGGTCGCCGCGGTCGTCGGCACGGCAGTACAGGCCGTTGTCGTACAGCGCCTTGGAGAGGAAGCCGTACAGGACGCGCTCGGTCTCCTCGTCGTTGAAGGACTCCTTGGTGTGCTTGTCCTTCACCAGCTCGATGCCGTAGAAGAAGCCGTTGCCGCGGACGTCGCCGACGATCGGCAGGTCGTACAGCTTCTCCAGGGTCGAGCGGAACGCGCCCTCGTTGTCGAGCACGTGCTGGGTGAGGTTCTCGCGCTCGAACAGGTCGAGGTTGGCGAGGCCGACCGCCGCGGAGACCGGGTGGCCGCCGAAGGTGTAGCCGTGCAGGAAGGTGTTGTCGCCCTTGTAGAACGGCTCGGCCAGCCGGTCGGAGATGATGCAGGCGCCGATCGGGGAGTAGCCCGAGGTCATGCCCTTGGCGCAGGTGATCATGTCCGGGACGTAGTCGAACTTGTCGCAGGCGAACATCGTGCCCAGGCGGCCGAAGGCGCAGATGACCTCGTCCGAGACCAGCAGGACGTCGTACTGGTCGCAGATCTCGCGCACGCGCTGGAAGTAGCCGGGCGGGGGCGGGAAGCAGCCGCCCGCGTTCTGGACCGGCTCCAGGAAGACCGCGGCGACCGTGTCCGGGCCCTCGAAGAGGATCTCCTGCTCGATCTGGTCGGCGGCCCAGCGGCCGTAGGCCTCCGGGTCGTCGCCGTGGATCGGGGCGCGGTAGATGTTGGTGTTCGGCACCTTGTGCGCGCCCGGCACCAGCGGCTCGAAGGGGGCCTTCAGGGCCGGCAGGCCGGTGATCGACAGGGCGCCCTGCGGGGTGCCGTGGTAGGCGACGGCGCGGGAGATGACCTTGTACTTGGTCGGCTTGCCGGTGAGCTTGAAGTACTGCTTGGCGAGCTTCCAGGCGGTCTCGACGGCCTCGCCGCCGCCGGTGGTGAAGAAGACCTTGTTCAGATCGCCGGGCGCGTGGTCCGCGAGGCGCTCGGCGAGCTCCACGGCCTTCGGGTGGGCGTAGGACCACACCGGGAAGAACGCCAGCTCCTGCGCCTGCTTGAACGCCGCCTCCGCGAGCTCCACCCGGCCGTGGCCGGCCTGGACCACGAACAGGCCCGCGAGACCGTCGAGGTAGCGCTTGCCCTTGTCGTCGTAGATGTAGGTGCCCTCGCCCCGGACGATGGTCGGGACGGGGGAGTTCTCGTACGAGGACATGCGGGTGAAGTGCATCCACAGGTGGTCGTACGCGGTGCGGCTGAGGTCCTTGGTGCTCACGGTTATCGGGTCCTCACGATTATCGGGTTCCCCACATGTAGGTCTGCTTCTTCAGCTTCAGGTAGACGAAGCTCTCGGTCGAGCGCACGCCCGGCAGGGCACGGATGCGTTTGTTGATGACGTCCAGCAGGTGGTCGTCGTCCTCGCAGACGATCTCGGCGAGGATGTCGTACGAGCCGGCGGTCATCACCACGTACTCGACTTCCGCCATGTCGGTCAGCGCTTCCGCGATGGACTCGACATCGCCCTCGACGTTGATCCCGACCATCGCCTGCCGCCGGAAGCCCACGGTGAGCGGGTCCGTGACGGCGACGATCTGCATCACGCCCTGGTCGAGCAGCTTCTGGACGCGCTGGCGCACGGCCGCCTCGGAGAGGCCGACGGCCTTGCCGATCGCGGCGTACGGCCGTCGGCCGTCCTCCTGGAGCTGCTGGATGATGGCGAGGCTGACGGCATCCAGGTGAGGGGTGCTGCCGTTCCTGGACTCGCGGGAGTCCCTGTGCTCTGCGCTTCGACTGGCCACGGCCTCACTGTGCACGACGTCTCGACCGTTCCGCAAGGCCGAGGCGATGAAATTCGTTGTTTACGTAACGGAGATCTGCGGATTCCGCAGCCGCGACGGGATCAGGGGTGTTGAAAACGTCGGGGCAAGGATTAGTGTGGGTGTCTCAGTCAATGGACACCGAACCTGGAGGGCCGGCAGTGAGCACCGAGCTGGGACGGCTGCGCAAGCTACGCAACTACATCGCCGGCGAGTTCCGGGACGCCGCCGACGGACGGACCACCGAAGTGGTCAACCCCGTGACCGGCGAGGCGTACGCGACGGCGCCGCTGTCCGGTCCCGCGGACGTCGACGCCGCGATGGCCGCCGCCGCCGAGGCGTTCCCGGGCTGGCGCGACACGACGCCCGCCGAGCGTCAGAAGGCCCTGCTGAAGATCGCGGACGCGTTCGAGGAGCGGGCCGAGGAACTCATCGCGGCCGAGGTGGAGAACACGGGCAAGCCGATCGGGCTGACCCGCTCCGAGGAGATCCCTCCCATGGTCGACCAGATCCGCTTCTTCGCGGGCGCGGCCCGGATGCTGGAGGGGCGCAGCGCGGGCGAGTACATGGAGGGCCTCACCTCCATCGTCCGCCGTGAGCCGGTCGGCGTCTGCGCGCAGGTCGCGCCGTGGAACTACCCGATGATGATGGCCGTGTGGAAGTTCGCCCCGGCGATCGCGGCCGGCAACACGGTGGTGCTCAAGCCGTCCGACACCACGCCGGCCTCCACCGTCCTGATCGCCGAGATCATCGGTGCGATCCTGCCCAAGGGCGTCTTCAACGTCGTCACCGGCGACCGTGACACCGGCCGGCTGATGGTCGAGCACCCGACCCCGGCGATGGCCTCCATCACCGGTTCCGTGCGCGCGGGCATGTCGGTCGCCGAGTCGGCGTCCAAGGACCTCAAGCGCGTCCACCTGGAGCTGGGCGGCAAGGCGCCGGTCGTCGTGTTCGGGGACCTCGACAGTGCGGCCATCGCCAAGGCCGCCGAGGACATCTCCGTGGCGGGCTTCTTCAACGCCGGCCAGGACTGTACGGCGGCCACCCGCGTCCTCGTCCAGGAGGGCATCCACGACGAGTTCGTGGCCGCGCTCGCGAAGGCCGCGGCGGAGGCGAAGACCGGGCAGCCGGACGACGAGGACGTGCTCTTCGGCCCGCTGAACAACCCCAACCAGCTGCAGCAGGTCACCGGCTTCATCGAGCGGCTGCCCGCCCACGCCAAGGTCGAGGCCGGCGGACAGCGGGTCGGCGACAAGGGCTACTTCTACGCCGCGACCGTCGTCTCCGGGCTGAAGCAGGACGACGAGATCATCCAGAACGAGGTCTTCGGGCCGGTCATCACCGTCCAGTCGTTCACGGACGAGGACCAGGCGGTCGAGTGGGCCAACGGCGTCGACTACGCCCTCGCCTCCTCGGTGTGGACCAAGGACCACGGCCGTGCGATGCGGATGTCCAAGAAGCTCGACTTCGGCTGCGTGTGGATCAACACCCACATCCCGCTGGTCGCCGAGATGCCCCACGGCGGCTTCAAGAAGTCCGGCTACGGCAAGGACCTGTCCGGCTACGGCTTCGACGACTACACGCGCATCAAGCACGTCATGACGTCTCTCGACGCGTGACGCTCCGCTGGGTGGGGCGGGTTCAGTCTGCGGGGTCCGCTCTGTAGGTGCGGTGCTGTGCTGTGCTGTGCTGTGCTGTGCTGTGCTGTGCGTAC